>DATJPX010000088.1:0-30915 GCA_035506155.1 Anaerolineales bacterium
GTTCGGAAATCCGAACCGGCGCTTTTTTAATCAACGAAGCTACCGGGCAGGGAATTGACGTTGCTGCGTCGCACGGCCTGCGGCGAGGACCGCCTGCTGCCGGCGGGCCTCCAACCTGCGCATCCCGAGAAGCACCAGCCAGTAGACCGTCAGGAAGAGCACGGCCAACCCGGTAAGCTCGTATAGCATCCGCATGCTCGGCAGGGCCGTGTCCGTGCCGGCGTAATATCCGTGCAGAGTCACACCGATATAACTGAGCAGGCTCAGGTAATGGATCACCCGGAATGTCCGTGTCCCGATCCGGTTGCGGAGGTAAAAGGTGATCGTGACCAACAGGACGAGATAGAAGCCCAGAACGCCGACGCCGACCCAAAATGGGCGATAGGGGGAAATGAACGGGACCAGGACCTGGGCAATCGAATAGGGCAGGTAGCGATCGAAGGTCAGGACGATCACATGCACGAGCGTGAACCCCACGGCGAGCAGCGAGATGAACTCATGGAAATCATAGGTGAAGATGCGATCCAGCATGCCATCCAGGTATTTGCTGGTGACGGCCAGGCCGAGCACGGTGGAAAACCACAGGAGCAGGTAGGCGATGATGCCGGAAGCCCGGGTGACGTACCACCAGATCTGGACGCTGTCTGCGGCGAAGAGCCAGGCGAAGAATTTTGAGATCGTCTGGCCGGCCGGGGTCATGGCGACCAGTGCGCCGGTCAGGATGAGTCCGAGAATGAATGCAGTGGCCAGGAAGCTGACGAACACCCGCCAGAGGGAGATCGATTTCGTTTGACTAGAAGGTTGCTGTGTTGACATAGATATGCTCCAAGCTTTTTTGGCTGCCCCAGATCTTCATGTCCCGGTCGACAGCCAGGTAGGATAACTGGATCCCGCTGTTGCGGGTGATTTCTTCGGATTCGAGCGGCCCGGCGATCAACAGGGCTTTCGCAAATACCTCCGCTTCGTAGCCGTGCGGGGAGATGACCGTGACGCTCAGCCAGTCTGTGACGGCCGGCTCGCTGGTGCGGGGATCGATGAGATGGTGGCGTTCGTGTTCACCCTGCTTCCAGGTCCGCTTCGTAATGGCCGAAGTCGCCACGCCGCCCGGTCCAACCCGCAGGGAGGTCAGGACAGTATCCGGATGGAGCGGATCTTCGAGGGCCACCGGCCACTGCTCCTTCCCTTCCGGAAGCCCGACCAGGAACATGTCCCCGCCGGCGTTGACCGCGCAGGCGGAGGCATCCCGGGAGAGGAGCACAGCCGCCTGTTCGGCGATCCAGCCCTTGGCGATCCCGCCCAGGTCGATCATCATCCCGGCAGGCAGACGCACGGCCCGACGCGTTTCGTCCAGGTCCACTTCGCTGAAGGAGGCATGCTCGGCAGACAGGAGCGTTTCCAGGAGAGGCGCGGCGCCCTGCTCCCGCAGCAGGTCCATGCTGCGGTCATAACCCACCCGCTTCAGGTCTGGCAGGATGGACGGGTCGAACAGTCCGCGGGTCAGGTGATAGAACCGGCGGGCCAACGTCAGGACATCGAACATATCCGGCGAGGATTCGAACCACTTCCCGGACGAGCGATTGAGTTCCGAAAGTTCGCTCTGTTCGGAGAAGCGGGTGAAGCGCACCTCGCTCGCCCGGATGAACTGCTGCGCCCGTTCGAATCCATCCGCCAGCCGGGAGGGATCACCCTCGGCGGCCAGCAGGATGTCGGTATTCATGGCGCGAAAGCTGACCGTTTCCATAGAATTTATGAGCCGCCTGTCATCAGCAGGGGAAAACCTGAATTTTGCTGGGCAGTGGCCGGGGCGACGTTCGAGAAAAAGCCCAGACCGTTGTTATTGACGTTGCTGCCAAAAGCCTGGATGGGAGGCAGGTTCGCCAAGGCAGATGAGCGGGCCGAAGTGACCTGAACCGGTTTGGGGGAGTGGGCCAGGAGGACCCATCCGCCCAGGAAACTGAAGACGCTGGCGATCACGAACCAGAGGCGCAAAGCTTTCCTGAATGGCTTCATAGTCTTCACCTTAGTTCCCGGGGCGACCGATCACGGTGATCTGGCCCTGTTGATCGATCTGGATGATGCCGCGGTTTTGCAGATAGACGAGCAACTGCTGGATCATCTGCATTTCCTGGGAAGCCTGGCTCAACTGCTGGTTGTCACTGTTCAGGGCAGCCTGGTACTGCTGCTCACGGGCCTGGTACTGGGCGATCTCGCTCTGCAGTTGGGCAACTTGAGCCTGGGTGGAATTCCCGCTGGCAGGGCTGTTGACAGCCGCCGAGGCAGGCGAATTCGAAACCGCAACACCGTTCGGGTTGACGGCGGCGCTTACGCCAACCACCAGCATGGACGACGCCACCGCGCCGGTGATGAGGATTGCTGCCAAAAATGCAACGACTTGTTTACGCATGGTTATTCTCCTAAGTAAATATGAAAGCAGTATATAAAATCAAGATGAACACAGGATGAATTATCCGAAATCCGCCTTCCGCCCAGCCTCGAAAGGGGGCTATCGGACAGCTTTCCCCATCCCGGGCTTTCATCCTGCGGTCATCTTTGCGTGCTACAATTTAATCGAAATCGATGACATATGGAGAGCCGCTATGCGGATTTTGTTGGTGGAAGACAATCGTCGCCTGAGCGACACCCTCAAGCTGATCCTGCAGGAAGACGGCTACGTCGTGGATGCCGCCTACGATGGCATCGAGGGCGAGGAAGCCGGCCGCATCTCTGGCTATGACGTCATCATCCTGGACATCATGCTGCCGGGAAAGGACGGCCTGGAGGTCTGCCGGGAGCTGCGCAACCGGCGGGTCGCCACCCCGATCCTGATGCTGACCGCCCGGGACGCCCTGGAAGACCGCGTCATCGGCCTGGACAGCGGGGCGGACGATTACCTGGTCAAACCGTTCGAAATGGACGAACTGCGCGCCCGCATCCGCGCCCTGCTGCGGCGTGAATCGTCCAGCAAATCGGGCGTGATCCGCGTGGCCGACCTGGAATTGGATCCGGCCACCCACACCATCCAGCGCGGCGGGGAAACGATCGAACTCACCGCCAAGGAATTTTCCCTGCTGGAATATTTGATGCGCCACCCCAACCGCCTGATCACCCGCGAGATGGCCGAAGAGCATTTGTGGAGCTACGACCACATCGTTGCATCCAATGTGGTGGACGTTTACATCCGCCGGCTGCGCCGGAAGATCGACGACCCCTGCTCGGTCAAGCTGCTCGAGACCGTGCGCGGGGCCGGATATCGCATCCACGTGCCGGAGGACAAGTAATGAGCGTCATCAAGCCCTCGCCATTCTGGAAGCGCGTGGGTGCAGTCCTGCACAGCATCCGCTTCCGGCTGGTCCTCTGGTACAGCGTCATCCTGGCCATCGTGCTGGTCGTCTTCAGTCTCTTCGTCTACATCAACCAGGTGCGCGACATCCACGGCGATTCGCAGTTCCGGCTCGAGCGCAAAATGGCCGCCCTGGAAGTTGGGGTGACCGTCACCCCGAACGGCCTGCTCGTTCCCCCGGGCGTGTTGCAGGACACGGACGTGCTGGTCTTCCTGGGACCGACCGGGGAAGTGCTGGCCAGTCACGGACCGCTGCCCGCCCAATCCGTCGTCCAACTGGCAGCGCGGGCCGAGCAGGAAAGCGAACACAACCGGACGCCGGTCGGTGGGATCACCGCCTGGATGGAAGGAGGCAGCTCGCCTCAGGCCAATTACATTTTCGTCACCGTCCCAATCCTGGGCATGTCCGGGCGGGGCGGGTTGGTCATCCTCGGCAGTCCGGCCGATCCGTACGGGCTGGTCAACAAGCTCCTCTTCACCCTGATCGCCGGCAGCCTGCTTACCCTGGTGATCGCCCTGCTGGGCGGTTACTGGCTGGCCGACCGGGCCATGCGCCCCGTACATACCATTACCCAGACCGCCCGGTCCATCGGGGAAACGGATCTGAGCCGCCGCCTGAATATGAAGAGCAAAGACGAGCTCGGGGAGCTCGCCGATACGTTCGACGGGATGCTTGGGCGCCTGCAGGCAGCTTTCGAGCGCCAGCGCCAGTTCGTCGCGGACGCCAGCCACGAACTGCGCACCCCGCTGACGATCGTCAACCTGGAAACCAGCCGCGCCCTGGCCGCCCGCCGCTCGGCCGACGACTATCAGCACGCCCTGACCGTCATCCGCAGCGAGAACGATTTCATGACCAGCCTGGTCAACGACCTGCTGATGCTGGCCCGCATGGACGCCGGCCAGACCATGATCGAGAAAGAACCGGTGGACCTGAGCGACGTGGCCGTCGAGACCGTGGAACGCCTGAACTCGCTGGCCGCCCGCAAAGGCGTCCGGCTGGAAACCGGCGACCTGCCGGAGGCGCGCCTTTCCGGAGACCGCCAGTACCTGATCCAGATGGTCAGCAACCTGGTCGAGAACGGCATCAAGTATACGGACGGGGAAGACAAATGGGTCCGCATCGAGACCGGTGCGGCGGACGGATCGACCTGGGTGCGCGTCTCAGACAACGGGCCCGGCATCCCGCCGGAACACATCCCGCACCTGTTCGAGCGCTTCTACCGGATCGACAAGTCGCGCACGCGGATGGACGAGCAGGAGGGCGAAACCCAATCCCCCACCGGCAGCGGGCTGGGACTCTCGATCGTCCAGTGGATCGCCCGCTCGCACGGCGGCGAGGTGCGGGTGGATAGCGTCCCCGGGTCCGGAACCAGTTTCGAGGTCCGGTTCAAGACAGATTAGGTTTTTCGATTGCCTTACCAGCCCAACCGTCCAGGTTGGGCTTTTTTAATTCAATCCTTATCCAATCCTGGCATTTGTTCATGCCGGGTTCATCTTGCCATCCTAGAATACGATCATTGGAAAAGAAAAAGAACCACCTGAAATTCCTGGAGGTAAGTATGACAAAAAACAGAATTCTCTACATTCTATTGGTCATCCTCATCGCCGGCGCGGCCGCACTCTCGGGCGCAGCGGTCGGCGGAGTCGTCGTCTACCAGGTGGCCAGCCGGGTCCAGACCAGCCGGTTGACCGCTTCCGCCCCGATCGTGGAGACCTCGCCAGCCAGCAGCAAGAGCCAAAGCCCCACCCTGCTGGTGGACACCACCCAGATCGAGACCACCATCACCCAGACCGTCCAGAAGGTCGGTCCGTCAGTGGTCACTGTCATAGGCTCCATCCCCGGACAGATGACGCCCTTCGGCTCGACCGGCACCCAGACGGTCAGCGGGAGCGGATTCTTCATTTCCGACCAGGGCTACATCCTCACCAACAACCACGTCGTGGAAGGGACCAAGGGCGACCTGACCATCGTCCTGTCTGACGGCAGCCAGGAGAAGGCCCAGATCGTCGGGACCGACCAGTTCTCCGACATTGCCGTGCTGAAGACCAGCGGCAAGGTGCCGGCGGTGGCAGTCCTGGGGAATTCGGACGTGCTCAAGCCGGGCGAATCGGTCATTGCCATCGGTTCCCCGCTGGGCGACTTCAAGAATACCGTCACCGTGGGCGTCGTCAGCGCCACCGGCCGGTCGATCGACACCGGCCAGGGTTACCAGATCGACAACCTGATCCAGACCGACGCCGCCATCAACCAGGGCAACTCGGGCGGGCCGCTACTCAACCTGGCCGGGGAAGTCATCGGCATCAACAACATGATCGTGCGCAACAGCGGCAGCGGGACGGTTGCAGAAGGCCTGGGATTCGCCATCCCGATCAACACCGGCAAGGCCATCGCCGAGCAGTTGATCCAAACCGGATCCATCTCCCATCCTTACCTTGGGATCAGCTTCCAACCCGTCACCCCCGATATCGCCAACGCCTACAACCTGCCGACGCAGTGGGGAGCCTACATTACCGATGTCGCCTCGAACAGCCCGGCCAGCCAGGCTGGCCTGCAGTCCGGCGATATCATCACCGCCATCGGAAATACCCCTCTCGACGGTACGCATTCCTACATCAATACCTTGTTCACCTTCAAACCAGGCGACCTGGTCACGATCGAATACAACCGTAACGGGAAGACCTACCAGGCGCAGGTGACCCTGGGCAACTCGAACTAAAACCCAGAGAAGGAAACTCGAAGGAATACAATGAAAGCCACGGCATCCCCTCCCATTCCGGAGGGGATGCCCTTTGTGAGCCGAAGAATCGCCGGAAAACAACCTACATAATCCTTACACAGTTTTTTAATGGCCTGTTCACAGCCAATCACTATACTGCAGGCTGAACAAAATCAGACATGTGATGAGAGGTGAAACCATGCAATCCTTCTTTTCCAAAATATCAGCACTGTTTGCCAGGGTGGTCGCCTGGTTCCGGAAACTCCCCGCCAGAGTCCGCTGGATCAGTTTGGCCGTTTTGATCGTCATTCTTGCCGCCGCCATATTTGGCATTGTCAAGACCCAACAGAACAAGGTCGCCGCGGTAGTCAAGACGCCCGCCCTACAGACTACAACGGCGCGCACGGGAAACATCGTCCTGCGCGCCAGCGGGACCGGGACCCTGATCGCAGCCAGTGAGGTCAACCTCGCCTTCAAGACCAGCGGGGTCCTGACCACGCTGAACGTTAAAGTTGGCGACCAAGTCAAGTCAGGCGACCTGGTTGCCCAGTTGGACGATTCGAACCAGCAGATCCAACTCGCCCAGGCCCAACAGGCGTTGAACCAGTTGACCTCCGCATCGGCGATCGCAACTGCCCAGCAGGCCGTCGTGACGGCCCAGAACAACCTGATCACCGCCGAGTATACGCTCAACAGTACCGAAGCCGCCGGCACGAACCAGGCTGCCATCAACAATGCCTATGCGGCCCTGGCCCTGGCCCAGGCCAAGGTGGACGCCGCCCAGGCCAACTACGATCCCATGTCGGGACAGGTCCTGACGAATCCCATCGCAGCCCAGGCCTACCGGGATCTGTATGCCGCCGAGCAGAATCGCGATGCCGCCTTGAAAGCCTATAACACCGTGGCATCCAAACCCAGCGCGCTGAATATCGACTCGGCCAAAGCCAACCTGGCGCTGGCCCAGGCGCAGCTGACGGAAGCCCAGAATTTCCTGGCGGCCCTGACCGGCGGGACCGTGCCGGCCAATGCAACCGGAACGGGACTGAACCAGCTTAATCAGGCCAAGATCAACCTGCAGACCGCCCAAAACAACGTAGATGCCACGAAATTGTATACGCCCATTTCCGGGACGGTCATGTCGATCAGCAACCAGCTCGGCGAAACAGTCGGCTCAGGCACCTTCATCACGATCGCCGACCTCAGCCAGTCGGAACTGCAAATCTATATGGACTCCCTCGACTATAGCAACATCAAGGTCGGCTACGTTGCCAACGTTACCTTCGATGCCCTGCCAAACGTAACGTTCACCGGCAAGGTCACCCAGGTATCACCCCAATTGGTCACGATCCAGGGCAACTCGGTCGTGGAAGGGTTGGTCCTGCTGGATCAAAAGCAAGCCTCTGGGGCCACCCTCTCTCTGCCACTCGGAGTGACCTCTTCGGTCGATATCATCGCCGCCCAGGCCAATAACGTCGTCCTGGTCCCGGTCCAGGCGCTGCATGAACTGTCCCCGAATAATTATGCACTCTTCGTAATGACCGCGGGCAAACCGACCCTGCGGATCGTCACCGTCGGCTTGCAGGACGGGACCTTCGCGGAAATCAAGACCGGCCTGAAGGCAGGGGAAGTCGTCAGCACGGGCATCCAGGCCACCTCGAACAATGCCCAAGGAGCGACGACTCCATGAACACGACCCGCAGCACCGTCATCGCAACCAGGGAATTGACCAAAACCTATGGGATGGGAGAGGCCAGTGTCATAGCACTGGACCATGTCAGCCTGGAGGTCAAATCGGGTGAAATGGTCGCCATCATGGGACCGTCCGGTTCCGGCAAGAGCACGCTGATGAACATCCTGGGTTGTCTTTCCACACCCACTTCCGGGGAGTACGTCCTGGATGGGGAGGACGTCAGCAACCTGGACAAGATCCAGCTGGCCGCCATCCGCAATACCAAGATCGGCTATATCTTTCAATCCTATAACCTGCTGCCACGCACCACCGCCCTGCGCAACGTGATCCTGCCGCTCGTTTACGACCGGACCCGCAAGCATCCCCGCGAAAAGTGGGAGGAACTGGCCGAACAAATGCTCGAGGCGGTCGGCCTGGGCGACCGGATGGACCATCAACCTCAGGAACTTTCCGGCGGCCAGCAGCAGCGCGTCGCCATCGCCCGGGCCTTGATCACCGACCCGGTCATGATCATCGCCGACGAGCCTACCGGCAACCTCGACAGCCACTCGGGCGAAGAGATCATGAAGCTATTGTTAAAACTACACGATCAGGGAGCCACCATCGTTATCGTGACCCATGACCCGGTGGTTGCCCAGTATACGGAACGGGTCATCCATTTGAGGGATGGGCACATCGATACGGTGGTTCACAATGCAAAGAACCTCCACAAGGAAAGCACGGCGATATGAACATAACCGAAGTGTTACGCATTTCCTGGGAAGCGATCGGCAAGAACAAGGTCCGCTCGCTCCTGACAATGCTTGGGATCATCATCGGCGTGGCGGCAGTGATCATGATGATTGCCGTCAGCAACGGCACGGCTTCTGCCATTGCCAGCCAGATCACCAGCCTGGGCTCGAACCTGATCTTCATCAGCCCCAACTTCACCCGCAACGGTCCACAAACCGGAGCCGAGGCCGGTACCGGCCTGGTCTTCACGGATGCCGCCGCAATCGAGCAGCAGGTCCCCAATGTGGCCGGCGTCAGCGTCGAACAGGGCACCACGGAGACCGTCAAGGCTGGCGCCGTTTCCTTGAGCAGCATCAATATCCTCGGATCCCTGCCTGACTTCCCGACCGTGCGCGACATGAAGGTCGCCAGCGGGAGCTACTTCACCCAGTCGGATCAGGACCACAAGACCAAGGTGGCCGTGTTGGGTTCCGGGCTGGCCCAGCAGTTATTTGGGACTGCCGACCCGATCGGGCAGACCGTCCAGGTGGGGAATTTCTACCTGGACGTCGTCGGAGTGATGGCGCCAAAAGGCATGGTCGGCGATGTGGATTACGATGCCCGCCTGTATTTGCCCCTTTCGACGGTCCTGCAGTACTACACACCCTCCCAGTTTGCCCGTTTCCTCGGCCAGCGTGTCCGGACCATCTATGTAACCGTGTCCGATCCAAAAAAGATGAATGACACGATCGACCAGATTACCCTCCTCCTGGAACAGCGGCATAAGGTTTCTGCAACGGCTCCTGACTTCACCATCACCACCCAGCAGAACATCATCACGACCCAGGAATCGACCACCGCGGCGTTCCGGAATCTGCTCGCCTGGGTGGCCGGCATTTCCCTGATCGTCGGCGGGATCGGCATCATGAACATCATGCTGGTCAGCGTGACCGAGCGCACCCGTGAGATTGGCCTGCGCCAATCCGTGGGCGCCACCCCAAACGATATCCGCTGGCAGTTCCTTTCCGAAGCCCTGCTCCTGAGCGTGATCGGCGGATTGATCGGCATTCTGGTCGGGGTTGGCGGCTCCTGGATCTTCGGCGCGGTGGGAACGATGAAGACCGTCGTTGCTCCCAGCTCGATCTTCCTGGCCTTTTTCTCGGCGGCCGCAGTAGGCGCCTTCTTCGGCTACTACCCGGCCAACCAGGCCGCCCAACTCGATCCAATCGACGCCTTGCGGCACGAATAGATTTTCCATTACGAAGAAAGGAATTCCGAATGAAAAAAATATTTATCCCTCTCACTGCCTTAACAGCCATCCTGGCTTTCGTCCTGGTGGCCTGCGGAGCAAAGCCGGCTTCTGCAGCGAGCAACACGGCCAATGGAAATACCAGAGGCACACCAGGCGCAGGCAATCTCACCCAACCCCTGCCGCTGGCCGAACAACTGGTCATTGGCACCTTCAAGCTGGAAGGGACCAGCAACGCCGTGGACGCCAAGACGGCAGCCGCCTTGATCCCGCTCTGGCAGGCTTACAGCCAGCTGACCTCCAGCAATACCGCCGCGCAGGCCGAGATCGACGCGGTCATTTCGCAGATCCAGACGACCATGACCCCGCAACAGATCCAGGCGATCACCGCCATGAAGCTGACCCGCCAGGATATGTTCACGACCATGGGTACTTTGGGATTGACGAATGGATTCGGCGCGAACGGCACGCCCGGTTTTAGCGGTACGCCGCGCGCCGGCGGCAACGGCTTCGGCAGGGGCGGAGGCGGATTCACGGGCGGCGGCGGTTTCACCGGCGGAGGTGGTTTCGCCGGCGGCGGTTTCGGGGGCGGTGGTGGCACTACCGGCACGGGCGGGACCCGTCCCACCCCCAACCCGACCCAGGTCGCACTGCGGGCCCAGTTCGCCAACCGCATCCCGTCCAACCTGATGAATGCCCTGATCAGCCTGCTGCAGAAAAAAGCCCAATCCTGAGCCGCGTAGCCTTCCAGGTAATCCCATCCGGTCTTTTTCCGGATGGGATTACCAATCTTTATCGATTTCACGCCACGAAATATCCTGCGCTTGATATAATAATTATGAAAATAACCATAGAAAATGTCCTGATATGTCTGCTGCAAAGACCATCCTGGTCGTAGACGACGAGGCCCGCCTCGTCTCTTTGGTTGAAACTTACCTGACCCAGAGCGGATTTCGGGTCGTGACCGCCGCGAACGGCCGGGAGGCCCTCACCGTCGCCCAGCACGATACTCCCGACCTGATCATTCTCGACATCATGATGCCCGAAATGGACGGCTATGAATTCATGCGGACGTACCGGGCCACCTCCGATACGCCGATCATCCTGCTGACCGCCCGGGTGGACAGCGACGAAAAGGTCACCGGGCTCGAATCCGGGGCCGATGACTACATCTCGAAGCCATTCCGTCCTCGTGAGCTGATGGCGCGCGTCAAGGCGGTCCTGCGCCGCAGCGGCAAGAGGGAACCGGCAGTGAAGATCATGCGCGCCGCCGACGTCACCCTCGACCGTGACTCCCATACGGTCCAGGTGGCGGATCGCTTCATCGACCTGACGCCTTCAGAATTCGAGTTGCTGGCTGCCCTGATGTCCAAACCCGGCAAGGTATTTTCCCGCCTCGACCTGCTCGACATCATCCAGGGCGTGCGGTACAAAGGCTACGAGCGCGCCATCGACCTGCATATCAAGAACCTGCGCGCCAAGATCGAACGGTCCCACCCGTCCCGCCAGTACATCGAAACGGTCTACGGGGTCGGTTACCGGTTCACCCGCCAATAAAATCATGCGCTCGATCACCTTCAAATTATTGCTCGCCTTTCTGGTCGTCAGCCTGGTCAGCGTGCTGCTGATCGTGCTCTCCGCCCGCTGGGTGACCGACCGTGAGTTCAGGAATTTTTTCTTCAATCAAAATCGGAATAACATCGTCTCCGCTCTGGCCGACTATTACAGCAAAAACGGGACCTGGGATGGCATCGAGAACGCCTTGCTGGTGCCGCGGACGGGGGCGCCGCCAAGAGGCGTGGAAGGTGGCAGCCGCTTCTTTACCCTGGTGGATGCCAGCAACAAGGTCATCCTGGCGGGGCCTGGCGACCAAGTCGGAGATATGCTGCCGGCTTCGGACGTCAAATCCGGGATTCCCATCAAAGTGAGCGGGAAAACGGTTGGGACCCTGGTGACCCGCCAGCCCACCATCCGGGCCAACCCGGCCGAGACGGCTTTCCTCGACCGCCTGATCCAGATCTACAGCCTGAGCGCCATCGCTGTCACCGCCCTGGCCGTTCTGCTGGCATTCCTGCTCTCCCGCAGCCTCACCCGTCCGATCCGCGAGCTGACGACCGCCACCCGGGCAATGTCGGAAGGTCAACTGGAACAGGTTGTGCCCGTGCGGTCGCACGATGAACTGGGTGAGCTGGCGCTCTCGTTCAACAAGATGAATGCCGAGCTGGCTCGTTCGGCCGACGTACGTCGGCAGATGACCGCCGACATCGCCCACGAGCTGCGCACCCCGGTCAGCGTCATCCTGGGGCACGCCGAGGCCGTGCACGACGGGGTCCTGGCCCCATCGGTCGAGACCTTCGAGATCATCCGCGACGAGGCGGAACGGCTTGAAAAACTGATCGAGGACCTGCGCACCCTTTCCCGGGCAGACGCCGGCGAACTGCCGATCGAGCGCCAGCCGGTCGCCCCGGCCAAGTTGCTCGAAAAAGTCCAGGCCATTTCCAAACAGCGCGCCGACGAGAAACAGATCGAGATCGTTGTGGATGCGAAGTCCGACCTGCCGGAGATCTCCGCCGATCCGGGTCGGATGATGCAGGTCCTCAGCAACCTGGTGGACAATGCCCTGCGTTACACACCCCGGCAGGGCTGCATTTCGCTCTGCGGGCAAGCGGTGGACGGGAACCTGGAAATACGCGTCCACGACAGCGGCCCCGGGGTCGCGTCCGATGAGCTCAGCCGGATCTTCGACCGTTTCTATCGCTCCGACCCCTCCCGCCAGCGCGACGAAGGTGGCTCCGGGCTGGGCCTGGCGATCGCCAAATCGATCGTCGAAAAGCATGACGGACGCATCTGGGCCGAGAGTGAAAAGGGTTCGGGGACGACGATCGTCATCCAGTTGCCAATCCCCCAATCTCCGGCCGTTCGCAAAAAGAGCAAGGCAAAATAGCAATAGCCTGTGTAAAACGAAGACCTGGCAAATGGATCGCCAGGTCTTTATATTCCTCTCAGGCTACTTCCTTTACCTTTCGGCGGAATTGGGTCTCGTACAGCCGGGCATACAGGCCATTCCTCTCCAGCAGTTCGTGATGATTGCCGCGCTCGACGATCCGGCCGCGGTCCATAACCAGGATCAGATCCGCCGCCTGGATGGTGCTCAAGCGGTGGGCAATGACGATGCTCGTCCGTCCGACCATCACCCGTTTGAGCGCCTCCTGGATCAGGGTTTCGGATTCGCTGTCCAGCGAGCTGGTTGCCTCGTCCAAGACGAGGATGCGCGGATCCTTCAGGATGACCCGCGCCAGGGCCAGGCGTTGCTTTTCGCCGCCGCTCAAACGATAACCGCGTTCCCCGGCGATCGTTTCGTAGCCGTTCGGCAGGCCCATGACGAAATCGTGGATGTTGGCTGCCCGGGCCGCGGCTTCGACCTCGGCCTGGGTGGCATCTTCCCGGGCATACAGCAGGTTGACGCGGATGGTATCGTGGAACAGATAGGTTTCCTGGGTGACCATGCCGATCTGGGAGGTCAACGAAGCCAGGGTCACGTCCCGGAGATCGTTGCCGTCGATCAGGATGCGCCCCCCGGTCGGGTCATAAAGCCGGGGAATGAGATAGGTCAGGGTGGTCTTACCGGCCCCACTCGGCCCGACCAGCGCCACCAACTGGCCCGGATCGGCCCGGAAGGATATGTGCTCGAGGACTTCGTCGCGAGCCTGCGTGTGGATGGCCAGCTCCTGGTCTTCCGGGCTCCCGCCGTTGCGAGGTTTCTCGTCGCGGTTGCCCGAAAGCACTGCTTTGACGTCCTGGATCTGCCCAAAGCGGCGGACGTCCTTCAGCAGGTTTTTCTCCTCGATCGTGTAGCGGAAGTTGACATCCTCAAATTCCAGCACGCCGCGCACACTTTGCAGTACGCGTGCGCCCGGCTTCTCCGCGATCTCGTGCGGCAGGTCCATCACTTCGAAGACCCGCTCGAAGCTGACCATGGAGGTGGCGAAATCCACCGGGGCATTGGTCAGGCTCTGCAGGGAGCCGTACAGGCTGCCCAGGTAGGCCCCCAGCGCCACGATGGTCCCGATGGTCAGGGTGCTCTTGATGACGAGGTACCCGCCCGCGCCGTAGACCAGCGCCATCCCGACCGAACTCAACAGCCCGATGCTGACAAAGAAAAGCGTCCCGGTGACCGCCCGCTGGACGCCGCTCTGCCGGACGTCCAAAGCGCGGGCGGTGAAGCGGGCATCTTCCTGTTCGGTGCGGCCGAACAGCTTGACCAGCAAGGCGCCGCTGATATTGAGCAACTCGTTCAGGACGGCGTTCATTTTCGCATTGAGATCCAGTTGCACGCGGGCCACGTCCCGCAGGCGATTGCCGAGCTTGCGCGCCGCCACCAGGAAGAACGGCAGGATCACGATGCTGATCAGGGTCAGCCGCCACTCCAGGGTGAACATGACCGTCAGGGTCGCTACCGCCTGGATCAGGCTGGTGACGATGTTGACGAAGGTGTTGCTGATGGCGCTCTGCGCGCCGACCACGTCGTTATTGAAGCGGCTGATCAACTCGCCGACTTTGGTGTGCGTGAAAAAGCTCAGCGACATGCGCTGCAAATGGGCGAACAAGGCCGAGCGCAGGTCATAGACCACGCCTTCACCCACGCGGGCGTTCAGCTGGCGCAGCAGCACGTTCAACCCGCCGGTCACCAGAGGAATTGCCAAAAGGGCCACCACCAGCCAGGCCAGACGGTGCAGATCCTTGTTCGGCAGGGTCCGGTCGATCAGGTCGCGCAGGATCAAGGGATTCAGCAGCGACAGGCCGGAGGTCGCCAGCGTGATGAGCAGCATCCCGAGGATGAGCCAGAGGTAGGGGCGCGCATATTCGAGCACGCGTTTCATGAGATCCCAGGTCACGCGCGGTTTCTCGTCGGTCGAATTCACGATCCCCCAGGGACCACCGTGGCCGCCACCGCCACCGCCGCCGCGCATCATGGCTTCACCTCCTCACGGATCAGCGGACTCCCGGCAGTCAGGAACAGGGGCTGGAGCAGCTCCATGGCACGGAAGACCGTCTCGAGCTGGAGCGAAGAAAGAGGCGTCAGGAGCTCGACCAGCCGGGCCTGGGTGCTGGCCCGAGATTTCTCCAGGACGTCGCTCCCGGCCGGCGTCAGGGCCAGGGTGATCTTCCGGCGGTCCGCGCGGGAAGGCTGGCGCGCCACCAGGGCATGGTCGACCAGGCCATCCACGATCTTGCAGGCAGTCGGGGAGGTCAGGCCAAGATGCCCGGCCAGGTCCTGGAGCGAGGCACCCGGGTGACGCTCCAGGAAATGCAGGGTCCGGAAGAGCGGGACAGTCAGGTCGCTCGAGCGAGAGCTGCGCATCTCGGCCCGGATGGTCCGCATGGCCAGCGGGACCACGTCGAGGATCTCGCGCGCAACCAGATCGGTAGACACAGTCATTTAATTTGCCTTTCTAATAATTAGAATATCTAATTATATGCCAAATCCCTCGCCTGGCAAGGTACGTCCCCACAAGTAGTGCGCTGGAAAAGAGCAATCGCAGACGGAGTTCGAAAAGGCCCAGGGAACCCGGGCCTCATTCGTCGAAACCGTGGCAACGATCCTTCAATCCCCGGCGTGGATGATGCCGGGCTCGTCGGTACAGCCGATGCGCCAGACCCGGCCGTCGCGACCGAGCAGCCCGTCCGCCTCCGTCGGCCCCCAGCTGCCGACCGGATAGGCGACCAGCGGCGGGGCCTTCTGGGCCTCCCAGCCCTGCAGGACCGGGTCCAGCAGGCGCCAGGCCGCCTCGATCGAATCGCTGCGGGTGAAGAGCGAAGCGTCCCCGGCCAGGGCATCCAGGAGCAGGCGCTCGTAGGCTTCCGGGAGGGAGCCGTCGAACCAGGAACGGTAGTGGAAATCCATATCCACCGAGCGCATGGTCTGCTCTGAATCAGGGACCTTGGCCTCGAAGCGCAGGTGGATGCCCTCGTCCGGCTGGATGCACAAGGACAGGATGTTCGGGGTGAATTCGCTGCCTTCCGGCAGGTGGAACATCAGGTGCGGCGGGCGTTGGAACTCGATGATGATCTCGGATGTTTTGCGCATCAATGCCTTGCCCGAGCGCAGGTAGAACGGCACGCCCTGCCAGCGCCAGTTGTCGATATTCAGCTTGAAGGCCGCGTATGTGGGAGTCTGCGAGCCGGGCGTCACGCCTTCGGCCTGGAGATAGCCCTCGTACTGGCCGCGCACGGTGTCGGTCAGGACGATTGGGCGGATGCTCTCGAACAGCTTGGCTTTCTCGTTGCGGACGGCCTCGGCGTTGAACGAGCTGGGCGGCTCCATCGCCACCAGCGCCAGGAGCTGGAGCAGGTGGTTCTGGAACATGTCCCGCACCACGCCAGCGGTATCGTAGTAGCCGGCCCGGTGACCGACGTCCACGTCCTCGGCCACGGTCACCTGGACGTTGTTGATGTAGCGGCGGTTCCAGACCGGCTCGAAGATGGTATTGGCAAAACGGAAGAACAGGATGTTCTGGGCGGTCTCCTTGCCCAGATAATGGTCGATCCGATAGACCTGGCTCTCGTCGAAGACGGCGTGGACGGCCCGATTCAAAGCCCCGGCCGAGGCGAGGTCGTGGCCGAAGGGCTTCTCGATCACGATCCGGCGCCAGCAGTCCGGGTGGCTGGCCATCCCGGCCGCACCCAACTCGCCCGCCACCAGGGCGTAGTGCTCCGGGGCGGTCGCCAGGTAGTACAGCCGGGAGGCTTCGTGCCGCCCGTGCGCCATCCCGCTCGCTTGAGGCGAGCTGGATAGGCGGTTGGCTGGATCCATCTCGAGGGTTTTGAGATAACTCTCCAGCTTCGGGAAATCCCCGCCGGCATCCAGGTCTCCCTGGAAGTAGTGCAGGAGGCGAGCAAATTTCTCCCAGGTTCCGACGTCGAAAGTCTCCGGGGAAAACTGGGATACGCCTTCCTGTAGGTGGTCGCGAAAGACCTGATCAGTGTAAGGCCGGCGGGCAAAGCCGACGATGTTCGCACATTCCGAAAGCCTGCCTTTTTTGAAGTTGTTATAGAGGGCCGGGACCAGCTTGCGCCAGGTCAGGTCGCCGGAGGCGCCGAAGATGACGATCGTTACCGGGGTGCAGTCTTCTGCCATGGACGTTTGCCTTTCCATCAGGGAAACTTCACTTCGGGGAACTGCGGCGAAGGGCCATCGAGCAGGGTCGTCGGCTCTCCCAGCAGGTATCGATCGAAGAATGACAGGGAATAATCGTCGACGATCATCATGACCCGCTTGCCATTGATGGGCCCCTTCAATCCCAACTGGGCGGCGATGGGCGTCAGCAGGGGCAGGTCGGTGAAATCGTAGTGTTTCGTACCGAGGATGGTGGCCGTGATCGACCGGTCCGAATGGGAATAGAGCTGCGCAAAGAGGGCCACATTCTTCTCCCGGTGGGACCATTGCTCGCTGAAAAGGAACAGGAAAGGCTGGCGCAACCCGGCAGCCAGGACGGATTTGGAGACCGGGGTCAGGAAGGCGTCCTCCCCCAGGCCGGCCTTGCAGCGCGCGTCCCGGGCGCAGAACTCGACCGCCGCCCCGCCCCCGGTGGAATGGCCGAACACCCCGACGCGGTCCAGGTCGAGGCGGCCCTTCAGGCCGTAACGGGTGTCGCCGGCATTCATCTGGGTCAGGGTATCCAGCACGAAACCCAGGTCACCTGCCCACTGATCCGCCAGGCGGTTGGCAGCGGCATCGTACACGTCCGCTGGCGCGTTTTCGGGCAGGGCCTGTGGGTTGTAGTAATCGATCGTGCCATCCGGGAAGACCGTCACGGCGGCGCCGTAGGTATGCTGCAAGGCGGCGACGATGTAGCCGTGGCTGACCAGTTCCTGGATCTGGTAGGTATTCTGGGTCCGGAAACCCGTCCAGCCGTGCGAGAAAAGCAGGACCGGGTATTTGGGCTCGGCATTCGAGACCGGCGCGTCCAGGTAGGAATTGGTCCGGGCATATTTCAGATGATCGAGGAAGAACGAGGGCAGCCCCAGGATCCTGGCGATGGCCGGACCGAAGATCTCGGTATGGTCCACCCATGGCGAGAGGAGCGTACCCGGAGCCGGCGAGGCCGGGTACCAAACCTGGACCATGATCCGGCGCAGGTCGGCGGGATCGCTCGAATAGATCTCATGACGGGAAGCATCGGTCAGGTCCAGCGAAAAGGTGCCCACCTGGTAGGGCCCGGTCGGAGACGGGCCATGCGGGATTGGGAAAAGGACCAGCAGGGCGACCGCCACGGCCGTCGCCAGCAAGCCGGCGACCGCCCCGGTAAGGGACTTCCACCTCCCCCGGCCAGCCGGCTTTGCCTTCCGGGCCAGGGCCGGCAGCGAGAAGAGGAAAACGACCAGGACGAGCAGGTAGACCGGGATCATCTGCCAGCGATATCCCTCCAGGCCGAGCTGCAGGATGGCAATCAGAATCCCGACCGCCGGCAGGAATTCCGCCCAACGCGGCCTGGGGGAGAAGAAGAGACGAATGAAACAGAAAAAGAGGATGACAGCACTGGCAATTTCAAGCGGGCGCACGCACTACTCCTGAGGGATCGACTTTTGTCCAGCCCACCAGAGCCGGAGAATGGAATAGGCCAATTCTAGTCCAATTTTCCGGAGGCGCGGAATGATATTTCCTGAGTTATGGCAGTGGGTCACAGCGCGACGTCCGTCCGCAGGCGCAGGGATTGCACGGCCGCCAGCCTGAAGGCCATGTCCTTGAGGGTCTCCCCATCCTCCGAGCGGAGCCCCGGCAGCACCTCCGAGACGGGCACGGCCCGGTGGGCATACTGCCAGAGGGTCGGGTCCAGGACCTGGCCGTCGAAGAGGATGATATCCAGGTCGATCGGGCGGGGAGAATTCTTATCCGAGGTACGGACCCGGCCCAGCCGGGCCTCCAACGGCAGGAGGGTCCCCTGTTTGAGGGAAAGGACGCCTGTATGGGAGACGGCCAGCAAGGCGGCATTGAGATAGTCCGGGCCGCCCCCGCCAACCGGTGGAGATTCCCAGACGGAGGATGCCTGCAGGACGGTCAGCTCACGGCGCAGACGGGCAACCGCCAGGGGCAGGTTGGTTTCCGGTCGGACGTTCGAGCCAAGCAGCAGGCAGACTTGATAGCCCGGTCTTTTCATTCGATGGAGGGGGCGCCCCGCTCGATCTCGACGCCCACCGAGCGGGAAAAACGCACCGCACCCGGTTTTTCGACCCGCACCCGCACCTTTTGTACGCCGGGCTCCTTCAGGCACAGGCCGGCCAGGTCTTCCGCCAGCGCCTCGACGGTGAATCGCCCGGCCGTCTCGGCATGCGCCAAGGCCTGCTTGGCGACCGTGCGGTAGTTGACGCCGTCGCGGATGTCATCGCTCTCGCCAATCCTGCGCAGGTCGGCAAATAGCACGATATTGATCCGGATCGTCTGGGGCTTTTCACGCTCCCAATCGTTGATCCCGAGGATCCCGCGCGCTTCCAAATCCGTGATGAAGATTTGATCCATGGAATTCCCTTCCTAAACCAGGTGCCTGCCGCCATCGACGTGCAGGATCTCCCCGGTGATGTAAGCCGGCCCATCGAGCAGGAAGAGCAGGGCCTGCCCGACCTCCTCGAGGCCGGCCCACCGTCCGGCCGGGACCCGGTCCAGCACCCCGGCGGGGGCCCCGGCCTGCGGGGGCAGGATCGCGCCCAGGGCCAGCCCGTTGACGGTAATGCGAGGGGCCAACGCGACGGCCAGGGAACGCGTCAGGGCGGTCAGCCCGGCCTTGCTGACCGTATAGGGCAGGTGGTCGGGGCCGGGGCGCAGCGCCCGCCAGTCGAGCAGGTTGACGATGCGACCTTCCGCCCGGTCGCCCAGGGTGCGGGCGAAGGCCTGGCTGAGCAGGAACGGGGCGGTCAGGTTGACCGTCAGGTGCCGCTCCCAGGATGCCGGGTCGGTCGTTTCCCAGGTCAGGGCCTCGAAAACCGCCGCGTTGTTGACGAGGGCGAACAAATCCGTCCGGGGGCGGAGCCGGCCGATCAAATCGGTGCAGGTCTGCGGGTCGCCCAGGTCGGCTCGCAGGAGAACCGCCTGCCTGCCCATCCCGATGATCTCGTCACGCACGGCCTCCGCTTCGCCTTCCGAGCGGTGATAATGCAAGGCCACGTCCGCGCCGGAGCGCGCAACCGCCAGGGCAAGCGAGCGCCCGATCCGGCGCGCTCCTCCGGTGATCAAGACCGTCCTTCCTTCGAGAGACATTCCCAATCCTTCGAGCAATCAGAAGATCGGGCGACCCGTCAGTTTTTCAAACCACAGGCAGCCAGGAACTCGCTGCGCAGGGAGGCGTCGCTGGCATAATTGCCGCGCCAGACGAGCGTCCGGGTCAGGGGCGCAGCCTCGCGGACGCCGCGCATCTCCACGCACATGTGCTGCGCTTCCAGGTACACCGCCACGCCGTGGGGCTCGAGCATCGCCTCCAGGGAGTCGGCCACTTGCTGGCCGATCCTTTCCTGGACCGCGAAGCGATGGGTGAAAAGCCGCACCAGGCGGGTCAATTTGGACAGGCCGATGATATGTTCATGGGCGATATAGCCGATGTAGGCCCGGCCGAAGAATGGGAAGACGTGGTGCTCGCAGAGAGAATGGAACCGGATCGGACCCTCGATCAACTGGCTGATCCGGCAGTCCGGCTCGCCGCGGCATTCCGTCCGGAAGGTCTTCAGCAGCTTGGGATCCCCGTCGAAACCATCGGTCGCCTCGATCAAAGCCTGTATGTACCGTTTCGGGGTATCGACGGTCGAGGGGGTTTCCATATCCATGCCAAGGGCGGAGAAGATCTCCGACATGTAACCTTCGAATTTATGGATCTGGTCGGCCGGGATCTGGCGTTTTTCCACGGCAATCACGGAATGCGAGTCCCGCTGTGCGTGTGTATGATTCGTTTCCATCTTCTTCTCCATTCGATAGCCGTCGTTCCGATCGAACCGACCTGGAATCAATAACCGAGCCTGCCGATCAGGTTCTCCGGGCCAAACGGACCCGGAGCAGCGATCAGCTTGCGAGCTGCCTCGACTTTTTTCCAGACGTTCCAGAGCAAGACTCCCCTGACCCGCCCGTCCTTCAGGTAATACAGCACGCCGGTCTTGTATGGCTCCTGCCAATCCGCCACGACGGTCGAACGGGCGTCCAATTCTCCGACAGCTTCGTAACCCAGCTCGAACAGGTCGGAGTAGAAGAACGGCAGGTGATCATACGGTTCGCCTGCGCCAGCCATGTTCCGGCCTGCCAGGAACCCCATCGTGTTGGCATTGTCCTCATGTTCGACGCGCATACGCTTTCCAAGGGCCGGGTTGTAGAACTCGGCGACATCCCCGGCAGCATAGACCTCCGCCTGGCCCGTGAGCAGATGCTCGTCGACGAGGATGCCGTTTCCGGTCTGCAAGCCGGCCGTCTGGGCCAGGTCCAGGTTCGGTCGGAGGCCGATCCCGGCCACCACCGCGTCCACGGCAACCTCAAGTCCGCTTTTGGTCGTCAGGACCCGGGACTTGCGGCGTGTCTCCATTCCTGACAACAGTTCACCCGTCCGCACTTCCACTCCTTTCTGGCGAAAGAAATCGTTGAGAAACCGGGACAGGTCGGGCGGGTAGACCAGCGCGCCGATGCCTTCTTCCGGGAAAAGCATGGTCACCTGTTTACCATTCAAGGCGAGGGCGGCCGCGATCTCCGAGCCGATGAACCCGCCTCCGATCACGGCGAATGTCTTTTTTTGGATGGTCTGTTCGTGGAGGCGTTTGAAATCGGCCAGAGTACGGAAGTAGATGATATCGTCGCCGCCAAAAGGCAGGCGACGGGGAGTCCCACCCGTAGCCAATAGGAGCTTTTCCCCCCGATAGGTCTGTCCCTCATCATCGACCGCCAGGCGTTCGGCGGCGTTCAGGGAGAGGATCTTATGCCCGAGGTGGAGGGTCAGGGCTGCCTCCGGCGTCCTGCGCCAGACGCTATCGACCGGCTTGCCCTTCCACAAGGCCTTGCTCAAGGGCGGACGGCTGTAAGGCGGATCGCTTTCCTCGCCGAGCATCCCGATCGAACCGTGCGGATCAATGGAACGGATCCCGCGCACGGCGGCATCAGCGGTCATCCCGCTCCCGACAATCAAGTACCGATACGTGTGCATATCGACTCCCATCTACCGATAAATCGACGTAATTTCCAATCTATTTTATAATATATTTATTAAAAATATAATATTAATTAGGCAAGTTGTCAAGGCCGGGAGGAAACAAAAGAGCCGGTGAACGATCTCCCGGCTCCTGTTTGAACAGCGAAGGCGCAGTTACTTGTTCGTTGGGAAGGTCACTTCCATCGTCATGCCCCAACGCAGGCGCGGGTCGGGGTTATCCAAACGGATATGGACCGTGTACAGGACGTCCGTGCCCTGATTGATGGGCGTCAGGCCAATCGACTCGACCACCCCGGTCATGTTCACCCCGGGAAGGGCATCCGCAGTGATATCCACTTTCTGGCCGACGCTTACCTTGACCACGTCGAGCTCGTTCAGGTCGCTCGTGTCGACGTACCATTGGCTGGTATCCGCCACGGCCACGGCCCAGGTCTCCGGGCCGATCATCTGGTTCTCGGAAATATTGATGTCCATGACGGTACAGTCGAAGGGCGCCTTCAGGTCATAGTTATCCAGGGCATCCTGGGCGGAGGCCACCTGCGCCTTGGCGTTGTCGAGCTGGGCCTGGGCCAGGGCCAGCTTGTCGCGGTCGGGACCGTTTTGGCTATTCTCGTAAGTCCGCTTGGCTTCCGCCTCGGCGTTCTGGGCAGCCAGCAGGGCGGCCTGGACCCGGTCGCGGTCGTTCGTCAGGGTTTCCACCTTCTGGACTGCCTGGTCGTAATTGGTCTGGGCGGTGCGCAGCGCCTGTTCGTAGGACTTACGGGTGGGATTGTCGTTGGCCAGGTCGGCGTACTTGTTGAAATCGGTCTGGGCGTTATCCAGGTCGGTCTTGCGGGAGGTGACGTCCGACTGGGCATTGTCGATGTTCGTCTGGATGGTGCTCTGATCGAGGGCATCCCAGGCCAGTTGGGCGGATTCGCGAACCTTCTGGGCATCCATGTAAGCCTGCCAGGCCTGGGCGCGGCCCAGGTCTCCGGTGCGGTTCAGGGCGTCGAAGGCCTGCTGAGCGGAGGTCAGGCCGAGCTGGGCAGCCGTCAGGGCGGCCTGGGCCTGCTGGCGGTCCGCCAGGCTGACCAGCACCTGTCCCTGCCTGACCTTGTCGCCTTTCTTGACCAGGATCTGGTCCACCTTGCCACGCGCCGTAAAGGCCAGGTATTGGTTGCGGCTCGGGGCAAGATGGCCCTCCGCGACCACGGTATCCGCCGAACTTGGGGTGACGATGGCGTTCGTATTCGCATTCGTCCCACAGGCGGCCAACAGCAGAGCCAGGGCCAGGAATAAGCCGGAATAAGTGATTCTCTTGTTCATATCGATCTCCTTCGACTAAGCTAAAAGCGAATTACTACTCGTATGCCAGGACTTCGCGAATGGTCAGCCGGGCAGCATTGCGGGCCGGCAGGATGCTGGCGAGCGCCGAGAGGGCCAGCACCACCAGGAGCCAGAGGCCAAATCCCTGGTAGGTGAAATGGACTGCAATGGGCGATTTGAAGATCGCCACGCTGACGATGTCGGAAAGCAAATACGTGATCGGGAAGGAAAGCGCCGCCCCGATCAGCCAGGAAATGCCGCCGATGACCATCCCTTCCACGATGACCGTGCGCATGATCTCCCGGTCGACCGCCCCGATCGAGCGCATCACACCGATCTCACGGGTGCGCTCCAGCACGTTCATGCCCATCGTCCCGGTCAGGCCCATGCTCCCGACCAGGGCCGTCAGTAACGCCATGATGAGCAGGAAGGTCACCAGGATGTCGAGGCTTTCCGAAGCCGTGGCCAGCGTGGATTTGCCCGTCCGGGCCGCATTGACGTGGAACCCTTTGTCCCGGAAATACTTGTCCAACCGCTCGCTCATCAGCTGCTGGTAAGCCGGGTTATGCTTATCCGTGACGATCCGGTATGTAAAGGCATGATCGGTGGTGTGGGTGATCTTGGAAATATATTCGTACGTACCGTAGGCCACCGTCCCCTGTTGGGTGACGAACTTGAAGATGCCCACCACCGTCCAGTCGTCCTCGTGGTCGTTGATCTTCAGGCGGATGGTCTTGCCGGGGACCAGGTCGGGGTATTTCGACAGGATGCTCTCGCTGACGGTGATGGCTTTCCGGTCGCCCGGCTGCAGCCAGCGGCCCGAGACCATCATCGGCGAGACCAGGGTGCTGTCCACCGGCGGGGCCAGGACGGTGATCGTGTCGGCGACCGTTCCGTCTGGGTAGAGGGCTTCGGCGCTGGCGTATGCCCAGCCCTCGACCGCCACCACCCCGGGCACCTGCTTGGCGGCGTTGTACACCTCATCCAGACGGTAGGTCTGGGTGAAATCAAGGGTCACGTCGGCCATGAAATATTTACCGATGCTGTCGATGTAATCGTGGAGGGTCACGCGCACGTTGAACACGGCAACGAAGATGGCCCCGCCCATGGTGAGGGTGAAAAGCGTCAGGGCCAGGCGGCCCTTTCGCCGGAACGTATTCCGCAGCGAGATCAAGAGTGGGCGCGGGATGTGGATGCCGCGCTTGGCAAGCTGGGAGCGGAACCAGGTCAGCAGCCGGCTCGATACCGGCTCGCGCGGCTTCGCCTCCAGGGAAGGTTTCTTCTCCTCCTGGGCGATGTCGCCGCTCAAGGCCCGCAGGACGGTAATCCGGGACCCGTTCAGGACCGGCACCAATCCGGCCAACAGCGGAACCGCCAGCCCGACCACGATCTGGATCGCAAAGGCAAGCGGGACGATCCTGTACCCAAGCAAGTTGAAATTGATCTTCTGGGCGATGAAAGCCGAGAGGGCATAGGCCCCCTGACCGCCGAGTGGAACGGCGATCAAGAGGGCGATGACCCCGAAAGCCAGGATCAGGACGATGTACATGGTGAAAATCTGGCTGCGCCGCCCGCCCACCAGCTTCATCACGCCGATGTGGCGCAGGTGCTGGTTGAGCAAGGCGCTCAGCGTGTTGGCGATCAGCGAACTGCTCAGGAACAGGATCAGGATGCCCAGGGCCAGCAGGATCCCGAGGATGGCCTGGACGGTGGAGGCCAGCGGGTGTTCGTTGGTCTTCGACGAGCGCGTCCGCAGGACGGTGACGCCGCTCTGCTCGACGTTGTCCTTGACATTGCCGGCCATCTGGCGCAGGTGGGCATCGTCATTCTGGCCGGTCGTCACCGTGGCATACAGACGATTGAAGGTGTCGGGCTGGCGCAGGTACGACAGGGTGTCGGTGGTAATGTAGACGAACGGGTTGGCCAGGAAATCTCCCGCCCCGGTGCTCGGGTCTTGGACGATGCCAACCACCTGCATGGTCCGGATGGAGCCGTTGTCGAGCAGGAATTCGAGTGAATCGCCCACCTTGACATGCAGACTCTCGAGGACCTTTCGCTCGAGGAGGACCTGCTTCTTGGCCGGTTTGCCGGTGCCGGAGAGGACGTGCATCAGGTTGATCTGCTGCTTGGCGAAGTCGTCGATGGCCACCACATTGATCGACACCCATTCGGTGCTTCCGGGGGTCCGCACCGGCATGGTGAAGACCCGCCGTCCCTCCGCCTGTTTGACCCCGTTCATATCCTGGACCGTCTTGACCAGGTTGCTGTCGAAGTCGTTGGTGCGCAGCTCGACGTTCATCGGGTTGTTGGCGGCGTAGCTGACGCTCATGTCATTCGAGATGATCACATAGGCGCCGACGATCACCCCGATCGAGAACACGCCCACGGCGATCGAAACGACAACCAGTGCCGTGCGCGACAGGCTGCCGACCAGGTCGTGGAATACTTTTCGCCAACGCGGACGCATCATAAGAACATCACCTCAAAAGCTTTCAACACGAAGGGCACGAAGGTACACAAAGGGTTTTATTGGGAGAACAAAACAGACTTGCTCTTTTCCTTCGTGCTCCGTGGTGTCCTTTGTGTTAATTATTTCTTTCTCCGCCGGTCGGCAGTGCGGTTCTCGTCCAGGCGCGCCTGGACGATCTTGCCGAGGGCTTCCTCTGTCAGCGGAGAATCGGCCAACAGCTTCTTGAACACGTCCCGGTGGAGGGCCACCAGTTCGACCGGCCCGTCGGGAGCGGCGCGGATGCAGGCGATCGACTTCCCGCCCTGCAGCAATTCGATCTCGCCGAAGAATTGGCCCGGCCCCATCCGGGCGATGGTGACCCCGTCCTTCTTGCGCGGGCCGCATTGCAGGACCACTTCGACCACGCCGCTCTTGACCATGAAAAAATAGTCGACGTGCTGGCCGGCTTGCAGGATGTTGCTGTCGGCGGCGTAGGTGAAATGCTCGAGCAGGCGGGTCGCTTCGAGCATCTGGCGATGGTTCAGCAGCGACAGGCACTGCGCCACCGTCTCGTCGATCAACTCGCCGTCCGAGATGACGATGGTGCGGGATGTCCGCTCGGTCAGGGATGGGTCATGGGTGACCATGGCAATGGTCTTCCCGTTCTTTACAAGATTATCGAACAACTCGATGATGACATCCGCCGAGCGCGAATCCAGGTTGCCGGTCGGCTCGTCGGCGCAGAGGATGGGTGGATCGGTCGCGAGGGCGCGGGCGATGGCGGCGCTCTGCTGCTGGCCGGTCGACACCGCCACAGGCAGTTTATCCGCCTGGGCCTCCAGGCCGACCATCCCGAGCAGCTCCAGGGCGCGCTTCGGACGCTCATCGAAGTCGTACATGCCGACGTAGTCCATCGGCAGCATGACGTTTTCGAGCAGGGTCAGCATGGGCAGGAGCTGGAAGAACTGGAAGACCACCCCCAGGTTCTTGCCGCGCCAGAGGGAACGCTGGCTTTCGGTCATCTGGTAGATGTCGGTCCCGCGGATGACCACTTTCCCGGCAGTCGGGTGGTCGATGCCGGTGATCATGTTCAGCAGGGTCGACTTGCCGCTGCCGGATTTGCCGACGATGGCGACGAACTCGCCCTGGCGCAGGGAGAGGTCCACGCCCTTGAGGACGGTGAATTCCCCGGCGGCGTTCTTGAAGGTCTTGACCACCTTCTGCAGGTCGATGACGACATCCGAGCGGGATGCGGCCGCGGCATGGATCCGTTTCATCGGCGCACCTTCTTTTTGACTGCCCCGGCGTCCGGGACGATCTCCCCGTCTTGAATGTAAAGATGACGGGTGAAACGCGGCGCCAGGCTGTTATCGTGGGTGACCATGATGATGGTCTTGCCCTTGTCGAGCAGGCGCTCAAAGACCTGGAAGACGTGATCCGCCGTGACCGAATCCAGGCTGCCGGTCGGTTCGTCGGCGACGATGATCGGTGGATCGTTGGCCAGGGCCCGGGCGATCGCCACACGCTGCTGCTGCCCGCCGGAAATGAAATTCGGGAGCTTGAAGGCGTGCTCCTCCAGCTCGACCAGTCGAAGCAGATCCAGGGCGCGCTCCCGGCTTTCCCGCCGGTTGTACAGCCCACACAAATCCATCGGCAGCATGACGTTCTCCACCAGGGTCAACATCGGCAGGAGCTGGAAGGACTGGTAGACCACGCCCATCGTCCGGCCGCGCCACAGCGCCAGGTCGTTCTCGCTCAAGGCATGGATGGAAACATCGCCTGCGCCATTGTGGACGACCACCTCGCCGGTCGTGATGTGGTCCACCCCGGTGATCATGTTCAGCAAGGTGGATTTTCCCGCCCCGGACTTCCCGATCACGCCCAGGAATTCGGTCGGGTGGACCTGCGCGGTGACGCCGCGCAGGGCGGGGAAATCCCCTGCGGCGGTTTCGTAGACTTTGTAAACCTGTCGCAGCTCGATGAGGGGCTTGGGTTGATCGGTCGATGGGATGGGGCCGGGAGAAGGATTGCGCTTGCTGGGTGGCACGTCTGGACTCGGATTCTGAATGATTTCTGTAGAAAGATTCTACTACAAGCCTCCTTTTACCAGTTGACACCTTAATGACAATCTCATCTCCTTTTTGAGGAACTTGGTTCTATAATTGGGGGAAAGATATCCTGAATGGAGACTTTGGTCTGCTCCGAAGCGACAATTCGAGGTGAAGGATGGCAAAAAAGAGGAAGAAGAGCAGCAGGAAAAAGAGTCCGATCGCCGTGACGATCATCGCGGTGGCGATCGTGGTCCTCTTCCTGATCCGGCTTTACCAGGTTTTCGAGCCGCTGATCCGATCGAACGTTTTTCAGAGCGGGCTGGCCGGTCCGTTCTTCACGGGCTGGAAACTGACCGCCATGGGGAAAATCCTCCTTTCCAGCATTACCTACTTAGTGCTGTCGCTGGCCGGCATCGTCGTCCTGATCGGTTTCCTGCGCCTGCACCGCTGGAGTTGGGTGCTGCTGATGGCCTGGACGGGCATTTCGCTGGTGATCTCGCTGGTGGATTACTTCTATACCCGGGCCAATTACGCCGTGATGGCATCCAATGTCATCATCGCCTTCGCCCTGAACATGACCGACGTCCAGCAGATCTTTGGGATCAGGAGGCGCGATGAACCCACCCTCTGACCGACCCACCGCCCCGGCCGGCACTCCCGACCTGGAGTTGCTGCGCAAATTCGAGCCGGTGGTCTACTACACCAAAGGCGAGCAATTCTTCCCGACCGAAGTGGAAGGCTACGTGCGCGAGTCATCGCTTTGGGAACACCATCCCGATGGGCGTGACGAGCTGCTGGTCAAACAGGGCGAGCTTACCCTAGAAAAGCTGATCGAGACACGGCCGGCGGAATTCGGCTCGATCCGCTACCTGCGCTTCGTCGAGAACCTCAACCTGGCGGAAGCCGCCCAGGTACTGGCCGACCAGACCCTGCTGCGCATCCGCCTGGGGAATTACTTCCATGCCGGGATCGGGCGGCTGGCCCGCGGAGGCTTCCTGCCCCGCCTGGTCGACGGCCTGTTCTCCCTTTCCTTCCTGCTGCGCGGCAAGGTCTCGGCCGCGGACGCGGCGGCCGCCGAGATCGATTACAACGAGATCTTCGAGCTCAATCCGAAATACACCTACTATGGCCGCGTCACCCGCCAGAACGGCTGGGTCATGCTGCAATACTGGTTCTTCTTCTGCTTCAACAGCTGGCGCTCCGGCTTCCACGGCGTCAACGACCACGAATCCGACTGGGAGATGGTGACGGTCTACCTGTACGAGGACAACGGCCAGCTCATCCCGGAATGGGCCGCCTACGCCTCGCACGACTTCCACGGCGACGACCTGCGCCGCCGCTGGGACGATCGCAGCCAGCTTGACCTGGAGGATGGGCACCCAGTCGTCTATGCCGGGGCCGGATCGCACGCTTCGTACTTCCGGCGCGGTGAGTACCAGGCCGCCGTCAACCTGCCGCTGCCCGGCTGGTTTTCGGGCCTGGTCCGTTCCTGGAACAAGCTCTGGACCGACATGCTCGGACAGCCGCCGGTCAACACCCTGCGCATCCCGTTCGTCGATTTTGCCCGCGGGGACGGACTGCGCCTCGGCCCGGGCGGACCCCAGGCCTGGTCGCCGGTCATGATCGACGAGTCGACGCCCTGGGCCAGCCAGTACCGCGGCCTGTGGGGGTACTTCGCCAAGGATCCGATCTCCGGGGAAAACGCCCCGGCCGGGCCCATGTACAACCGGGACGGCACACCGCGCAGCTCTTGGTATGACCTGCTCGGATTCGCCGGTCTGGACAAAGTCCCCACCCCGCCCCACGCCATGGACATGCTCCGGGAGAACTGCAGCAAGGTCTCCCACCGCCAGGAAGAATTAGGCAAGCTCATCCCGCAGAAAGCCGGCGAGCTGCAGGCCCTGGGGATCAAGTCGAAGGGCATGGAAGGCAACCCGCACCTGGCCAAGCAGTACGCGGCCCTGGAAAAGGAAATCGCCAGCCTTTCCACCGAAGTCCGCGGCCTGAGGAGGGAGCAATCCGAGAATGCCGCCCTGCTGCAGGGCCTGACCCAGCGGCTGGAACGCATGCAGGCCGGCCTGCAGGACGATCCACACGCCCATATCCGCAACCTGGCCGTCCCCGACAGCACGGCCCAGGCCCTGCGCTTCGACCGGGCCGCCGAGACCTGGGCTGCCGTCAGCTTGAGCCTGCTGTTGTTCGCCGTGGCCGCCCTGATCCTGTTCGTGCCAAAGTACATCTGGGCGGGTCTGCTCGTCATCTTCATCTTATTCGTCGTGACCGAATCCGTCCTGCGCGGCGCCTTCGTTCAGACGGTCGGGCGGATCACCCTGCTCCTGGCCATGGCGGCCACCATCATCTTGTTCCTGCACTTCTGGAAGTGGATTATCGTCGTCGCCCTGGTGGCAATGGGGATATCTCTCATGTATCAGCGCCTGCGCGAGCTGACCGGATAAGAGAGGAAATGGCATGGCAGAGATCAGCCGCGTTACGAGAACCAAGGAAGAAGCCCGGGCCAGCTATGATCGCATGAGCAGATGGTACGATGCCATGGCCGGGGACAGCGAGAAGAAATACAAGGAGATCGGGCTGCAGCTCCTGGCGGTCCAGCCGGGCGAAACCGTCCTGGAGATCGGCTTCGGGACCGGGAAAACCCTCCTGCCGCTGGCCCGCGCGGTCGGGGAGAAGGGCAAGGTCCACGGGCTGGATATTTCCGAGGGCATGCGGACGGTTGCCGGGGAACGCCTCCGCAAGGCCGGCCTTTCGTCCCGGACCAACCTAAAGATCGGCGACGCGGCCTCCCTGCCCTTCCCGGACAGCTCCCTGGATGCCGTCTTCCTCTGCTTCACCCTGGAGCTCTTCGACACCCCCGAGATCCCGCTCGTCCTGCGCGAATGCAAACGGGTGCTGTGTCCCGGCGGGCGCATCTGCGTTGTCGCCATGTCGAAGAAGGGCAAGCCCAACCTGATGACCCGCCTGTACGACTGGTCCCACGATAAAATCCCCAACTACGTGGATTGCCGCCCGATCTTCGCCCGGGAATCCATGGAAGCGGCCGGGTTTAAGACCCAGGAGGCGAAAGTGATGCCGATGTGGGGGCTGCCGGTCGAGATGGTGCTCGGGATAAAATTGTAGGGCAAGTCGGGCAAGATAATATCTTGCCCGACAGTCTAATATGGATCAGGTTTGCGGAAGGGTTTACCCTTTCATGAACATTCAGAATCTGA
>DATJPX010000089.1:0-26668 GCA_035506155.1 Anaerolineales bacterium
GAGAAGTCCCTCCTGCGCCTGCTGCGCGAGGAAGGCGGCCTGACCGGCACGAAGGAAGGCTGCGCCGAAGGCGAGTGCGGCGCCTGCACCGTCTTCCTCGATGGAAAGGCCGTCATGGCCTGCCTGGTCCCGGCGCCGCGCGCCGACGGGGCCGAGATCGTCACGGTGGAGGGACTCTCCAGCGGGGAACGGCTCCACCCCGTCCAGGAGGCGTTCGTCGAGGACGGCGCGGTCCAGTGCGGGTACTGCACGCCCGGGTTCATCATGTCGGCCGCCAAGCTGCTGGAGGAACGCCCCCGGCCTTCGCGGGACGAGATCGCCCAGGCCCTGACCGGCAACCTGTGCCGCTGCACCGGGTATTACAAGATCATCCAGGCTGTCGAAGACGCAGCCAAAATCTAGCAGCGGTCCGCCGCGCGAAAGGTGGTGAGTATGGGAAAATACAACAAATACCAGCAGAAGAGCAAGGAACGACCGGGGATGAATCCCATCTGGAGGGGCATTGGCTGCCTGTTGATCGTGATCGTCCCGCTGCTCTCGTATGGATTGACCGCTCTGATCATCCCGCCGTTGCTGGCCTCCGGGATCGTCCCCTACCAGATCCTCGGGCGGGTCCAGTTCCCCCAATGGGCCTACCGGACCATCGTCATCCGGGATTTTGCCAACTTCGTCAGCAGCCTCGACAATCTGTGGCTGTGGGTGATCGGGATTTTCGTCATTCTGGTGCTCCTGACCGGCATCTTCTCGATCCTGTATTCGGCGATCTTCCAGATCATCGGCCCGCCGCGCTACACCTCCCAGGACGCCGTCCCGACCCGCCACAAAGGCCGCGAGTACAAACGATAATAATGAAAACAGCAGACGTTCGGTCTGCTGTTTTTTTGGTCAATCCTCGCCGCCGGCCTCCCCGCCTTCGGCCTCCCCCGCCTCGCCTTCGCCATCCCCCTCCGCTTCGGCAGGCGCTTCCCCGGCCTCCGCTTCCGCGGCAGACTCGCTCGCCTCGGCCGGCGCTTCGCCAGCTTCGCCGGGCTCTTCCCCGCCCTCGCCGCCTTCCCTCTCGCCTTCCCCTTCCCCTTCGTTCTCCCCCTCCTCCGCTTCCCCGTCGTGGACTTCCTCGGCTTCCTCCTCGACGCCCTCCGCCCCCTCGGTTTCCGCTTCGTCTTCTTCGCCGCCTTCGCTGTCCGTTTCCAGCTCTTCGGCCTCCCCCGGCTCGGGACCTTCCTCTTCCGCATCCTCGGGCTCGGATGCTTCTTCCTCCGGCTCGGATTCACTTTCATCTTCCACCTCGGGACCGTCTTCTTCCCCGGTACCTTTCCCGCCCGGGCCTTCCTCCTCCTCATCGGGTTCTTCTTCCTTTTCACCTTCGCCCGGATCCTCTTCCTCGCGCTCCTCCAGGCCGCTCGTGGATGCGGAGCGCCCCGCCGGGGCGATTTTGGCCTCCCCTTCGCCATCGGAAGCCTGCTCCGTCTCCGCCTCGCCCCAGCCTTTGTCATCCGGTTGCAAGGGCGGGTTCTTTGCCCCTTCCAGCGCTCCCCGCACGGCAGCGTGCACATCCGGCATCTCTGCCCGCAGGGACTCCATCAGCTCGGCGTAACGTTGGTAGGCCTGCGGCTCCGCCTGGGGTGACTTCAGATCCTCATGGATGGAGGCCAGCAAGGCCAGGGCTTCCTCCCCGGTCAGGTCATGGGAAGCCAGCAGGGACTGCATCTGGACGATCTTGTCGGATACGCCGGAGCTTTTGAACAGATTCTCGAAGGAAGGATCGGGCATGAGAGGACTCCTAATCTCGGGTTGGACAGAAATATACTACCGGGCGGGAAAAAGGGCAACCTGAGGCCGGCCCCGGGCTTGGGATGCGGGATATAATACCGAATGGAGGGAACATGAACGTCGCGCAATTTGCACTCGGTAATTTTTGTGTCATGCTGCTCTTCTCCGCCTGCGGGGGGACCGGGGTCCAGTCCCGGTCGACGCCGACTTTTCCGCCTTCCGATACACCCGCCTCCACGCCGGCCAGCCGGTCGACCGAATCGCCCACGCCCACCGGGATCCCGTCCAACACCCAAACCCCGTATCCCACCCAGGCCTATGCGGCAACGGCGACCCGCCAGGAGGACATGTTCCAAAGTCTTTGCCCGTATGGATTCCAGGACCTCTCTCCGAGCGGCCGGTGGGGGTTTTGTGAAACTTACATCGCCGACAGCGCCGGGGTGATCGTCGCCAGCAAGGCAGGCCAGATCTGGACCTTCTCTTATCTGGATTACTTTGGCACGAGATTTGGGGGAGAAAGCCGGCTGATCTATTGGAGCCAGGATGACCGGTTCCTTTACTTTGCCCCCCGGCCGATCGTCGATTGGGTGGGGATCAACTACAGCCGGGCCCTTACCCTGCTCAGAATGGATACGACGAACGGGATCGTTACGACTATGCTGCCCGAAGACATGAAGCGGGAAAACATCTTTGTCTACTACTATGCCTTGGCGATCTCCCCGACAGGCCGGAGACTAGCTTATGTCAATAATGCCAGCCTCCCCTTGAAAATCCATATCCTCGACCTTAAGACTGGGGCGGAGAGCTATCTCCTGATGGAGAATTGTTATTGGAATGCAGGCGAGTTCACCTGGACCCCGGATGGCCAGCAGTTGAGTTTCCGCCTCGCCGGCTCCGGATCATGTGAACGCGATTCGTATGCCATCGATATCTCGGATCTGTCTTCCAATCCCGATCAGACCCCCACGCCGGTTCGCTGAGCCGTAGACTGATCAGCCGCCGCGAAGGAGATGAAAACCGTGAAATCCGCCTGGGTCGCCATCCTGATGATCGCCCTGCTCTTCTATGCCTGTGGGAACGTGAAGACCGAAAGTAATATTTCCACCCATCCCAATCAAACTCAAAATTCCTGGTCTCCTACCCCATCCATTTCGCCCAGCCAGACCAACACATTGCATCCGGCGCGGACGCCTCACCCCACCGATTGGCTTCCGTGGAAAGACGATCCGACTGAAATAGCGAGAGCAACTTCGATAGCTTCTTTCCCCAGTAATTGTGGCTACTCATATTTATCCCTCATTTCTCTGGATGGGAACTGGCTGGCAAGTGATTGCTCCCAGAGCGGCATTGTGTTTCTCGTTACCAGCCGTGATGGCGCAAGGCAATGGAAGATCGTTCAACAACCCGCAAAAATGGATGATCCAAGTTGGGGAGATAATTTTTGCTACAGTTTTCCTCTCCATTGGTCAAATGAAAGTAGATATATTTATTTCAATTTGTATTATTGTGTTGAACCAGATGGTGTTCCAGATTACGGGCTAAACATGGACCCTAACTATCACGCAATATATCAGCTTGATACATTGACTGGATCCTGGATACAGTTCACACCTCCCATTAACGATTACTCCTTCTCGCCTTCGGGGAGGCGCTTGATGTACGTTGTCCGTAAAGGCTGGGGCGAGGAAGATACCGCAACAATCAAAATCACCGTCATAGACCTGAAGACCGGAGAGAACTCAATGTACGTTCTTAATGATTATTTAGCAGCAGCGGATGTAGTCTGGTCAGGTGATGGATTAAGTTTCATTTTGTCTGCTGAAACAGGGAAGACAGGGGGTGAGTTCTACACTACTCATAAGGCCACCTATGTTTTATATAAATGGCAATCGAATGATACATCTCTTCTACCAATAATAAGCTTTTCCGAATCCGCCAATGAAATTTATCCTGTCGAATGGAATGACCAAATTCTGACGCTTCATTCCAACTATTACAATTCCGATTCGGATTATGGATTTCGTATTTTATTTCTCGACTTGAACACTCAAAAAATACTAACGCCAACACCCACTCCCTGATACAACAATTTCCTGTCCTCAGATTGTTTCTTCGATATGCAATCTGGATTACAATATTGGTCGAACCTATTATCCCTATCCCCTCACCCACTATCTTCCCCCTATGCCAAAATCCGCCATCGGTCAATCCGTTCCCCGTCTCGACGCCCGCCAGAAAGCCACCGGCGCGGCGCTCTACTCCGGCGACCTGGTTCGCCCGGACCTGCTGCACATGAAAACCCTCTTCGCCGGGCGTCCCCACGCCCGCGTCCTGAAGATCGATACCGCCCAGGCGAAAGCCGTGAAGGGCGTCGTAGCGATCTTCACCGCTGCGGACGTCCCGGTCAACGAATTCGGGCTGCAGAAGATGGACCAGCCGGTCTTATGTGGTCCTGGCGCGGTTGCCTCCCCGTCCGGCGTCACCGGCGATATCGTCCGCTGCGAGGGTGACCGGGTGGCCGTCATCGTGGCCGAATCCGAAGCCGTCGCCGCCAAAGCGCGGGACCTGATCCGGGTCGAATACGAGGACCTGCCGGCCGTCTATGACGCCGCCGAGGCGATGAAGGCCGAGGCGCCGCGCATCCACCCGGAGATCGGCGACTCGAACATCTGCGTCTGGGACAAGATCCGCAAGGGCAATGTGGAAGCCGCCTTCGCCAATGCCGGCGTGGTCGTCGAGGGTGAGTACCACACCCCCTACCAGGAACATGCCTACCTGCAGCCCGAAGCCGGGCTGGCCTACATTGACGAGGCAGGCCGCGTCACGGTCGAATGCGGCGGCCAGTGGACCCATACTGACCAGGAGCAAATTTCCCATGCCCTCGGTCTGCCCAAAGAACAGGTGAGGGTCATCTACCCGGCCATCGGCGGGGCCTTCGGCGGCCGCGAGGACATGTCCGTGCAGATCGTCCTGGCCCTGGCCGCCTGGAAGCTCGAGCGCCCGGTCCGGATCATCTGGAGCCGCAAGGAATCGATCGTCGGGCACGGCAAGCGCCACCCGATGACCATCAAGACCAAATGGGCCGCCACGAAGGAGGGCAAGCTGCTGGCCGCCGAGACCACCGTCATCGCGGATGCCGGGGCCTACATGTACACCTCCAACAAGGTCCTCGGCAACTGCACGATTACCGCCACCGGCCCGTACTTCATTCCGAACGTCCGGGAAGACGTCTACGGGGTCTACACCAACAACGTCCCGACCGCCGCATTCCGCGGCTTCGGCGCCCCCCAGGCCTTGTGGATGGCCGAGCTCCAGATGGACAAGCTGGCCGAGGCCCTCGGCCTGGACCCGGTCGAGTTCCGCCACCGCAACGCCCTGCGGGAGGGCGACACCCTCAACGTGGGCACCCCGGCCCCCGGCCGGGTCAGCATCGTCGAGTGCATCGAAGCGGCCCGGGACAAGTTCGGATGGGATACATCCCCTCTTCCGAGGGAAGAGGGGTCAGAGGTGATGGCTCGCGGGCGCGGTTTCGCCTGCGGCTTCAAGAACGTCGGCTTCAGCTTCGGCTACCAGGAGAACTCCTGGGCGCGGGTCGAGATCCACGGCAAGACCGAGATCGAGCAGGTCGTCGTCTGGCACGCCGGCGCCGAGGTCGGGCAGGGCACCCACACCGTCATGGCCCAGATGGCCGCCGGGACGCTGGGCGTCCCTTTCGAGAAGGTCACCATGGTCACTTCCGACACCGCCACGATGGGCAACCCGGGCAGCGCCTCCGCCTCCCGGATGACCTTCATGTCGGGCAATGCCATCAAGGGCGCCGCCGAAGCCGCCCTGGCCAAATGGGAAGCCGAGGAACGTCCCGCCATCGCCGAGTACACCTACCTGGCCCCCCAGACCACCCCCTTCGACAAGGAGACCGGCTACTCGGTCCCCAACCTGTCCTACGCCTACGTCGCCCAGGCCGCCGAGGTCGAGGTGGACCTGGAGACCGGGTTCATCAAGGTCCTGCGGCTGGTCTCTGCCGACGACGTCGGCAAGGCGATCAACCCGGCCCTGGTCCAGGGGCAGATCGAGGGGGCGGTCGTCCAGGCCGAAGGCTACACCCTGACCGAGAACTTCATCTCGAAGAACGGCCACATCCTGACCGACCAGCTCAGCACCTACCTGATCCCGACCGTCCTGGACATCCCGGATGCGGTCGAGTCGGTCATCCTGGAAGTGGCCGAGCCGAACGGGCCCTTCGGGGTGCGTGGCATGGGCGAACTGCCGCTCCTGCCGGTCGCGCCGGCGATTGCCGCGGCCGTCCATGATGCCACCGGCGTCTGGTTCGACGAGTTCCCGCTGACCCCCGAGCGCGTCCTGCGCGGGCTGGGAAAGATCTAGGGCGCGGAGCGACGAAAGGAACAAACGGGCCGCCGGGAACCCAGGCACCTGATGGAAGAATCTCAGACCTCCCGCGCTCGGCGGGAGGTCCTTTGTTGCCAAACCCATCGACAGGAAAAAAAGATGAAAAAACAAACCAATGGAACCGGATTCCACTTTGCCGAACACAAATACAAGCTGCTGGTCTTCCTGCTCCTGGCGCTGGCTTCGGTCGTCTCGATCCTCCTGGCCCTGGCGCGGATGGCCTATAGCCGAACTTTCGATTACTCCAGCCTGATCTGGAACCTCTTCCTGGCCTGGATCCCGTTCGTCTTTGCCGGGCTGGCCTACCTGGTTTCCTGGGGCCGCAGGTGGCTCTGGCTGGTTGCGGCGGCCTGCGCCCTGGTCTGGCTGCTGTTCTTCCCGAACGCGCCCTACATCCTGACCGACTTCCAGCACCTGAGCTACAACGCCGCCAACGCCCCGCTCTGGTTCGACGTGATCATGCTGATCTGGTTTGCCTGGACCGGCCTGCTGCTGGGCGTGACCTCGCTCTACCTGATGCAGGAGATCGTCACCCGCACTCTGGGCCGCCTGAGCGGGTGGCTTTTCGCCCTGGCCGTCACCGTGCTCGGCAGCGTCGGGATCACCCTCGGACGTTTCCTGCGCTGGAACAGCTGGGACATCCTCCAGGATCCGCGCCCGATCATCCACGACGTGTGGGGCTGGCTGCGCTATCCTTTCTCCAACCTGCGTATCTACGGGTTCACCTCGCTCTACACCCTGCTTTTCCTCTTCGTCTACCTGGCTTTCCGCGCCTTCGGCCACGTCATGGCGGAAAGAAAATCCCTGCCATGAACATCCCCCAGGATTATCACGTCCACACCACCTTCTCCCCCGACGGGCACGCCGCGCCGGAGGAGCTCTGCCGCCGGGCCATCCAGCTCGGCATCCCCGAGATCGGCTTCAGCGAGCACTGGGACGTCATCCCGCATGAAAAAGACACCCGCCACCTCCAGCCGGGGCCCTGGTACGCCGAGATCGAGCGCCTGCGCGGCCTGTTCGCCGGGCAGTTGACCCTGCGGGCCGGGATCGAGATCGGCGAGCCGCACATCTACCGCGAAGACACGGCCTGGATCCTTGCCCAGGCTCCTTTCGACTACGTCCTCGGCTCGGTCCATTACGTCGGCGCGCATCTCATGTTCGACGAATCCTACTTCCGCCGGCACGGCCCGGACGAGGTCTACGGCGGCTACTTTGCCGAGCTGGAAAAGATGGCCCGGGTCGCGGATGTGGACATCCTCGCCCACTTCGACGTCCCGGCCCGGACAGCCAAACCGATCCTCGGTTACGAACCGGCCCGCTACGAGATCGCCATCCGGTCCGTTCTTAAGGTCGCCATCGAGCGCGGCCTGGCCCTGGATGTCAACGTGGCCGGGAAGCGCAAACCCTCCCAGGTCCTCTCCCCCGACCCGCTCATCCTGGGCTGGTATCGCCAGATGGGCGGCGAGCGGCTCACCCTCGGCTCCGACACGCACGACCTCGGCCACCTCGGCCTGCACCTGGACGGTGCACTTGCGGCCATCCAGGCGGCGGGTTTCACCCACGTCACGCAGTTCGAGCGGCGCAAGGCGCGGCAGATTCCGCTGTAAGAAGGCGCAGGGCGAAAGCAGGCTGAAAATAGACGACAAATTCCCGCGCCAATCTGTGGTTTAATATCCCCATGGCATCCACAATCGTCATCCGCGGCGGCGGCGACCTGGCGACCGGCGTCGCCCTCCGCCTGATCCGCTCCGGCCTGCGTGTGATCGTCACCGAGCTGCCCCAGCCTCTGGCCGTGCGGCGCACGGTCTCCTTCGCCGAGGCGATCTACGCCGGCGAGATCACCATCGAGGGGCTGGCCGGCCGGGCCGTGACCGATCCGACCGACAGCCTGCGCATCCTGAACATCCTGGCCAAACAGCAGGTGCCCGTGCTGGTCGACCCGGATTGCACGGCTGCCAGGCTGCTGCACGCGGCGGTGGTCGTGGACGCCCGGATGACCAAACGCCCGCCGGCGCCGATCGGCTACGTCCCCCAGCTCTACCTTGGCCTGGGACCCGGCTTCGAGGCCGGGGTGAACTGCCAGGCAGTCGTCGAGACCCGCCGCGGCCACATGCTCGGACGGGTTTCCTGGCAGGGCGGGCCGGACCCGGATACCGGCCAGCCGGACGGCGACAAGCGGCGGGTCCTGCGCGCCCCGGCGGACGGCGAGCTCGAGGCGCACGCCTCGATCGGCGACCACGTCGAGGCCGGGCAGGCGGTCGCGGAGGTCGCCGGGCGGAAGGTCGCAGCGCCCTTCCCGGGCGTCCTGCGCGGCCTTCTGCATCCCGGGCTGGCGGTCAGCAAGGGTTTGAAGATCGGGGACATCGACCCGCGCGACGACCCGCGCTATTGCCAGTTGGTTTCGGACAAATCCCTGTCCATCGGCGGCGGGGTGCTCGAAGCCATCCTCTCCCGGCCGGAATTGAGGGGCCAATTATGGGCCTGACCGCCAAAACACGAAGACATGATTTGATCCATGTCTTCGTGACTCTGTGGTAAACGATCATGAATCTTTCCCAGGCTCTTCGCCTCCCGAAGACTCCCCGCCTCGCTCTGGTCGGGGCGGGCGGCAAGACGACCGCCCTCTTCCAGTTGGCCCGCCAGCTTCCTCCGCCCGTCCTCGTGGCCGCCACGACCCACCTGGGCGCCGACCAGACCCGCCTGGCCGATTCGCACTGGATCGCCGAAAGACCGGCCGACCTGGCCGGCCTCGAAGAGAAACTGCAGGGCGTGATCCTGGTCACCGGACCGGTCGAGGCCGACCGGACGACCGGCCTGGCTGCGAAGGCGCTCGCCTGGCTGCACGAACTGGGCGATTCCCATGGCCTGCCCCTGCTGGTCGAGGCGGACGGGTCCCGCCGCCGCCCGCTCAAGGCCCCGGCCGCGACCGAGCCGCCCATCCCGGAGTTCGCCCAAACCGTCGTGGTCGTCGCCGGCCTTTCCGGGCTGGGCCGGCCGCTGACGGACGAGTTCGTTCATCGCCCGGAGGTCTTCGCCCGCCTGGGCGGACTCGGTCCCGGCGATCCCGTAACACCCGAAGCACTGGCTCGTGTGCTGCTCCATCGGGAAGGTGGATTGAAGAGCATCCCTCCCGGCGCCCGGCGCGTCGCCCTGCTCAACCAGGCCGACACGCCCGACCTGCAATCCTTGGGCGGGAAGCTGGCCGGGGACTTGCTGGGAGAGTACGCTGCCGTCCTGGTGGGGGCGCTCGAAAGGGACCTCCTTCAAGCCTTCGAGCAGACCGCCGGGATCGTCCTGGCAGGCGGGGAGGCCCGGCGTTTCGGGAGCCCAAAGCAGCTCCTGGACTATCACGGCAGGCCTTTCGTGCGCGCCGTGGCGGAGACGGCCCTGGCAGCCGGCCTGTCCCCGGTGGTGGTCGTCAGCGGGGCGAACGCAGGACAGGTGGAAGACGCCGTCCGGGACCTGCCGGTGAGAATGGCCCACAATCCGGACTGGCCGAGCGGCCAGAGTTCATCCCTCCAGGCCGGGTTGAGGGCCTTGCCGGAGCAGGCCGGGGCAGCCATTTTCCTCCTGGCCGACCAGCCCCAGGTCACGCCGACGGTCCTGCGGGCCCTGGCGGACCGGCACGGCCTCGACCTGGCGCCAGTCGTGGCGCCGCTGGTGGACGGGCGGCGTGCCAACCCGGTCCTGTTCGACCGGGTCACCTTCCCCGACTTGCTCTCGCTGACCGGCGACGTGGGCGGACGGGCGGTCTTCTCGAAATTCCCACTGACATACCTGCCCTGGCACGACGCAAGCCTTTTGCTCGATGTCGACCGGCCGGAAGACTACGAGAAGCTTCTGGACCGCCGCATTTGAAGATTTGTCCCTGATGAGAAGCCAGGATTGGCCGAGGAGGAGGTGATTCGATCCATGCAACGAAAAATCCGCTGTCTGACCCTGTTCTTTGCGACATTCGTCCTAGGGTTCGGCCTGGCCGCCTGCATCCCGGGCGGGACGCCGGTCCCCCTGCCCGCCGGCTCCCCCATGCCAAGCCAAGCGATTCCCGCCACGGCGACTTTCCTGCCGACGGCCAGTCTCACGCCGCTTTCCTCCCCGACCGGGACACCCCTCCCGTCCCTATTCGCATCGAACGGCGGCGACTTGACCAATTTCTACACCCTCGACACCCCCGGAAACACGAGCATCGCCTTCAGCCCGGACGGGCTCCTTTTTGCAACCGATGAGGCTGGCCAGGCGTGGATCCTGTTCAGCGGAATCCCAGGAATCAGCCAGCTGCCTTCCCATACGATCGAGTTGAGCTGCGCGGAAAGGGAAGTCTCATTTGCCTATTCCCCTGACGGCCAGGAGATCGCCTACGGCTGCAACGGCCGCCTGGAAATCTGGGACGCCCGGCAGGGGGAAATCCTGACGGAGCTTCGCGCCGCCAAGACACACGACATCAGCGCCCTGGCCTACTCCGCCGACGGGAAATACCTTGCCGCGGGCACGACCGAAGGGGTCGTCTCGCTATGGGATGCGGCGAGCGGGGAAAGGTTGGGCGATTACGACGAGCTGGTGACCGAGCCGCCCTCGAGCGTCCGGGATGTCGCCTTCTCCCCGGGCGGTCGCTACCTGGCATGGACGAGCAGGGCTGGTGAACTGTTGATCTGGGACCTCGCGGCAAGGCAGAAGGCAGGCCGCCTGCTCTACGACAAGAGCATCCTCAGTTGCCCGACGTTTTCGAGCGACGACAGCCTGGTCGCCTATGCAGTCTGGCATTTGGATCGGGTAAGCACGGACATCGATATCCTGGAAACGAAAACGATCAAGTTAAAGGACTCTTTCCCGGGCATCAAGGTCGAAAACGTCGTCCTGCTCAAATTCTCGCCGGACGACGGGAAGATTATGGCCGTCAGCGCCCGCCCGAACGCCGCCATGCTCATCTTCGACCTTGCAAGGCGGCAAACCGTGACCGCCTTCATTGCCAATCCGGATACCAGCCTGCGCCTGATGTCCGCCGCGTTGAGTCCCGACCAGGGCATCCTTGCAATCGGATACTATCCTCATGAGGTCCAATTCTGGGCCACCGAGCCGGGCCCCCTGCATTGACCGCATCCCGATCATGAGCGAAACCGGGCGGATTTCCGCCATCCTCCTGGCGGCGGGGAAGTCCCGCCGCATGGGCCAGCCCAAACTGCTCCTGCCGTGGGGGACGACGACCGTCCTGGGGCAGGTCGTGGCGACCTTCGCGGCCGCCGGGATTGGGGATCTGGTCGTCGTGACGGGTGGGGCGCGCCGCCGGGTGGAGGCGCTGGTCGCCGACCTCGCCGGACGGTATCCCGTCCGGTCAGTCTACAACCCGGAGCACGAGCGTGGGGAGATGCTGAGCTCCATCCAGGCCGGGCTGGCCGCGCTGGGCCCCGAGCCGCGCGCCGCCTTGATCGGCCTGGGCGACCAGCCCCAGGTCCAGATGGAGACCATCCGGCGCCTGTGCGCCGCCTTCGAGCGGACTGGCACCCCGCTGGTCTTCCCGAGCTTCGACAACCATCGCGGCCATCCCTGGCTGGCCGGCCGCGCCTTCTGGCCGGAAATCCTGGCGCTCCCACTCGGGACCAACCCGCGGCAGTTCATCACCGCCTACGCCGGCCCGATCGGCTACGTGGAGGCCGATGAAAGCATCCTGCGCGACCTGGATACGCCGGAAGATTACGCCCTCCAGCGGCCCTGACGGGCCTTGTCATTTCGCCTATCTTATGCTATTTTTGTCCCGGGAAACGACTGCATGAGCGAAGAGAAGACCATCGTGATCGTGGAAGACGAGCAAGACACCGCCGAGATGTTCGCGGAGATGATGCGCGTCAGCGGCTACCGGGTTTGCCAGGCCTCCGGCAGCCAAGCCGCCATGCGCCTGATCGACAAGGAACAACCGGCCGCCGTCATCCTCGACATCATGATGCCCGATATCTCGGGCCTGGAAGTGCTGCATTTCATGCAGGGCCGGCCGAAACTGGCCAGGATCCCGGTGGTGGTGGTCTCCGCCAAGAGCACCCAGAAAGATATCCGGGCGACGCTGGAAGCCGGCGCCGTCGATTACCTGGCCAAGCCGGTCGGGTTCCAGGACCTGAGACAGGCGGTCGAGAGGGCGCTCAAGTCATGATGCTGCGCTCGTTCATCGCGGTCGAAATCCCGGCCGGGATCCAGGATGCCATTGCACAGAGCACCGCCGCCCTGCGGAAGGCCCTGCCCAAGCCCCTGATCCGCTGGATCGCCAGGGAGAACATCCACCTGACCCTCAAGTTCCTGGGGGACGTCTCCCCCGCCAACCTGGAACAGTTGGCCGAGGCGCTCAAGGCCGAGGCAGCCACGCATCCGTGCTTCTCCATGTCGGCCGGCGGGCTGGGGGCCTTTCCCAACCCGCGCCGGGCGCGGGTCATCTGGATCGGCCTGGACGCGCCGCCCGCCCTGGCCGCCCTGCAGCGCTGCGTCGAGGCGACCGCCGCCCAGCTTGGCTACGGCCCGGACGAGCGCCCCTTCTCCCCCCACCTGACGATCGGCCGGATCGGCCAGAGCGCGACCTCGACAGACCTGCAAAAGGTCCGGGCCGCCCTGGAGGCGACAAAGGTGGGAGAGCTCGGGATCGTCCGCGTCGAGGCGATCCAGATCTTCAAATCGGACTTGCAGCCCGGCGGATCGGTCTACACCCGTCTATTCAGCCTGCCGATGATGGCTTAGGCAAACCAAACCAACCCCGGCCGGCGCCACTCGCCGGCCCCTATGACTATGAGGTGAATCCTGGATACGCTCGAATTGGCCCACACGATCGTCAACGCCCTGGAAGACAAAAAAGGCGAAGATATCCTCTTACTGGATATTAAAGATCTGACTTCATTCACGGACTATTTCATTATTTGTACTGCCACCAGCAGCCGCATGCTCAACGCCCTGGCCGACGGGGTGAACGAAAAAACCCGCCAACAGCACAAGAAAAAGGGTCGCCTGGAAGGCTCCCCATCCACCGGCTGGCTGGTCGTGGATTACGGCGACATCGTGGTGCACCTCTTCGACGAGGAGTTACGCCGCTATTACAAGCTGGAGGAGCTGTGGAAAGACGGCAAGGTCCTGCTGAGGCTCCAGTGAAACGGCTGCGTGGCGCCAACATGGACATCGACCTGGCCACCCCGGCAGGCCAGATCGCCTGGGAGCAGGAAGGCTGTCCCTGGAATGCCGCCGAGGGCACGCTCGAGCACCGCTGCGCGGTGAAGAATATCTCGATCTGCAAATATTTTCGCGGGGTGGAATACCTGGATATCCTGCTGTGCAGCTACCCGGATGAAAATCCGAACCTGGCATGAAAAAGTCCCGCAGGTTTCACTCTGCGGGACTTTCCTTTTCGGTTACGGATTGCCGGTCACCCCATTGGCGGTGTCGACCGCCTTCAGAGCGAAATAGGCGTCCATGACGGCCCGGACGGTCGGGGCGACCACGCGGCCGCCTTCGCCGGCGTTGTACATGAAAACCAGCACGGCGATCTCAGGATTATCGTAGGGGGCGAAGGCCACCGTCCAGCCGTGCGAAGGCCAGTCGCCCCGGCGGCAGAGGCCCTTCTTGCTGGCCACGTCGTCGCAATATTCCGCAGTGCCGGTCTTGCCAGCCACGGCGATCGGATAATTTGCAAAGGAATAATCGTGGTTGAGGGTGCCGCGCGGGTCGGTGACGGCCATGCGCATCCCGGCCTTGACGTCTTCCACGGCCGTCGAGCTGACCGTCTTCATCTTCCCGGTGGAAGTGCAGTTGGCATTCTCACAGATGAAATCCTGGATCAGCGGGTCGAGGGTCACGTCCCAGCGCAGGCGCGGGGTGAAGGGCTGGACGACGTTGCCCTGCCCGTCGACGATGCTGCGGATGATGGTCGGTTGCATCTGTTTGCCGTCGTTGGCAATGGTGGCGGCCGAGAGGAGCACCTGCAGCGGGGTGGCCAGGACGTAGCCCTGGCCGACGCTGGCGAGGTAAGTATCGCCGGTCGACCAGTTCTCGCCCTTGTAGATCCGTTTCCAGGTTTCGTCGGGGATGAGGCCGGAGAGCTCACCGGGAAGCTCGATGCCGGTCTGGCGGTTGTAACCGAGCGCCTGGGCGTACTGCTTGAGCCGGTCGATGTCCAGCCCCTCGCTGACCTCGCCGGGGTAGCCGCCGCCGACCTTATAGAAACACACGTCGCTCGAGAGGGCGATGCAGCGCAGGAAGGGCAGCTTGCCCAGGCCGCTGGTCTCGCCGTAGAAGGTGTAGGTCCAGTCGTAGTAGGTCTCGGAACTGCCCGGATCGGTGGGCGAGTAGGAATTTTTCAGGGTGATCAGGGCGGGTGCGTCGATGGTGCTGGCCGGGGTCACGACGCCCTCGTTCAAAGCGCCGGTCGCCGTGGACAGCTTGAACGTCGAGCCGGGAGGGTACTCGGTGGATATGGCAATGTTGAGCAGCGGCAGGGCGGGATCGTTCTCCAGCTGGTTGTAGTAATAAGCCGGGATGATCCGGGCCAAGCGGTTGTTCTCGTAAGTAGGGTACTGCGCCATGGCCAGGATCTCGCCCGTCTTGGGGTTCATGGCGATCACGACCCCGCTGGAGATGCGATAGTACTGGTTGTAGACGTTATTCCAGTAATCGATGTCGCGTTTCAGGATCGCTTCCGCCGCCTGCTGGAGGCGGGTATCGATCGTCAGGACGACGTTGTCGCCCGGCGTGGCGGCCACCGGGGGCTCCAGGTTGCGCAATTCCTGCCCGGCCACGTCCACTTCGACGGTCCGCTTGCCGGGGGTGCCGATCAGGGTATCGTTGAGGGAATATTCCACGCCGGCGTAGCCGACCTTGTCCCGGTTGGGGGCGAAACCCAGGGCGCGGTAGAGCGCTTCCTGGTTGGCCGGGATCGGGCCCAGGTATCCGACGATGTTGGCGGTCAACGAGCCGGTCGGGTAATCGCGGACCGGGGTGATGTCCACACCCACGCCCGGCCAGTCCACGGCATGTTCCCGGACGGTCATGGCGATCTGCTCGCCCACGTTGCACTGGATCTTGACCGGGTCGTAAGGCGCATTCGAAAAGCCCAAGTCGACGAACTGCGAGATGCCCGGTCCCGGCACGCAGACGTCGATCTTCTTGGCGTCATCCACGGTCCCGTGGCTGACCGGCACGCCGGTCAGGGTCGAGAGCTCGCGATAGATGCGCTGGACGTCGCCCGGGTCGTCGGGAAGGTAGGCCGGGGTGATGACGATGTCATACGAGGCGATGTTGCGGGCCAGGATGATCCCGTTGCGGTCGTAGATCGTGCCGCGGGAGGGCGGGACGCTGATGACCTGGGTCCGGTTGGACTCGGCCTGGGCGGTATAGCTGCTTCCGTTGAGGATCTGCAGGCTGAAGAGGCGGGCGATGAAGACGAGCGTCACTGCGACGATCAACCCGTAAACCACCAGGTAACGCCAGCCCTGGTAGTGAAGAGGGCGGGCCGGGGAAGTCATGCCATCACCTCCGCAGGATAAACCCGGTCGACCAGGTCGCGCACCAGGGAGTGCACGGGGATGGCCAGGAGCAGGTTGAGCAGGACGCTCGGAAGGATGATCTGGGAGAAGACCCCGCTGAAAGGTAGTGAAACTTGGAAAAGGGTCCGATAGACGTACATCATGATTAGCATCTCCAGTGTACCGATAAGCGTAACGGCGAACATTGCCAGGAGGGGCGCCTGCCAGATACGTTTCACCAGCAGTCGCGCCGCCCCAACCACGATGAGATAGCCGGCCAGGTAAATATACCAGGGAATGCCCGAAACCAAGCCGGCGAACAGGCCGGCGGCAATTCCCCAGACCCAGGCGCCCCGGGAGCGCTCCTGCAACCCCCAGGCGGCCAGGATGAGCAGGATCAGGTCGGCATTCCCGCTCAACAGCATCATCCGGCCGATGATGGCTGTTTGGAGCAGATATGCCACCCCGAGGACCGGGATGGCGACCAGGATGGCTCTGCGCATCTTATGGCCCGGGCGTGGCGATCAAGGGCGTGATATTCACCGGATTGAAATTGGTGATGACCAGGATGAACTGCAACTGGTTGAAATCCACGTTCGGCTGGATGGAAGCCTGCTGGAAGAGCTCGTAGTTCAGTTTGCGGACGCTGACCACCTGCCCGACGAGCAGGTTGGGCGGATACGTGCCGCCCAGGCCGGAGGTCAGCACCACGTCGCCGACCGTGACCGTGGCGTCCTGGGGGATCATGTCCAGCGAGAGGTCGCCGGTAATGGAGCCGATCAGCAGGGCTTCGGTATCCGAGGCCTGCATGCGCACGTTGACCGCCGAGGCCGAATCGGTGATCAGCTCGACCCGCGCCGCCTCGGCGATGACCGCATCCACCCGGCCGACCAGGCCCTTGTCCGTGACGACCGGCATGCCCGGCAGGACGCCCTCGTTCGAGCCGATATTGATGATCACGTAGCGCAGGAACGGGCTCGGGTCACGGCCGATGACAGCGGCCGCCTTGTAGGAATATTCCGGATTGGCGCGGGCAAAATCGACCAGCGCCGAGAGGATGTTGGTTTCGGTGACCTGCTGCTGCAGCTCGACCACCTGGGTCTGCAGACGGGCGACCTCGGCCTCCAGCTCGGAGTTGCGCTGGCGCAGGGTCGCCACGTCCCGGGGGACGGTCAGGAAGTCCACCAGGGCCATATAGCGGCTGGAGACCCAGGTCTGGACGTCCACCGTCAGGCGGGAAGCCCAGTTGGTGACCGGGTTGAAATAGCCGCCCAGGGCCAGCACCACCAGCCCAATGGACACCAGGACGATGACAACGGTTTGAAGGGAACGAGGAAAACTGGCTTTCATAAGGTATCTGGCACACCACCGCGCCCGGGAGGCGCGGCCACGCGATTAAGGATGACGCGTGCTGCCGCGTTCCAACCCGACCAGGTAGTGGTTGTAATTGGCGAAATCGTCCAGGACGATCCCGGCGCCGCGCACCACGCAAGTCAGGGGGTCTTCAGCGACCCAAACGCGCAAGTTGAGCTCGTCGGAAAGGCGTTCGGCCAGGCCGTGGAGGAGCGCCCCGCCGCCGCCGAGGCAGATCCCGATGTCCATCAGGTCGGCCACGATCTCGGGTGGGACCTCGTCGAGGGCATCCTTGATCGTCTCGACGATCACCAGCACGGACTGCGAAAGGGCTTCACGCACTTCCACGGAGGAAATTTCGATCGATTCGGGTAAACCGGTGACAAGGTTGCGGCCGCGTACTTCGACGGTCTTCTCAACCGGAAGGGGATAGGCCGAACCCAGATTCCATTTGACCTGCTCGGCCACCCGTTCGCCGATCAGGACGTTGTATTTGTTGCGGACGTACTGGACGATATCCTGGTCCATTTCGTCGCCGGCCACGCGCAGCGAACGGGAGACGACCACCCCGCCCATCGACATGACCGCCACTTCGGTGGTCCCGCCGCCGATATCGACGATCATCGAGCCGCGCGTTTCACTGATCGGCAGGCCAGCGCCCAGGGCTGCGGCCGTGGGTTCCTCGACCAGGTAGGTTTCGCGCGCCCCGGCCGACATGGCCGCGTCGTAGACGGCCCGCTTCTCCACCTCGGTCACCCCGGAGGGGATGCCGATGACGACGCGCGGGCGCGGCAACGGCACCACGCTTTGTTCGTGGACCTTGCCGATGAAGTATTCCAGCATCGCCTCGGTGATTTCGAACTCGGAGATCACGCCGTCGCGCAGCGGACGGACCACGATAATGTTGCCCGAAGTACGGCCGACCATTTCCTTCGCTTCCAATCCAATGGCGAGAGGTTGGCGGGTGCGTTTGTCCATTGCCACCCAGGAAGGCTCATTGATGACGATGCCTTTTCCGCGGACGTGCACGAGAGTATTGGCCGTGCCCAGGTCGATTCCGATATCCAGGGAAAAAAGGCCCAGCAGCCAGTTGAGCGGATTGAAAGCCAATTGGGGTGCTCCTTGTGGAATTTATAGCTTTTTTATTATACCATGAGGCTTAAAATGGCATTTCCCGTCCGGAAAGGGAAAAAAAGACCCGGATCAGGAGCCTTTCGGCGCCTCGTTTCGCTTGATTCCAAGCATGGTCAGGTCATCCGAAGCCGGATTCGACCCCATAAACTGGTTCACGGAGGCCTCCACTTCGTCCAGCACCTTGCGCGACGAGGCCGACATTTTCTTCAGCAGCAATTTTTGGAGGCGTTCCTCGCCATAGAGCTTTTCCTCGGGAGAAAAAGCCTCCGTCAGGCCATCCGTATACAAAAGGAGGAAATCGTTCGGGCAGAAGGTGATCGTGCGCTCCTCCATGAGCAGGTCATCGATGATGCCCAGGGCCGCGCCGGTGCGCGGCAGGAGCTCGAAAGTCCGGTCGGAGTCGCACAGCCAGACGGGCGGATTGTGGCCGGCATTGGCGTAGGTGAGCTCACCCTTTTCCAGCGACAGAACGCCGTAAAAAGCCGTGACGAACATGCTTTGCTTGTTATCCGGGATGATCAAGGCGTTGACCCGCCGCATCGTCTCGGCCGGCGAGGGGGTATCGTAGACCACCGCCCGCACGAGGGTGCGGGTCAGGGCCATGAACAAGGCTGCCGGGATGCCCTTGTCCGAAACGTCGGCGATGAAAAGCCCCAGCCGCTTGCCGGGCAGCTCGAAAACGTCGTAGAAGTCCCCGCCGACCTGCCGGGCGGGCAGCCAGCTGGCGGCCAGGTCCCAGCCGGGGAGCTCGGGCAGGTGCTCGGGGAGGAACGTCTGCTGGATCTGGCGGGCCAGGTGGACCTCGTGCTCCAGGCGTTCCCGGTTGACCATCTCGCGTTGCAGGTGTTCGTTCTGGATGCTGAGCACCACCTGTTGGGCAACGCTGCCGACGATCTCGACCCGCTTCTGGCGGAACCGGCGGGCTTCGTCGCTTTCCTCCACGAGCATGACGCCGTAGAAATCGTTCTTGATCACCAGCGGGACGCCGATCAGCAAGTGCCCGGCGCTCTGCAGAGCGTACATGGTCTCCTTTTCGGTGCCGGCCAACTCCGGATCCAGGCATTCCTCCGGGCAGGAAGGGTCGAGGACGCCAACCACCATCTGGGATTTGGCGCGTACTGCGTCCAGCAGGGGAAAATCGCCCGGAAGGAAATCCCGGCTGGCGTAGGCGGCCTGGGCCTGTTCGGCAAAGCCATAGGCCTGGGTGGAGCGAAAGCGCCCGGCTTCCCACAGGTAGATCGCGCAGGCCTTGACGCCCACCAGGATGGGGGTGATGCGGACGACGCTGCCGATGGTTTCGTCCAGGCTGTTCGAGTTGGCCACCGCCTGTGCCACCTGCAGGAGGGCAGCCGAGGCGTAGGCCTGCTCCTGGGCCGAATCGTACAGGCGGGCGTTCTCAATGGCCACGGCGGCGTAGCTGGTGAACGTGGAGATGACCGCCTGGGCCTCGTGGCCGTACCGCCCTGGGGAATGGTGGGTCAGGGTGATGAGACCCAGCGGTCGGTCTCCCGCCCGCAGCGTGGCCGCGATCGAGGAGTAATCCGCCGAGTAGCCGCGCGCCGCTCCGGTCGGCCCGATCGGGTCCTCGGGCTTGCGAATGACCGGCTGCTCCGAGCCCAGGTTGGAGATCAGGTATTCGAGGGCGCCCGGCCAGCTGTGGACGGCGTTCTCCACCTCGACGACTTCGGCGCCATGGACGTGGGCCAGGTAGAGCTGTTCGCCGTCCAGCAGCCAGACGGCCGCCACGTCGCAGGGCAGGTTGTGCTCCAGTTCGGTCAGGACCCGGTCGAGCACGTCCTCGACGCCGGCGTCGGTCGAGATCACACCGGCCACTTCGCGCAGGCTGTCGGCCACCTGCCGCCGCCAACGCTCGGTGCGGTACAGGTCGGCATTATGGATGGCCACGGCGACGTTGTCGGCCAGGGCAGTGCAGAGCAGACGGTCGTCCTCGGTGAAGGCATTGACCTGGTCGCTCTGCAGGTCCAGGATGCCGACGACGTTCTTGTCGTAGACCAGCGGGATGGCCAGCTCGGCGCGGGTGTCTTCCGGCGGGAACGGGGACGGCCGGTAACGGGGTTCCTTCTCCACGTTGTTTGCCAGGACGGCCTCGCCCCGGCGGGCCACCCAGGGGATGATCCCGGCTTCACTGTCCAAGTCGAGCACGAAGCCTTTCAGTGAGCGGCTCAATGCGCCGCTGCCGGCACCGTAGATGATCTGGCGCCGGTTCGGGTGGACCGTGAAAAGGTGCACGTACGGGAACCCCAGGCGTTCCTGGATCAGGGCGGCCACCTTGTTGAGCAGCTCGTCGAGCTCGAGGGTGGAGGTGATGTCGTTGCTGACTTCGGCCACGATGGCCAGCTGGTCGGCGCGCTTCTGCAGCTCGCCGTACAGGCGGGCGCCGTTGATCGCCAGCGCGATCGTGTCGGCCAGGGCCCGCAGGACCAGCAGGTCGTTGGGATGGAAGGCGCCCAGGATGTCCGACTGGATGTCCAGGACGCCCAGGATTTTGTCCTCAATCTTCAGGGGCAGGACCGCCTCGGACTTGGTCTGGGGCAGCACATCGATGAAGCGGAAGCGCGGCTCGATGTGGACGTCGTTGGTGGTGACTTCCTCGCCGGTCCGGGCCACACCCCCGATCAAGCCCTCACCGATCCGGACTTTGAGCGGCTTGCCGCGCCCGCGCGCCTGGCCGGCGCTCGAGCGGAAAGTCAACACTTCCTGGCCGCTCTCGTGGGTGAACACGGCTACGTAATAATAGCTGAAGGTCCGCTGGATGAGCTTGGTGACGCGCCGGGTCAACTCATTCAGGTCGAGCACGTTGGCGATCTGGGCGCTCACCCGCCGGACGAGGGTAAGCTGCTCGATGCGCCACTGCTCGACGATAAAACGATGGGAGGCCACCAGGGCCAGCGAGAGGTGGCCGGCCAGGCTCTCGAGGAGCTCGATCTCTTTTTTCTTGAACGGCGCATCCGGCCGGGAGAGTTGCAGCACACCCAGGACCCTGCCGCTGCTCTTGAGCGGATAAGCCAGGAGGTTTTTTTGCTCCTTGCGAAGGACTGCTGCGCCGGTTGTGAGGGCCTGCTGCATGAATTCCGAATCCGGTTTTTCAGGGAAAAGGGGGGCCTGGTTCAAACCGGGCAGGCGCAGCAGGGTCTCGTCCAGCCAAAGCTCGACTTGCGCGCCCAACAGGCGGGAGGTCGTTTCCGTGATCAGGTCGCAGCGGGCTGCCAGGGATTCCGAGCGGATCAGGTCCTCGCCGAGCTGGACGATCTGCCGCCAGGCGGGATCGCCCGATTCTGCAAGGGGCCTGGTTTCCACGGGCTTGCGGCGCTTGACCAAGGTCAACAGGTTACCGGACTCGCCGAGCGGCTCGAAGCGGACCTCGTCCATGACCTGTTTCATCAGAAAGATTCCCAGGCCGCCGACCGGGCGATTCTCGAGGTCGGCGTCCAGGTCCGGGGCGGAAACCGAGGAGGGATCGAACGGCTTCCCGTGATCCCGGATCATGATGGTCAGGCCGGTCTTGTCAGACTCGCAGGTGCACTCGATCTCCCCATCCCTAGCCCCCTGATAGGCGTGTTCGATGATGTTGGTGCAGGCTTCATCCAGGGCCAGCTCGATGGAATAGGCTTCGGAATCATCCATACCGGCATCCTGGGCCGCCTGGAGGGCGAACTCCCGGATGGCGTCCAGCTGGTCGAACCTGGCGGGAAAAATTGCGGTGCGCATCTGAATAGTGAGGCCGCCTCGGCACTTGGCAGGGGAGGCGGCCCGAAGGAACGGTCAGGGGTGGCTGCGGCTAGAAGTTTCCGACCGCAGAGGTAATGTCGCTGAAGATCTTGAAAAGAGGGGTAAACCCGGTCAATTCCAGGGCATCCATGATGCGCTTCGGAACGGAGGCCAGGACAATCTCGCCGCGGTTGTAACGCTTGCAATTCCGCTGTCCCACCAGGAGGGCACGGAAGCCGGCGCTGGACATATAATCCAGCTTGCCCAGGTCGAGCACGATCTTGTAACGGCCCTGGGTATTGAGCGCCTCGATGGCTTTGGTGAGGTCCGGCGCAGTGTAGCTGTCCACTTTCCCTTGCACCTTGAGCAAATCACAGTGTTTGTACGCCTGGGACGTGATTTCCATTTTCGGCCTCCGTTTGGATTTAGGTGCGGAAATTATATCATGAGTGATTAAAGCCCTGCGCCGAAGATTTCGCCGCCAAGCTTGTATCCGGCGGCCTCGAGGCGCGGGGTGAAGAGGGGCCGCATGTTGGTGGGACGGAGCTGGCCGAGGATCTTGCCGTCCGGGCTCACCGCGGTCTGCTCGAATTTGAAGATGTCGGTCAGGGTGATAACGTCCCCTTCCATGCCGGCGAGCTCGGTGATGTGGGTCATTTTGCGGGAACCATCCGAGAGGCGCGCCAAGTGGACGATCAGGTTGATCGCGGCGGCAATCTGCTTGCGGATGGCCAGGAGGGGCATATCCAGCCCGGCCATCATCGACATGGTTTCCAGGCGGGAAGTGGCATCCCGCGGGGCGTTGGCGTGCAGGGTGGTCAGCGAGCCGGTGTGGCCGGTGTTCATCGCCTGGAGCATGTCCATGGCCTCGCCGCCGCGCACCTCCCCGACGACGATCCGGTCGGGGCGCATGCGCAGGGCGTTGCGGACCAGGTCGCGCACGTTTACTGAGCCGGTCCCGTCCACGTTGGGGAGTTTCGTCTCCAGGCGGACGACGTGGCGCTGTTTGAGCTTCAGCTCGACGGCATCCTCGATGGTGACGATCCGCTCGGCATCGGGGATGAAACCCGAGAGGGCGTTCAGGACGGTGGTCTTGCCAGAGCTGGTATTGCCGGTGACCAGGATGTTCAGGCGCGCCACCACGCAGGCCTCCAGAAACCTCGCCATGTAGGGCGTCAACGCACCCATGGCCACCAGGTCCTCGACCGTCATCTTGGTCTGGAGGAATTTGCGGATCGTGACGTGCGGACCGTCCACGGCGACGGGCGGGATGACCACGTTGACCCGTGACCCGTCCGGCAGGCGGGCATCCGCGGTCGGGTTGTCGGCATCGACGCGCCGGCCGAGCGGGCTCACGATGCGGTCGATGATCCGCAGAAGGTGCTCTTCATCCTCGAAATGGACATCCGTCTCGAGAAGCTCCCCGCCCAGCTCCACGAAAACCCGCTGGGCGCCATTGATCATGATCTCGCTGATGGCCGGGTCCGAGAGGAGCAGCTCGAGCGGACCGTAGCCGACCAGGTCCGCCAGGGCGGAGGCGACGATCCGGTCGCGCAACTCGGCTTTCAGGTCCGCCTTGGTGCGGTCGAAGGCTTCCAGCAGGAGCCGGCGGACGGATTCGCGATCGGGGGCCTTTTCGGTCGCCTGGCCCTGCATCTCCGGCGAGACGGCGCTGACCAGATATTCCTTGAGCTTCAGCAGGCGTGGATCGGACTGGGAAAAGGGATCGGCTTGATAGATTCCTGGCATGGTTTCATCCTTGGATATGAGTATAGCATAGGCGGGCCGCCTGGAGATCGACTATCTGGGGGCGTCGTTCTGGGCTAAAATGGTGTCAGCTTACCAGTAAAAGGAGAAAAAATGAAAAAGAAGGTCATTCTCTGGGGATTGGGCGTGATCGTCGTACTCGCACTGCTCATCCAATTGGTCCCCCTGCCCGGCCGGGGCCAAAACCCACCGGTCGTCCAGGAGCCGAAGTGGGACAGCCCGCAGACCGCTGCGCTGGTCAAACGGGCCTGTTACGACTGCCACAGCAACCAGACGGTCTGGCCGTGGTATTCGTACGTCGCCCCGGTCTCCTGGCTGGTCTATCACGACGTCATGGAAGGGCGCTCCCGGCTGAATTTCTCGGAATGGAACCGCCCGCAGTTGGGCGCCGGGGAACTCGCCGAAATCATCCAGGAAGGGGAGATGCCGCCGTTCCAATACCTGCCGATGCACCCATCCGCCCGCCTGTCGGCGACGGAGAAGCAGCAGCTGATCGACGGGATCAAAGCCTCCCTGCCGTAATCCCGGCTCGAATCCAAAAACTCCTGCGGGATTTCCGCAGGAGTTTTTTAATCCGGCGTTCTGTCGGAATAAAGACGCTCCCGCAGGGGTCCTGCGGGAGCGTCGCGTTACTTGTTCCTTAGCTCAAAAGGTATTTCCGGCTCGATACTCACCAGGATCGCCCGGACGGCGATGCGGTAACGGTAATCGTTGTCCGCCTGGTTATAGCCCTGGCAGGTGATCAGGGTCAGGGTGGGGACGGTGGCATGCTTGAGGACGCTCAGGTCCTCCGGCCAGACCCGCCGGACATCCTGGACCTGGTAAATGTACTTCTGGCCGCCCATGTGGACGATCACCTCCTGGCCCCAGACGAGCTTGGAGATATTCACGAATGGACCGGGCTTCCCGTCCGCAGTGTAAACGTGGCCGGTCAGGCCGGTATTGCCGGTCCAGGTGGGATAGGCGGTGCCGTAGAGATAACCGATCTGGTCGCCCAGCCAGGTCAGGTCCCAGCCGGAGGAGTTGGCCGGTACGCCGACGATGCTGGCCTTGACGCCCAGGGCCGGGATCTCGAGCCACAGGTCGCCCAGGTCGGCGTACTGACTCTCGACAGGCTGATCGGGCAGGAAGGTGGTCTGGCCGGGGGCGAAGCCGGTGGCCGGCAGCCGGGGAATCCCGATGGTGGCGCTGGAGGAGGCTCCGTAGATATCGGCGGGATGGACCGGGTCGTAACGGCGTTCATGGGCCGCCGGGTTATAGATGGATTCCTGCCCTGCCGGCAGCGCCGGGGTTGCAGCCGGGCTGGGCGGGATGCCCGGCAGGCTGGTCCATTCGACGTTGGCCGTGTTCGTGACGATGCTGCCGCGCCCGATGTCGCCGAGGACCGCCTGGAACTGGATCACTGCATTGCCAGGCGCCGTGCTCGGGAACAGGTCCCAGTGGACGCGCAGGGTCGGCGCGGCCGTATCGTCCAACGCCGGGGCCGGCGTGGGTGGAATGGCGCTGTTCGGCGGGTTGCCGCTGATGTACGTCAGCGAGCCGGGAACGTAGGTCAGGCCTTGCGGGAGCACATCGGTCAGCAAGACATCGTAGGCATCCGCCGTGCTGGACGGATCGTAGGCGACCTGCAGGGTAAAGGTGATCACCGTACCGGGCATGCCAGCCGTGATGTCGGCTGTTTTTTGGAGCGTCAGTTTCGGCTCGAGGATGTGCAGCGGGGTCGGAGAGGTCGTTTGCAGCGGACCGCCGTCCCAGGCCAGCACGACCCCGTTGTTCAGGTCGCTGCTCCCGGCATGGTTCTCGACGACGTCCAGGACCACCACGCGATAGAGCAGGGTGATCGAGGCGGTCGCATTGGAAGGATTGTTGATATCGTGGAAATCGAAGACCACCTGGCGCCCGGCGCTGGAAGCGCTGGCCGGATCGCCTACGGCGTTGACCTGCGGAGCGCTGCAGATCGACGAGAAATCGTTGGAGGCGGGAACCGCCGGGGTGGCCGGGTCCTGCCATACCACCGAGAGCGTGGAAGGCGTGATGGACTGGCAGTTGACGAAGGCCAAGCCGGGGTCGAGGGTATCCGTCAGGGTCAGGTTCGTCATCTGGCCGGGCGGGACGTTGAAGGTCACCTGGTAGGTCAGGATCTCGCCGATCGCCACGTCCGGGTTGGTCGTGGCAGCTAGGCTGTCCCCGTTCGGGACCAGGATCTTGGTCAGGTCGGAATTCGGCAGGGTCACGATGTAATCGGTGTCGCTTCCGGAGGCTTCCGTGCCGCTGGTGGTATCGCGGGCGGTCACCTGGTTGACGATGGTCGGGCCGACAGCATCCGAATTAACGTTGACCGTCACATCGAAGGACGTGGAAGCTAGAGGCGCCAGGCTGAAGAGCGGCCAGGTGAGCACATTGCCAGCTTGGGTCGGCGACCCGTCGGCAGAAGCAAAGGTGACCTCCGCCGGGAGGGTATCGGTGAGCAGGATGGTCGGCAGGGAGGCCGTCCCTGCATTCGTGACCGTGACGGTGTAAGTGATCGCCGTTCCGGGGCTGACTGCAGAGATGCCGTCGTCCTTCGTAACGGTCAACGCGGCCAGGCCGTCGGTATCGGAAGCGGTGTTATTGGCCGGATTCGTATCGGTAACCGGGGATGTAACGGTCGCCGTGTTGACCAGGTCGCCGGAAGGCGTTGCAGTCACCCCTGCAGAGACATTATAGGTGATGCTGGCGCCAGCCGGCAGGTCGATCGTATCGCTAAACGGAGCGGAGGTGCCTCCGTCGCATCCATAGGCGGCCGGGGTGGCCGGGGCGCAGCTCCACGTCCAAGCGATGATTTGGGCGGGCATGGCATCCGAGACCACTGCGCCGGTCACGTCGGCAGGACCATGATTGGTCACCACGACGACATAATTCAGGGTATCGCCGGCCAGGTAATAAATCCGGTTGTCCGTCTTCGTGATCCCGAGGTCGGTCTGGGAATTCTGGGTGTCGGTATCGCTGGCGCTGTTGTTGGCGGAATTGGTGTCAGTGATGCC
>DATJPX010000090.1:0-32746 GCA_035506155.1 Anaerolineales bacterium
GTCGAGGCCGCCGCGACCGGGGAACGATTCGCTGTCATGGACGGCGACCTCGTCCTCCCGGAGCACGAGCGCGGCAGGCTGGTGGCCGCCCATGTCCCGATCGTCCTGGGCTGCTCGCATGCCTGCACCTTTTGCATCATCCCGTCCAAGCGCGGCGGCGAACGCTCCCGTCTTCCCGCGGACATCCTGGCCGAAGTCCGTTCGCTGGTTCGCCAGGGGGTCAAAGAGATCACCCTGCTCGGACAGATCGTTGACCGATATGGGAAGGACCTTCCAGGCGGTCCACACCTGGCCGGGCTGCTCAGGATGGTCCACGAAGTGGACGGCCTGGAGCGCATCCGCTTCCTGACTTCCCATCCGATTTATTTCGACGAGGACATCCTCGAAGCAGTGGCAGGGCTGCCCAAGGTCATGCCGCACATCGAGATCCCCATCCAGGCCGGGGACGACGATGTGCTGAGGAACATGCGCCGCGGGTATACCCAGGCCGATTACCGGGCCATTGTCGAAAAGATCCGCAAATACCTTCCTTCCGGCTCGATCGCCACCGATATCATCGTCGGCTTCCCCGGCGAGACGGAAGCCCAGTTCATGGAGACCTATCGCGTCCTGGAGGACTTGCGCCTGGATGTCGCCCACTTGGCGCGCTATTCCACCCGCCCGGGCACCGTGGCCGAGCGCAAGTTTCCGGACGACGTGAGCGAAGAGGAGAAGATGCGCCGCTTCCGCCTGCTGGAAGATCTGCAGGAGAAGATCGTCGGCGAGATCAACGCCGGCTACCTGGGCAAAAAAGTGGACGTGTTGTTCGAAGACAAGGTCAAGGGACGCTGGCGCGGCCGCACCCCCACCAACAAGTTGGTCTTTGTCGAATCGGACCGGGAACTGCGTGGCAGCATCCTGCCTGCCACCGTCACCTGGACCGGGCCGTGGTCGATGCAAGCGGCCCTCCCGTCGACCTCCATGACCGTCGCATCGGATGGGGGCGTAGGGACGATGGCAGGATAGCAAGAGGGTAAATGAGACCTATGGAAAAAACTATTGTCGCACCGAAACGGCTTGACGCATACGCCTTCGAAATGATCATTGTGCTGGCGCTGATCACGCTGCCCGATTTCCTGTTGTCGGGCCTGGTGTCACTGCCGGTTGCCTTGCATCGCAGCACGCTTGCCCAACTGCGGTCCCTGGAACATGTCGCCTCGACCCTTGAATTCTGGGTGCCGGTCGTTCTTTTTGCCGCCATGCTGATCCTCTGGCTGATCCGGCGCAATGCCTGGGAGCGGCACGTGGCGATGATCTATCTCGGCTGGGTTACGCTGCGAATGGTGGTCAAGATCGTGCTGATCATCTACATCGTCACCTCGCGGCCCCAATCGGTCCCCGGGGTGCTGCTCAAGGATACCTTCGTCTTGTGGATCGTCAACTTCGTCCTGTTCGGGACCTGGTACTGGATCATCGACGCCGGCGGCCCGCGCGCCCGGCGGGACGTCGGTTCATTGCGTTATGACTTTGCCTTTCCACAGCGGGTGCTGGCCATGCCCGGCTGGGAGGACTGGCAGCCCCGGTTTTGGGATTACATTTTCCTGGGATTCAGCAGCAATACGCAGTTCGGCCTGGGCGATACGCAGGTGCTCTCCCTGCGGGCGAAATTCCTGTCGATGCTCCAGATCACCCTGTCCATGGCGGTCATCGTGTTCATGGCTTCGGTGGCGATCAGCCTGATCCACTGAGCTGCCCGGCCGTTCTTTTCGTGGGAGGAAAGATGCCTGTGGAGACCATCCGCCCGATCGCCATCTGCGTCTGCCGGGATCGGGGGCGCATCCTGGTGGCCGAATACTGTGAGAATGGCCGCCGGTATTACCGCCCGCTCGGCGGGGCGATCGAATTCGGCGAGCGCGGCGCGGAGACCGTCCGGCGGGAATTCCGGGAGGAGATCGGCGCGGACCTGGTGGAGGTCCGTTACCTCGGCACGCTGGAGAATATCTATTCTATCGACGGGAAGCGCGCCCATCAGATTGTCCTGGTCTACGATGGACGTTTCTCGGACCCGGTATTGTATGAAAAAGAAATGATTCAGGGGGATGAATCCGGCGAGCCGTTCAAGGCGATTTGGAAGGAATTGAACGAATTCGAGTCTGGAAAACCGCCGGTATATCCGGATGGCCTGTTTGAGCTTCTTCGAACATAAAACAAACTCCCGCCGGAAGGCGGGAGTTGCCTAACTGCAAGAGGGCAGACAACTGTTTATTTTTGTAAAAACGTTTCCGATGGACGGGCCGAGTATAAGGAAAACTGCAATAACAACAATTGCCATGAAAACAAGAATTAAAGCATACTCGATCAGGCCCTGTCCATATTCGTGAACGCCGCACAACATTGCTCTCACCTCCTTTCGACAAAAATGGTATATAGATTATATGGCTGTTATTTCTCCAGCGCCTTTGCATAATTGCAAACTTCCTGTAATGGACATGCCATGCAATCCGGCTTGCGGGAGGCGCAGATTTTCCTCCCGAGGCGGATGATGTTGAGATGGGCGGCGTAATAACTCTCGGGGGGGAACAGACTTTCCAGGTAAGGATGGGCATCCTCGACCGTCATCTTTTCAGGCCGCAGGCCGATCCGGCCGGTCACCCGGTAGACGTGGGTATCGACGGGGAAGGCCGGGCGGCCCAGCGAGAATTGCAGGACAATGGCGGCTGTCTTGGGTCCCACACCCTTGTGTTTCATGAGCCAGGCACGCGCCTCCTCCAGGGGCAGGTCGTTTAGGAATCCCAGGTCGAGCGAGCCGCGCTCGATGGTGATTTCCTTCAGGACCTGCTGGATGCGCGGCCCTTTCTGGTTGGCCAGCCCGGCCGGGCGGATGGCCGCCACGACCGCCTCCGGCGCAGCATCCCGGACGGACTCCCAGGTCGGGAAATGCCGCCGCAGCGCCTCGAAGGCCCGGTCGCGGTTGACGTCGTTGGTATTCTGCGACAGGATGGTCGAGACCAGTTCGTCCAGCGCTGGCAGGGGGTTGCGCCAGGTGGGCTCGCCGTAGAATTCGAGCAGGCGGCGGTGGACTTCGCGGGCAAGTTGGGAAGGGTTCATCAGTAACCAGCCTCCATGATCATCTGGATGGCCCGCCTCACCACCGCTGCATCGGCAGCCGGCAGGATATCCTGGAAGAGGATGGCGGTCTCGCAGTAGAGCCGCAGCCCGGCCGCGCCCCTGCCGGAGGGAATCGCCTCGCCTGGCGGAAGCGGGTCGAGGCCGACGGCCAGGCGGAACTGACAGGTCCAGGCGGACTCCCGCCCGGCGGCCTGCTGGGCGTAATCGATGTAGACGTTCTCGCTTGGGACGAGCATTCCGCGTTGGACCAGGACGGCCTCCGACAGGTTCCACGTCACGTTCCAGAGGGCGTAGGCGATCTTGGATTCGTCCGCCCGGGCCAGCGCGTCCAGCAGCTTGTGGACTTCTTCGCAGGCCCCGGCCAGCATGGCGGCGGCGAAGGCATCGGCGTCTTTTTGCAGGCGCTCCCAGCTGGCCGATTGCGCCGCCCGCTGCAAGGCCAGGATCGCGCCATCTTTATCGAGCAGGACCAGCGCCTGGCGCAGGGCCGGGATGGTCCACAGGGCTTTACTAGGGGCAGCCAGGCAGGCATATTCTTTTTCGAGCGTGGTCCTTTTTACGGTGACCAGATATCCATCGATGTATTCGACCGGGACGGGGTCGCCAAGCTCGCTGGGTTCCTGGCGGACGAACTGCCACAGGTCGACGTCGCTGTAGCGCCCGTCTTCGCCGCGGGCGAAGCTGCCCACCAAAACCACTCCCTGGGTGTCCTCGCCACCCAGGCGGTCGATCATCTTTCGAATGAAAGCATCGGGAAGGTTTGCCATGGAGAGAAAAAAGTGGCGGACGGTTGACGTCCGCCACCGGTCATGCGCGTTGCAGGATAAACGCCGGACGGGTTTCGCCGACGATGGTCTTCCGGGCGTTGGTGATCGGCCGGACCGGCCCGAAGGCCGAGAGTGTCTCCAGTTCCTCGGCCGAGACGTAGCCGAGTTGTTTCAGGATCTCCAGCGCCACCGCCGGGCGGACCCGGTTGTGGAAACCGCCTTCGCTGTCGCGTTGGGAGATGTCGCCGTCGGCAACCTTGAAGACGATCCCGATCCCGGGCGAATCGGCCCCCAGGGCCCCGCCCAGGATCCCAAGGGCCATGAAGCCCTCCGCTCCCGCCTTGGCAATGATGCGCTTCGAGCAGACCTCCATGATGCGGGTGTCGAAACGTTCCGTCCCTGCGACCATGGACGGGTTGGCGATCATGGCGGATGTGATCCGGCGGCAGGCGCCGGCCCGCTCCTGGGAGAGCGAGCGCGGGTCGCACAGGCGGGCGTAGCCCAAGGCGGCATTGGAAAGCGGGATGGCGAAATTGGGCGCCGAACACCCGTCGATGCCGATCTCGACCCGCTCGGGCTCGATTCCGCACATCGCCGCGAACGTCTCGAGGATGGATTTCTGGATTGGGTGCTCCGGGTTGATGTAATCGGCGATCGGCAGGCCGCGCATGCGTGCCTGGGCCAGCATGCCGGTGTGTTTGCCCGAGCAGTTGTGCCGGTTGGGGGTGGGGAGATCGCCGCGCGCCCGCATTGCTTCGACCGTCGGCAGGTGGCTGAGCAGGTGGGTCCCACAGAGCAGGTCGCTTTCCTGGACGCCGACTTTGGCCTGGATGCCTTTGATGACTTCCACGTGCTCGTCGGTGCCGTCGTGCGAGCCGCAAATGATGGCGATTTCCTTCGAGGTCAGGTGGAAGGTTTGGTCGCCGCCCTGTTCGACCAGCGGGAGGGCCTGGAGCGGCTTGGCGCTGGAGCGCAGGTAGGTGACGACGGTGGGATCGCCGTACCAGGCCAGCAATTTACCGGTCGAATCGACGGCCGCGATGGCCCCAAAATGGATCGATTCGACGATCCGGCCGCGGGTGACTTCGAAGAGGGGTTGGTAGAATTCGGCCACGCCCGGATCACTCCTCGCCCGAGACGTTGCTGGATGGATGGTAGTGCCGGGCATAATAGTGATACAGGCCATAGCGCAGACGCTGGGCGTATTTTTGGTGACGGCTGGCGGGAATTTTGAAGGGATTCAGGAGCGGGGTCACCAGGCCTTCGATGGATTCCGGGGCGGCCTTCTTCTGGGCCAGCTTTTCGACCTTGTTGAAGACCTGTTCGAGGTAATCCTTCTGGTTCTTGATCATCTCAGCATTCACCAGCCCGCCGCGGCCGCTGACCACGCTCCAGCCTTTGTAGGCGGGGGAGGCGAGCAGCTTGAGCGTTTCCAACCAGACGGGCAGGTCCGCGCCGGCCAGGAAGGGCGGCTGGTTGCGCAGGACGGCATCCCCGATGAAGACGACCTTCACCTCTGGCAGGACGACCCAGACGGCGCCTGCGGACGGGCCGGGATGGTGCTCGAGCAGGACGGGCGCCTCGCTCCAGTGGATCGTCATCTGGCTGCTGAAGGTGATCTCCGGCAGGAGCCAGCGGATGTTTCCCAGGCCCGGGATGCTCTCCCAGTCTGCGCCGGTCTCCTCGCCCTGGGCCTTGAAAGTGTTCGGGCGGCTGCGGAAGACCTGGGCGGTCTTTTCGTGGGCGATGATCGTGACGTCCATGGCCCGCGCCCCCAGGGTCCGGTCGGGGTGGGCGTCCAGGTTGACGAGCAGGCGCTCGGATCCGCTTCCCAGGTTGAGCAGGGCGGCGCGCCAGGCACGCCCGTCCTCCGGCGAGGGCGGCGCATCCACTTGGATCAGGCCGTGGCTGAGGGGAATTGCCCCCAGCGTGACGCCGGGGTAACCATCTTCAATATAGACACCTTTGGCAATGGATTGCATGACTACTCCTAAAGAGCTTAATTTTCTTTTGCCAGGGGCAGTGTAAAGACGAATCTCGCGCCCTGGCCGGTTTCGCTTTCCACCCGGATCTTGCCGCCGTGCCCCTCGACTGCCAGCCGGCAGAAGGCCAGCCCGACGCCCAGCCCGCTAACGGCCCCTTCCGTTTTCAGGCGGGTAAATTTGTCGAAGATGCGTTCCCGGTCGGCAAACGGGATGCCGGGACCGGTGTCCTGCACCCACAACTGTACGCAATCGTTTTCGAGTTTCCCGCCCAGCTCGATCTTCCCTTCCGGCGGGGTGAATTTGGAGGCGTTCTCCATCAGGTTGATGAGCACGCGGCGGATCATGTCCACATCCACCCAGACAGCCGGCAGCTTCTGGGGCAGGTGTTTGGTCAGGACCTGGTGGCGGCTCTCGGCCATCGGGCGGACGGCCTCTACGGCATCCTCCGCCAGCATGTCTGGCGTGACGGATTGCTGCGAGACGATGGCCTGACCGGATTCGAGGCGGTTGATGTCGAGCAGCGAGCTCACCAGGCGCTGGATGCGATCGGTGGCCCGGCGGGCGATCGTGACGACGGATGAGATCGTCTCGTTCTCCTCCCCGGAACCCAGGGCGGTCAGCAGGTCGAGGCTCGAGACGATATTGGCAAGCGGCGAACGCAGATCGTGATAGATCATCGAGGTCATGTCTTCGCGCAGGGTATCCAGGTCCTTGCGCTCGGTGATATCGCGCATCAGCCATTGGAGCGACTCGGCTTCTTCGAACACCATCCGGCGTACCTGCACCTGGATCGGGATCTTGCGGCCGGTCTTGCTCAGCAGGAGGGCCTCGTAGCTGAGGGTCTCGCCGGCCTTGAGCCGGTCGACATTGATGTTCTTCTCGCCGCGGGTGACCTCATGCAGTTGGTCGATCAACATGCCCTGCAGTTGCTTGGAGGTCATCCCGCTGATCAGGGCAGCCTGGCGGTTGGCTTCGTGGATCTGGCCGTTCCAATTGGTGACGAAGATGGGGTCGACGCTGTCGTCGAACAGTTCCCGGTAGCGTTTGTGGGCGGTCTGCAGGCGTTCGAACAACTGGGCGTGCTGGATGGTCGAACCGGCCAGGTTGCCGATCCCGGCCAGTACTAGCAGGGCGTCCGGGTCGAACGATCCCGACCAGGGGTTGATGGCCTGGAGGACGCCGATCACCCGCCCCTGGGCGTAGATCGGGGCAACGGCCATGGCGTGCGCCTCCAGCCCCTCGAACTGCTCCACCCCCGGCATGAAGCGCTTGTCTTCCTTCACGACCGGGATGACCACGCCCTCACCCTCGTGGACCACCCAGCCGACCACCCCCTGTCCGGCCGGAATGCGCTTGCCGACGATCTTATCCTTGTTCGTCCCGGTTGCAGCCCGGAAGAGCAGGTCCCAGTTGGGTTCGACCAGCGCGAGCGTGACCGTCTCCACCTGCAGGGCGGCGATGCTCTCGTTCAGGATGCGCTGCAAGACCTCATCCAGGCGCAGGCTGGCGTTGATGGCGGCTGCGCTGGCTGCCAGGGCGGTCATGACGCGGGCCTGGCGCTGGCTTTCGGCGTACAGGCGGGCGTTCAACACGGCAATCCCGGACAGGTCAGCGATGGCCTGCATCAGGTTGAAATGATCCTTGTTGTACGACCCTGGCACCGGGTGGACCAGGGTCAGCACGCCGACCAGGCGTTCACGCGCCAGCAGAGGCACACACATGGCGGCCTTCGCCCCGGATTGGTCGACGGCGTCGTCCGGGCGGCGCAGCCAACGCTCGTCCTTGCTCGTATCCGGCACCCAGGCGGGCTGCCGCTTGCGGACCACCCATCCAGCCAGGCCTCGCTCGACGGTCTCGCGCAGCTGCTGGGTGGTATGGTCATGGATCTTGCGGCCGTAGACGATGGCCGATTCGACCGGTTTACCGTTGTCGTCCATCACGACGATGCTGCCGCGCTCACCCCCGACGTATTTCAAGGATTCGAAGAGGATGCGCTGCAGCACGGTGCGTAGATCCAGTGCTGAAGCCAGCTCGCGGCTGACGTTATAGAGCAAATCAAGGGAGGAACGGGTTTCGTCGTCAGGCATTTCGTAACCTATAGGCTGTCCAGACCGGCCGGATACAAATTAAATTTTGCAATGAAGCGCAATCGTCCGATTGTACCGCAACCGGGCGGGCGTGTTGACGGCTTTGCGAAGAGGGACGGGAGTCCCTTGGAATGGGAAAGGAGACAGAAGTGGCAATGCCGAACGAGGATTTTCGTATGCACTTTGCACCCGGTTGGCGATGAGCTGGCGTCCATATACGGGACAATCGAGGGAGGTGAGGGCGCTCGGAGACATTTTAATTAGTATACTGCTTCTTGCCCCGATTTGCTAATCCTGGCCGTCTTGGATCGCTTGCGACCTGCCAGGCGGGCGGTTTTGTAGTGCAACTGTAATTTCGCAGCCCTTCCCTGCCCTGATACAATTTGAATTCCCGGATTCCGGAATAATGTTTCGATAGGAAAAGATGACCGACGTTCTGCATACTTACTGGCTGCGGGTGAAGCAGTTCTCCCCCAACGCCCGGCTCTACCTGGCGAGCACGATCGTGACTGGCGCGGCGCTGGGAATCTACCGGCTGTTGTTCAATTTCTATGTGCTCAGCCTGAACATGGACGCCGGCGTGGCCGGCGGGCTGACCTCCGCCAACAGCATGTCGGCCCTGATCCTGGCGGTGCCGATGGGCTACCTGGCGGACATGCTTGGGCGAAAGAAATCCCTGATCCTGGGCGGCTTGGTTGTCTGCCTGACGATATTGGCCATGACGCTCTGGCCGTTCCAGTGGGTCCTCTACCTGATGAACATCCTGAACGGTGCCGGCCAGAGCCTGTCGGCAGTGACCATGTCGCCTTTCCTGATCGAGAACAGCGGCGAGCAGGAGCGCACCTACCTGTTCAGCCTGGGCTCGGGAGCCCAGATGACGGCATCCTTCGTCGGCAATGCAGTCGGCGGGAACCTGCCGTCCTGGATCGCAGCGCGGCGAGGCCTCCCGGCCACCAGCAGCACGGCCTATGCAGGCGCTCTGGCGGTCGTGGCAGTGGTGGGATTGCTCGGGCTCCTGCCGTATTTCTTCCTCCGCACCCCGCGCCCGAGCCGGTCTGAGAAGGCCCTCTTCGCACCTCTGGCTTATGCTGCCCGAGAGCCTGCCCTGCTTGCCAAGCTGATCGTGCCGATGCTGGTGACCTCCATCGGCGCCGGTCTGCTCATGCCGTTCATGAACATCTTCTTCCGGGTGGCCTACCACCAATCGGACGCGGTCATCGGGGACCTGATGGCCTGGGGTTCGCTGGCGATGGGCATTGGCCTGCTGATCGCCCCGCCGCTGGCGGACCGGATGGGCAAGATCCAGCTGGTGGTCATCACCCAGGGACTTTCGATCCCCTTCCTGGCTATGCTGGGGTTCGCCCCGTGGTTCTGGCTGAGCGGGTTTGCCTATTACATCCGCATTGCCCTGATGAACATGAGCAGCCCGGTCTACCAGACCTTCGTCATGGAGCGCGTCGAACCGGATGCACGCGCCACCGTCGCCAGCCTGGTGAGCATGGCCAGCAACTTCGGCTGGGCCTTCAGCCCGTCGATCAGCGGCTGGCTGCAGGTCCATTACGGGTTCGCCCCTGTCTATGCGGGCGTCATCGGCCTGTATACGATTTCCGTTTATCTTTATTGGAAATTCTTCTGGAACCGGAAAGAGGAGGCACTGCCCGTCCCGGCTGCCGGCGGCTGACCGGACGACCAGCCGCCCGCCCGACTCCATTACGGTTACAATGGGGGCATGCCCTACCTGGTGGATGGCCACAATCTGATCCCCAAGCTTGGCCTGCGGCTGGACTCCCTTGACGATGAAGATGCGCTCATCTCCCGCCTGCAGGAGTTCTGCCGCCTGCGTCGCACCCGCCTGGAGGTCTATTTCGACGGCGCCCCGCCCGGACAGGCCCCCGTCCGGCGGGCGGGGTCGGTGACGGCCCACTTCGTCCGGCAGGGCTCGAGCGCAGATGCGGCCATCGAGGCCCGTCTGGAGAAACTCGGGAAGGCCGCCCGCAACTGGACCGTGGTCAGCTCGGACGGGCGCATCCAGCGGTCCGCCGGGGCGGTCCACGCCGGGGTCCTTTCCTCGGACGAATTTGCCGGGGAGATGTCACTCGCTCGCCAGGCTCACCAGACGGCGGTTAAAAACGAGACCACTCTCGGCCCGCAGGAGGTCGAAGAGTGGCTCAATCTTTTTAATCGCAAGAAGGGTTGAGTTCTAGAAGATGCTGCGCACCATCAGGAGGAGCCCAAAGATGATGAAGGGGATCCCGACGATGGCGCCTATGACGGTGACGGTCAACACCACGCCGACGATCAGGAAGACCAGGCCGACGATGGCGCCCACCAGCCGGCCGGTGACGGCGATGATCCCGATCACCAGCTTCCAGATGGCCCAGAAAGGCCAGAGATACCAAGGGACGTGATGGTGATGGATATGTTCTTGTTGGGTCATGTTTGCCTCTTGGTATTATTTACGCCGGTCCGGTTGAAAAGTTGTAAAAAAGGTGCGGCCCGCGGGCCGCACCTTTTCGTTCCGGGAAATGCCTGGCTTTATGCATCCAGGTGGTAGGTATGGTAGGGGTTTTCGCAGGGATTGCCCCAGGCGATGTGCATCTCGCGGGCGGTCAGGTCGATCACCATGGCGTTGACGGTCTTCTCGCGGTCGAGCGGGTTGGTGGCGTCGATCGAGTGGTTGCAGATCGAGTTCGAGAAATTGACGTGGTCACGCTGGATCGCCTGGAGGGTCTTGATGGTGTGGGACTCTTCGCGCTTGACCAGCCGCAGGGCCCGGAAGTAACGCACGCGGGATGCCACCAGGTCCTCGGGCTCGCGCTCCACTTGCTGCATGTTCTCCGAAAGGTAATGGTTGGTATGGACGATGAAACCATCCTCGCCGTACAGGATGGCGAAGCGCCGCGCCGAGACCTCCACGGAGTAGATCTCGCCGCTTTCGTGCACCAGCAGGTGGTTGTACCCGGCGGCGCGCTGCGCCGAGAGCATGTGCCGGATGGCTTCGTCCGGCGTCCTGGCTGCCAGGACTGCCCGGGACACGACCAGGCGGGGCGTGCCGATGCGCGAATCGTTCGGGTAGACCGAATCGCACATCTGGGCGATCCCGTAGGCGTTGAAACCGATGTTGGGGAGCAGGCAGCCGTAGGTCATCCCCAGGTACGGTGGCTCGTTCTTGGGCTTGGCGTGAACGATGAAAACGTCGTCCTCGTCGTCAGGCACCCAGTCCTCGTTGTGCGCCATCAGGATGTGCCCGTCTGCGGTCCGCTCGTCGTTCACGGCCATGCTGGTGCAGCGGGTCAGGTGCAGGGCGTCCATCGTCACGGCTTCCATGGCATTGACCACGGAGACGTCTTCGAAGGCTGCGTTGGCCCCCTCGGCGATGCCGGTCAGCTCGTCGACGTACTGCGGATATCGTTCCTGGGCGAAAGGCAGGTACTTGCGGGCCTGGATCTGGGCGCCTTCCCAGGTCAGCTCCAGGCGCTCGTAGGCGTCTGCCACCAGCTTGCGGCTGTTCTCGACGCTGTGCTGGATCTGTTTGCGGCAGGCCTCGCCGATCTGGCGTCCCATCTCCCGATGTGTACCGGAGACGCGCACCAGCGGCGGTGGATTCGGATGCAACGGAATCTTGGTTTCTGGGGCCATGGCTGCTCGCTTTCTTCAAATCAGGCGGGGACGTTAAAATTATATCATCAGGGAACAAAAAGCCCCTCCCGGCCAGTCAGGAACGGGAGGGGCTTGCAGGTTCGTCGATCTCAGGCGGGATTCTGCCCGGAAGGAGGCGCCGGGGGGACCAGCGTAGTGCTGGCCGTCGGGGCGACCGTCTGGCCGCCAAAGCGGGTCATCAGGACCGCGCCGATGGCTGCCAGGCTGAGCAGGAAGGGCACCAGCCAGCCGATGCAGTTCAGCCCGGGAATGTTCGTCAGGCCGGCGGCGACCAGCGTCAGGGTGAAGGTGCCCAGGCCGGCCGAGAAAGCCGGGTGCCATTCCTGGTGGATGGATTTGGTGAAACGCTGGCCGATCTCGTAGCCGATGGCGATCCAGCCGAAGGTCAGGGCTGCCGCGAAAGCCACAGCGATGATCGGCGCCAGCGGGATCAGGATGATCGTGACCACTGACAGGACCAGGGCGATCGGGAATACGATCAGCGTCAGGAGACCCAGGCCGCCGGCCGTCAGGGGTTGGGCGATGATGGCATGCGCAACGCGGTCCGCCCGGGGAGCCAGGAAGAGCATGAGCAGCATGGCCAGCAAACCCAGGAACACTGCCTGCCCGATGGCATTCGCAACTCCGCTGATCAAGGGGTTGAAGTTGATGTGCAGGTTGGGGGTGACCGGTTTGACCGGCGGCACCACCAGCGGGAGGCTGCCGTTCTGTCCATTGCCGAAAGGCAGTTCCCCGTTGCTGATCTGGCCGTCCACCAGGGCGCCCTCGGAGCGGTCGAGCGTCGAACCGAGGGTCGAGAGGCTGCCGTAGATGTGGGCGGTCGGGCCGAGTGAAGCCGTCCCTCCGAAGATGACTGCATCGTGTTGCACGACCCCGCGGATGGTCAGGCTGCCCCCGAAGACCACGACGTTCCCGTTCACGGTGGCCCCATTTTCGATGGTGGCCGACCCGCCGAAGACCAGCAGGTCACCGTTCATGGTCTGGCCGCTCTCCAGCGTAAAGGACTGGCCGAAGACGAACTGGCCGGGGATCGTCCCGTCGGATGCGGATGCTGAGATGGCTGGCAGGAAAGCCAGGAATGCCACCAGCACGAGGGAAAGAATTCTGAACTTGATATTCATGGTTATGCTCCTTGCGGGATCTTGGTAAGTTTCATCAATGAAAAGACCCATAAAAGACTCCATCCGCCGGCGATCAGCAGGAGGATCATCCATACGTAAGTCGGGACGAAGCCCGGGACGACCTTTAGGATGACGCGTCCGCCCTGGAAGAGGGCTTCGGCGCTGGCCCAGATCGATACCACCGAGGAAAGCCAGGACGCCAGCATACTGACTGGCGACTGGACGATGCTCTGGATGAACGGCCAGCAGGCCCAGGCCAGCAGGCCGACCACGCTGACGGTCAGGACGAAGAAGCCCCAGAAATTCCTCTGCCGCAGGGCCTTCTTGCGAGCCTCCAGGCGGACCTGGAAGCGGTCGGTGAAACCGGCTGAAGGCTCGGCCAGGCGCACGGACTTCAGCGCCAGGTCCACTTCGGCCAACGCGCTGCAAGTCTGGCAGCTGCGCAGGTGGGCATTCAGTTGCCGCTTCTCGTCGGTGTTAAGCTTCTTGTTCTCCAGGAGCCAGTCTTCAAAAGGCCGGTGATCCATATGGCTTCCTTTCTCGGTGGATGCGGGTTGGTTTTTCTTCCCAGAGGTCTGCCAGCAGCCGGCGGGCCCGGTGCAAACGGCTTTTGACTGCCGGTACGGTCAGCTTGAGGGCCTGGGCGATCTCCACTTCCGAACAATCCTGCCAGTAACGCATGATGACGGCCGCCCGGTCGACCGGCTCGAGGGACTGCAAACAACCCTGCAGGCGTTCCCGGGTCTGTTTCTTGACGGCCTCGGATTCAGGGTCCGGGGCGGAAGTGTCGGGCAGTTCGGTCTGGCCTTCTTCGTCCTCGTCGATCGAGAATGAGCTGAAGCGCTTGCGGCGCAGCCGGTCGATGCAGTAATGTGCCGCGATGGACAGAAGCCAGGTCGGGAAGGGCCTCTCCCGGTCGTAGCGGTTGATGTTCTGGTACGCCTTGAGGAAGGTCTCCTGGGCCGCGTCTTCAGCAGCCTCGGCCTCTCCCAGCATCCGGTAGCACAGGTTGTATACCGGTTTCTGGTAAGTCTCGACCAGGAAAGTGAAACCTTCGTCTTCGCCGTGTTGGGCCTGGATGATCCAGGTCATTTCATCAGTCACAAGATTGCCTCGTAGGTCGTTCTATCAGAATATACGCACTTTATCCGCAGGAGTCGCGCTCCCCGTTTATCAATTTTGTTGGGCCGGGAGGGTCTGATCGGACCTACACTCGCCGAAGTCTCCCTGCAGGCGGGCGGGGAGCTGGCGGGCGATGGCGGTCATGACGGTTTTCACCGCTGCCCGGTCCTTCTCGTCGACAGGCAGGCCTTCCGGGACGACCAGCGAATAGGCCTCCCCGAAACTGAGAAAGAACTCCCCGGATTCCTCGAACACCCCGACCGGCGCGATCCGGGCCGCATTCCCGGCCGCCAGCAGGGCGATGAAGCGTCCGGCCCCGGCCGGCGGCCAGTTGAGGACCCCGCCGGGCTGGTCGCCTCCCTCGGGCGCCAGGCCGAGGATGGCTTGCGGATGCCGGCGGGCAAAGGCCAGGGTCCTGCGCACCGAGCGGGCCCTGGCCTTCACGTCCCGCAGACGGGGCGGCATGGGCGGCATCGTGGTGAAGCCGTAGACCTTTCCCAGCCGGTTGAGCAGCCAGCGCGACCCGGCCATTCCCACCGGGGCGTACCACTTGCCGGGATAGGTCAGCTCGCCGGTCATGACGAAGTGGATGTCTGCCGGGACGACCGCCGCCAGGGCCAGGGCCATCCACCAGGCATTGAAGCCGGGGCGGTAGTAGTGATTGAAGGTGAGCAGGCAGGGACCAGCCGCCGGGATGTTCTCCGCTCCCAGGATGCGCAGGGGCGGGACGAGCCGCTCGATGCAGGCCTGTCCGTCCTGGCGGAACGACCGTCGCCCGCCGAAGAACACGTTGACGGCCAGGCTCCGGAAGATCTGCGGTGGATAGGTGTAAACCGGATATTGGCTCATAAAATAGGGGCGGACACCCGTCCGCCCCTGCAAAAATCACCAGGCGTACGCTTCGGGCGCCGTCCCTCCGGGGCCGGGCCAGATCGCGTCGATTTCTTTCAGGGCCGCTTCGTCGAGCTTGATCTCGAGCGAGCGCAGCGAGCCGGTCAGCTGGTCGAGGGTGCGGGGGCCGATGATCGGCGAGGAGATAACCGGGTTGGCGAGCATCCAGGCCAGGGCTACGTCGGCGGGCTGTTCGCCCAGCTTTTTGCAGTATTTCTCCCACGCTTCCAGCTGGGGATGGAACTTTTCGATATCCTTCCTGGCGCCTTCGCTGGCGCGTCGGCCTTCCTTGATCTTCTGGAGCGCTCCGCCCAATACGCCGCCGCCCAGTGGGCTGTAGGGGATCACCCCCAGGCCGTAGGCCTGGCAGGCTGGCAGGACCTCCAGCTCGATCATGCGGTCCTTCAGGCTGTACTTGCTCTGCTCGGAGACCAGGCCCATGAAGTGGCGGGCTTTGGCGGCTTCCATCGCCCGGGCGATGTGCCAGCCGGCGAAGTTGGATGAGCCAACGTACAGGACCTTGCCCTGTGCGACCAGCACTTCCATGGCCTGCCAAATCTCCTCCCAGGGACTCAGGCGGTCGATGTGGTGCATCTGGTATAGGTCGATGTGGTCAGTCTGCAGGCGCTTGAGGGAGCCTTCCACCGCTTGGCGGATGTGCAGGGCGGAGAGGTGCTGCTGGTTAGGCCAGTCGCCCATGTGGCCGAAGACCTTGGTGGCCAGGACGACCTTGTCACGCCGCCCGCCGCCCTGGGCGAACCAGCGCCCGAGGATCTGTTCGGTAACGCCTTCGCCGGTCTTCCAACCGTAGACGTTGGCGGTGTCGAAGAAGTTGAGGCCCAGCTCGAGGGCCTTGTCCATGATGGCGAACGAATCGGCCTCGCTAGTCTGGGGACCGAAATTCATCGTGCCCAGGCATAAACGTGAGACCTTCAATCCGGTGCGACCCAATTGGGTTAATTCCATATATACCTCCTAAAAGCGTTTAACACAAAGAACACAAAGGTCACGATGGTCAAAAACCACACAAAGGTTTCTTCGTGGGACTTTGTGTCCTTTGTGTTTAGCGAATCAATGCCCGCAGCAGGAACAATTCCCACCGGCACACGAGCCACAGGACGGTTCCGACATGCCCGAGACGGCCTTGCCGCCGCTCTCGGCAAAAAAGACCGAGATCTTGCGCTTGATGTTCTCCCCACCGCACTTGGTACAGGCCATGGCCAGGTCCGCCTGGGCCATGGAGCGCAGCGCCTCGAACTCGTGCTGGCAATCCTGGCAGATGTATTCGTAGATTGGCATGGTCACCTCGATTAAACCGGCCGCGCAACCGCGCGGATTGATTTTACCTCTTTCCGTTTCCCACTTGCCGGTCTACTTCCGGTTGAAGTCGGCCGGGATCTCCCCCCAGGCTTGCGTATCCCATTTCAGGACCCGATTGGCGACTTTGTTCTCTTCCAGCCATTCCTCGGCCTGATCGATGAGCTCGAAAAGGGGGGCGTTCTTCCGGTCCGGCTTCAGCTCTGTATTGCAGTGTCTGGCTTTCACCCAGGCGATGGCCGTTTCCGAATCCGAATACACCGGGGAGGAGTCCTTTTTCTTCTTGAGCAAGACCAGGATGTGAACGATGGCAAGGAACTCACCGATGTTGTTCGTGCCGTTCTCGAAAGGACCCTGGCGGAAGACTTCCCGCCCGCTCTGCGTGTAGATGCCCCGGTATTCGAGCCGGCCCGGGTTGCCCGAGCAGGCCGCGTCCACGCAGTAGCTCTCAGCGGTAGGCGGATCCGGTGCGAGCAGCCAGTTCCTGCCGGAGGCGGGTTTCCCGGCGTATTTGCGATAATTTCCACGATACGCCCGCTCGGCCTCGGCCCGGCTTCCGAAGGCTTTGTACTCCGCCCCGGTGAATCCCTTGACCTGGGAAGAGCACTCCTCCCAGTTGGAATAGATCCCCGGCCTACGTCCCTTCCAGACCACGTAGAATTTTGCTTTTGCTGTCATTGCCGGATGGCGTTCCCCGTCATTTATTCAAGTCCTGGGCCATGGCATCCATTTGCGCCAGGACGGCCGGGAGTTTGTTCGCGGGTGTGTTCGCCAGGAAGACGGTCGACAGCCCATCCTCCAGGACGTAACGGACCTTCCGCCAGGAGGCCAGCTGCGGAGCGCCCTGGGCGTGGCTGAGGGCTTCGTCGGCGGCGACCCATTGGGGATAGGCCGCCTGGTAGTTGCCGGTCATCGCCAGACTGGCATTTCGCAGGGGGAAGAGCCCGGTGGCTTCCACCCATTGGGTCTGGCTTTCCGGGGAGAGCAGCCAGCGGGCGAACAGCCAGGCTGCCAGTTGCTGGTTGGGAGTGGATTTCAGGACCGTATACGACGCCCCATATGCCACCACGACGCTCTCCCGGGGACCCGGGTAGGGGATGACCGTCCAGGTATCCCCATTCTTCAGGCGCGTCATCGACTCGCTCTCCGTTGGCACCTCCCCCAGGTCCCCGCTGACGAAGAGGGCTGAACGCCGGGCGAACGAATCGAAAGGCGTCGGCTCGGTGGAGAGCCAGGCGCAGTGGCTGTCGTACAGTCCCTTGATGAACTGCAGGGCGGCCAGGTTGGGATCGGTGCGGAAGCCGTAGGCGCTTCCGTCCGTCACACCACCGCCGAAGGCCAGCATCCAGGCGTAGGTGCCCTGCCAGCCGGTATCCACGATCCAGCCGCCATATCCGTCGTTCTTGGGATCGCTGTCCTTCAGGAAGGACGCGTTGGCCGCACAGGCCTGCTGGCGGAACTCGTCGGCGTTCGTGGGCGGATTGTCGAAACCGAGCTCGTGCGCCCAGGTCTGGTTATAGAACAGGAAGCGGGCGGAGCGCTCGGCCGGCAGGCCCAGGTGCTTCCCATCCAGGCTGTCCTGGTCCCAGAAGACCGACGGGATGTCGGCGATGACGTCCTTTCCCAGCCCGAGGGCCGGGTCGTCGATGTAGGGCATCAGGTCGATTACGTTCCCGGTAGACTCCCAGGCCAGGGCCTCGTCGGGCAGGGCGACCACCATCTGGGGCGCCTGGGCGGTTCCCAAGGCGGTCCCGACCGAATCGAACAGGCTGGGATAGTCGCCATACCCGGTTGCAGTGACGGTGATGCCCCACTCGTTGCTGGAATTGAACAGGGCGACCTGGCTGGCGAATAGATCGTTGGCCGGGCCGGCCAGGGCGTGCCAGACTTGCAGGCTGACGCCCTTCAGGGACGACAGGTCGAAGCCGACGGGTGTGATCGCCGGCGTGGCCGTGGGGTCAGGACCGGGATCGGAGACGCCGGTCGGGCTGGGCAGGCCGGCGGTCGGGCTGGCAGGTGAGACGGTGCCGGGCGTGGCGCAGGCCGAAAGGATCAGCAGGAGGAGCAGGGATTGGATGAAGAGACGGGTCGGTCGCATGCAGTCTAGTAGACCATGAAGGGGATGGGGGTGAGGACGAGCAGGAAGACGATCAGCAGGAGCACTGCCAGGCCTTTGCGGGAGCTATCCAGCTGGGTGATCTGGTCGAGCGGTTCGGCGTGCGAGCGGCCGAGCAGGAAGATCAGGAAGGCCCACAGCCACCAGCCGGTGTAAAGAAAGCCCAGCAGGACCAAGAAGACCAGGATGATGGGAAGGATGCGGCTGGCCCGTTTGCCGAACACGGTGAAAAGTACGTGCCCGCCGTCCAGTTGGCCGGCCGGGATCAGGTTCATAAAGGTTACCAACAGGCCCACCCACCCGGCCATAGCGACCGGATGCAGCATCACGTCCTGCCCGCCGATCGGCAGGGGTGTGCCGGTAAAGAAGTAGCGGATCCAGTACAGGACCGGCGAAATGGTATAGTGCGGCGGGGAAGGCAGCAGCTCGCCTTTGATGAGATATTTCATACCCAGGTAGAGGATGGAGTTGCCTTCCAGGAAGTTAAGCCCCTGGCAGGTGTAGGTCTGGCCTACCTGGGCATTGTTGGGGCAGATATCCTGGGTGTTGGCGGTCTTGGTGAAGGTGGCCACTTTCGTGGTTTCCACCGGGGAGAGCGACAGCCCGAGGATCAGGACCGGGATGGCAACCACCAGTCCGGCCAGCGGACCGGCAATGGCCAGGTCGAACAGGGCCCGCTTGTTCTTCGGGAGAGATTTCATCTGGATGAAAGCGCCCATCGTTCCAATCGGGAAGAATGGGAAGGGGATGAAGTAGGGCAGGGTCACTGCCGCGCCGCGGGCGCGCCCGGCGAAGTAGTGCCCGAATTCGTGCGCCAGCAGGATCCCCAGCAGGCTGACGGCGAATGGCCAGCCTCGCCACAGGTTGAGCAGGACGGTTCTGAGCGCCTCGCCCGGGTCATTGGGCAGGGGACCGGTCATGCTATATGAGAAGCCCACGTAGAGGACGCTCAGCAGCGTCAGGGCGAACAGAAGGATGTTGACCCAGACGCGCCCTGGTTTGGGCTTCGGCATGCCCTGGATCAGGAGAATAGCCTGGCGTTCATCCTCGATGCGGAACATGGGCGTGATATCGTATGGACGCATGGCTTCGGCCAGCTGGTCGTAGGCCTCGACCGAATCGCGCAGGAGCTGCCCCCGGTAGCGCATGAAATAACCCTGTTTGGGATCCCCGAGCGTGACCTCGTCCACCCGGAAGACGCGGGAGACGATGCTCGTGAGGACGTCAGTATCTGGTAGCGTCATTTTTTCACCTTTAGAAAACACTCGCCGAACATCCGAATAAAAGGCGGGAGTGGATGGGGGTCGAACCCACCGCGGCCCGCAACGCGGCCCGCCGCCGATTTTGAAGACCGGGAAGCCCACCGGGACCTAACCACTCCCGGCGACAAGCATACCCGAAGGGGACGGGAATTGCAAGAGACCCTCCGGAAAATAAAAAAGGGCGGCAGGGTGAGCTGCCGCCCTTCGCCTCTGTGACGATTACGGAGCGATCAGGCTGTTGTTGATCTTCGAGAAGACGTTGCCGATGACCGGACCGAGCAAGGTCAGGATGGCTGTCACCAGGAAGGGGGAGATGCACAGGATGACGAGTGCGATCGCGCCCAGGACGATCCCGACGATGGCCATGTTCTTGCCTTTTTGGCCGGGATTGTTCTTCAACTGGACCAGGGCGATGATGCCAAGCACCAGGCCGACCAGGGCCCCCAGGATGGCGATGCCGCAACAGACCAGCACGGTACCCGGGACCAGAAAATTGATCAGGAGGCCGACCAAAGAGAGTGCGAGTCCGCCTAGTCCGCACCATCCGGCAGCGATCGCCAGGTTATTGTTCTTCATTACTACGGGGGATTCGTTCAGGGGAGGTAACGGGGTTTCCATGGATGATTGCTCCTTTTTTAGGGTTTATTTAGTATAGCATATCCTAGATTTGTGGGAAGTTGCCAGCGGCATCCATTACCACCGGTCCATGCCCTGAACAAACGACCCGCGCTCCCAGGCCAGCCTGCCGGCGAACGGATTCGTCCGACTTGGCCTGGTCCCAATTGTTGGCCCCGGTCGAGCCGCGCATCCCGGTCTTTTCCGAGACGATCGAATCGCCGCAGAACAGGATCCCGGCCGAGGAAGAGAACAGGGAGATGTGTCCAGGGGTGTGGCCGGGCGTCTCGACGACCCGCAGCCCGCCCAGGACCGGGAAGGTCTGCCCATCCGAGAGCAGTTCGTCCGCCTGGATCGGGGCGGGTTTGAACAATCCGGCCATCAAGCCGAAGAGGAGCCTGGTGAGTGCGCTCCGGGGCTTCAGCGGGCGGGAGGCGTGCCCTTCGACCATGGCCTGCGCCTCGATGGCGCTGGCAAAGACACGCGCCCCGGTTGCGGCCTTCAGCGCTGCCAGCCCTCCGATGTGGTCGAAATCGGAGTGCGTGATGATGATCCGCTTGAGTCCTTTCGGGGCGTATCCCAGCCCGGCCATGTAGCGCAGGATCTTCTTGTGGCTGCCGGGCAGGCCGGCGTCGATCAGGGTCAGGCCGTCCGGTTCGATGATCAGGTACGGGTTGGCGGTGATCCCGGGGATCAGGTGGACTTTGGGGATGATTTCCATGAAAACCTCCGCTGTGCAAGGCTCTGCAGAAAATATTTTTCGAGTATAGCACAGAGGAAAAAGACGTGCAGCCGTCGGCCCGGCCGCGCGGCGGGATGACCCCGGTCAGCCAGATGCCCAAGGATTTCGGTGGCTGCGCTGTCCTGGCAGAGCGGCGCGGGAGACCCGCTCCCGATGAGAAAATTTAGGTCACGCCTGATGAAGCGTGACCTTTTATTTGGTAGTTGGGGGCCGGAGCCGGCGCTGAGCGGTTTCGAGAGGATGAAAAGGGTGGCGGAAACCATCCCACCTGCCGTTCATTCCGTCAGCCACTGGATGGCCGACTCGCGATCACTGAATACGGAAAAATTGATCCCCCGGTTGCGGCAGACAGTTTCCAGGAAAGCAAAATGTTCCTTGTGCGCCGGGAGCACGACTTCGGCGACCTTCAATTTCAAAGGAATGCCAATTCCGAGTAATCTACTCGGCCGATAATAGACACCTGAACTTCCGGACACCGAAACCAGGGCACTGTGATCGATCAGGCATCGCAGTGCCTTGTATTTCATCATCGTTTTCGAAATTCCTTTCGCCATCTCAATCGAGCCTGCGTCATCCGCATCGCCGAATGTTTGGATGACGACGATCTGCTGATCTGGCAGAAAAGATACTTTCCACTCCATACCCAACTCCCGGATAGATAATTTCGCAAACCATGCGGATTATAACTGAGTTCCGCAAGGTCGACAAATTCATGCCCGGCTGGTCCTACTCCAAGGCCAGCTTGATCTGCCTGGCCGCCTCGCAGAACATGTGCTCATCGGGCTTGCCTTCCCCTTCGGGCAGGGTGACGCCTTCGGCGTTCATGCCATACCGTTTGAACACTTTATAAAGTTCCACATCGGCTCCGCGCTGGCTTTCCCGTTCCCTCACCCAGCGATTATCGATGCAGATCACCCTGGTTGCAGGCAGGTCCTCTTCATGCTGCAAATAGAGCGATTCCAACGGCCAGGGATCGAACAACACCGTCAGGGCGAATGGGTCCATGCGGCGCAGCATGGCGGCCGCCAGGGCTACGCAGGAACCGTGCTGGTGGCCGCAGAGCACCACGCGGGATGCCGGGATGTGAAAGCGGGCCATCACCCGGTCCGCCAGGGCATTGGCGTATCCGCCGCTGGTTGCCAGCACGGCTCCCATCGCTTCGGTGGCTGCGGCAAAACCTTCCGGCGTGCTCGAGTGCATCGGGAACACGAACCAGTAGCGCCGGGGACTCGTCCCGTAACTCACCGCTTTTCCCATGATGGGGTCATCGGCTTTGCCTTCGATGGGCCCGTCTCCCGCCCAGATGTAGGTGTTGGGTAATTCCCTCCGTATTTCGCCCACGAAGGGAACGATCTCATCCCCCGAGGAGCAACGGGTGTGAAAGTACAGGAAAGCCGTATCGACGATATCCGGGATGATCTCGATCATTTTATCTCTGTGAGTTCGTTTAGTACGTACTCAAATTATCCGTAGAGGCTATGGTTGATATCTGACGTCGGCGTAGGAGCCGGCGTCGGTGTCGGGCAGGTGACATCCCATCCTGGGCCAAGAATCCCGTCGATAAAGCTGATGACTGTCGGGTTGGAAGATGTCACCCCGCAGGCAAGCGTCAAAGACGAGAGGTTCACCAGATTGACAAATGAAGCTGGAATTTCTCCAGTCAACCAAGTGTCTCCCAAAAATAACGCCTGGAGCTGTTTCAGGTTGCCAAGTTCGTCCGGGATGGAACCGGTCAACGGGTTGTTATCCATGTCCAGAATCTGGAGGCTTGCCAGGCCGCCCAACTCCGCTGGAATGGAACCGCTCAACCGATTGCCGCTCAAAGAAAGTCGGGTGAGGTGCGTCAGGCTGCCCAGCTGTGTCGGGATGGAACCTGTCAGCAGATTGCCATTCAGGCCCAGGGTGGTGAGAGCCGTCAGGTTGCCCAATTCCGTTGGGATGGAACCGGTCAAGTGATTGTTGCCCAAATCCAGGTCCGTGAGATTGGTCAGGTTGCCCAATTCTGTCGGGATGGTGCCGGTCAAAAGGTTGTTATCCATCCCCAGTTCCATGAGAGCGGTCAGGTTGCCCAGTTCCGCCGGGATGAAACCGGCCACGTGGTTGTTATTTAGATACAAATACTTGAGATGCGTCAAGTTTCCCAGTTGCGCCGGTAGGAAACCGGACAGATTGTTCGATTCCATCTGCAATTCGCTCACGTGGTCGTCCTGGCAGAAAACCCCGTACCAGGAGCAGGGCCAGCCTGTTCGCAGCCAGCCTGTGTTGTTCTTCCAGCCCGCGCCGTTGGTGCTTTGAAAAAAGACCGTCAGCGCCTCGCACTCCGCCGCAGGGATTTCGTTCTGCCAAGCGCAATTTACCAACGATGCCGGTGACGGGTTCGACGGGACCGTCAGGGTGTCAGTCGCAATGGCGGGCGGTGTGGGTGACGAAGGGACGGTGGGGGAGGAAGTCGCCGTCCAGGTGGCCGTGGGCGGCAAGCTTGGAGTGCCGGCCAGGGTGGCCGGGGGAGGCAGGGATGGGATCAGGGTGACTGACGGAAAAAACGGCAGGTTCGCGGTGAGCGTTGCCAATTGACCGGTCCGAAACATGTACAGGCCGATCATGGTGATCAGGATCAGGAAGAACCCCACAATGGACAGCCCCAAAAACCAGTTGCTCTTGTCCCGGGCGGTCGCGAGTCTGGTTTTGGAGCCGGGCGGGGAAGTCGCCGCTTTCCGGGGAGCTTCGACATGAACAGGCGAGGAGGCTAGTTCGGTTGATCTTCTCAGGGCGTTCTGGGCCTGTAGGTTGGCAGGGTTGATTTCCAGCACTTTTTGCAGGCAAAACTTTTTTTGATCGACTTGATCCACACAAGCAGAAAGCCACAGCCAGGCATTTTCATCCCGTGGGTCGGCTCGAATGATTTCTTTTAGGAGAGACAAGGCAGCCGGCTTATTGCCCGCTTTGATCAGTGCGATTGCCCGATCCAGTTTTTCCGATGCCATATTTCCTCACAGATCGCCATTTTCGTTCCTGCAAAGGTGTAGCGACAAACGGCCGGACTCATCCCATTTTCGCGCCGAACCCGGAAAACCAGTGGAGCCGGCGTCGGGCGTTTTTCTTTTGGACGAATCTCAGGCCTCGATCATGTTTTGCTGATTGGGTGTCCTGAGAGAAAGTCCATGACGATCTTGTTTACATTCTGACGAAATTCGACAAAGAACATGTGGCGGCCTTTATCGACGAAATGCAATTCCGCTCCCGGAATGCGTCCCGCCAGCAAACTCGCATTTGCGCCCGGACAAACCGGATCGTCGCTCCCCTGGATTATCAGGGTGGGCGTGGTGATGTTCGAGAGCAGATCCCAGGCGTCATGTTGCTCGCTGGCCTGTTTGTGCAGTTCCTCGGCGTAGGCAGGCATCCGAGCTTTGTTCGAGTCTGCCATACTCGCGGAAAAACGGATTTGATTGATGCCAATGGGCTTTGAAAACAGCAAGCTCACCCCGCCGGCGCGGTCCTTCCCTGACATGATCGCCTTCGTTTCGGAAGAAGGAGGTATTCCATGGGAACGGCCTGCTGTCGAGCAAGCCAGGACGAGCGTTTGGAACCTGGCCGAATGATCGATTCCCAACCATTGGCAGATGGCCCCGCCCATTGAAACTCCGTAGGCATGGGCGTGCGAAATATGCAAATGGTCGAGGATGGAAACGGCGTCGCGTGCGAAGATGCGGGTGGAGTAGGGAGGAGTATCCGGCTTGTCGCTCTGTCCGGTGCCACGCTGGTCATAGACGATCACCTGGTATCGCTCGATGAAATCCTTTCGAACCATGTCCCAGATGTGATGGTCGCTATTCCTGCCCGCGACGAGCAGGAGCGGATCGCCCGATCCGACCGCTTTAAAGAAGAGACGTGTTCCATCCGTTGCATTGGCGAAAGGCATCTATTGATCGATCAGGAAAATTCAATCCGGACCAATTCGGGGAAGAGCCATTCAACGTCGTATCGTAATTCTGTTTCTTTCTCCAGTATTACTGGTAATGATAAAGGTTTTTCCGATGCTTTGTTCTTCAAGCTTTCCAGAAGCGCAGTTCTTATCGATACAATTACCGCAGAAATAGTAATCGAAATACCCGGAGATCGATAAGGACGATGCTTCATGGGCGTGGCCATAATAGTCCCCGCTATATATCTTGCCGTCGCAGATTCGGCACTTGGCCAATTCTTTCTTGAAGAGATTTAACGGTGATTTCATGATGAATTCTCCAGGTTCTTGACTCTATTACGAGAGGAGTCTCGGAATAGGCTGTTTCAAGGTTTGGCTGCCCGACGGTCCGGTTCGATGGCGGCAACAAGATGATTCCAATTTCGCGCCAAACCCGGAAAACCAGTGGAGCCGGCGTTCGCACAGTCCTTTCGTTTGAGCGTTTATATTGTAATAAGACTAGAGGTCGGAAAAGATCATCGAAAAATAGCGATATCGGACGTAGCCGATTCCACCGCTTACGCAACATTCCAAATACAGCTCATGATTCCCTGGATCGATGCGGAAGCCCGACATGTGGCAATGCATCTCGTATTTCGAGTTTGTGGTGAGAACCGCCGTGCTGTCCAACATTGGATAGGCCCCCGGATTGGTCCGCGAAATTCGAGCTTTCAGGTCATACCCGCCTGTGACCCGGCATTCGACCACGAAAGAGACAGTCGCCAAATACGGCGTGGTGAAATTGACGATCTCAGTCGGCATGATCTTGACGCCTGGGAAGGTGGTCGCCGTGATTTTGATCTCGTCAGCGCCGCCGCCGGTGTAGATGACCTTCGGTACATTAGCCATAGTTTCTCCTTTTGAACAGAATTCTTTCGATAATTGAGTTTGGCGATAACTTGCCTTACCATCCTGCTGCGGATACAAAGAGTGGGTTACGGTGTTGTTCACCTGTTGCCGGAACTTGCGAGACTCGCCTGCTTGAAATCAACTCTTTAACCAACTGGCCCACCTTATTTCTCTTCAATAAGCTGAATAAGCGGCAGCGGGGATAGTTTCTTCGCTACACATTCCACAACTGGCTCGCCCTCGCTGCTACCAAACTGACAGCTACAATCAAGATGACTGGATGGTACCGAACCCGCATCTGCCTGACATTGAATGTGGGTATACAACCCCGGTCCGATGATTGTCAAGTAGATAATGATCATCACAAAACTGAGTATCGGGAGGACCACGAGCATCAAGCGCTTGCCTGTCGGTCGAGCCGAGACAGTAACAAAGAATGTGATCAACGCTGGTAGCATTGCTACGGTAGCGTAAAAATAGATCGTACTACCGGCCAAAGAAGGATTCAAGAAAATCCTTTGCCGTAAAAGCAAGAAACCGAGCAAGATACCGATCATGAGAGCAATCAGGGTGAGATACCCCACGGTATTCCAAGTCGGCCTTCTCTTTGGGGCAATCTTTTCTGTCAGCATAGCTCTCCCGGGCGTTCAAGGTTTTTCGCTCAGCTTGTTGGCAACGGGCTGCCCGACTTCTGCTCCGCAAGCTCTTTTTCGGTATGCCTGCTGATAGGCGGTAAAAAACGACGTGCGTGTCGGTTGAGCTTTCCTGTATTTCCCTCGATACTTCTAATGGTACGTTCCCGACCCCATCAAACTATACAATAAATCCATCCCTGGTGCAAGCGGCCCCAGTCGCAGAAGGATGGCCGGCACCCCTGGCGACCGAGGGGAACCGTCCCTCCCTCGAAGGGATCGCCTTCCCCTTTTGGAGAAATGGCCGGAATCCTGCCCCCTTGCGAAGGTTGGGGCTCGACCGGCGCCTGGGCGAAATCCCCAAAGGGGGAAGCCCGACCTTAAACGAAAAGTAGGCCAAACTGGTAATTTGACCTACTCAATCGTGTCGGGGCGCCGGGAATTGTTGAGCCCCAATGGGGCGAAATCCCCGCAGGGGAAACCCGGGATCTAAAAACAAAAAGACCCCAATCTCTTGGAGTCTTTTATCCTGTCGGGGCGCCGGGAAGGCGAAATCCCCAAAGGGGGAAACCCGGACCTTAAACGAAAAGTAGGCCAAATTGGTAATTTGACCTACTCAGTCGTGTCGGGGCGCCGGGAATTGAACCCGGGACCTCTTGCACCCCATGCAAGCGCGCTAGCCGGACTGCGCCACGCCCCGCCACCCTGGCTCTGGACAGTTCCTCGTCCAAAGGGCAAGGCGGTATTATAGCCGCAATTATTGAATCTGACAATGAACACATACCCGAACGGCCCGTTTTGGTCGCCCGGGCGCTAGGGATTGACCCCCGTCCCGATCGTCCCGTTTTGCAGCCCGTCCAACACCTGCTGGACCATTTGCAGCTTCCCGGCGGTAAGCAGGTCGGCGTTGACGTCGGTCAGGTAGAGCGGGGTCGGGAGCACCTGCCCACCCTTCCCGGCCAGCAGGTCGGGGAAGACTTTCTTGATCGCCGAGATGGTATCGGGCTGGAGGCTGGCGATCCAGTTGGCGGATAGGTTCTTGGCCGGCAGGGACTGGCCGATCATCAGCACGTTGTACTGGGCCAGGTAGTTCGCTACGTCGGGAGTGGCCACGTCGGGATAGAGATAGGCCACCTTGACGAAGTTGTCCAGCAGCACCTTGGCATAGGCAGCGTACTCGCCCTGCTGGGCGTCGGTGGGGACGCGGACGACGACTGGGTAGATCCCCACCGGCTGGCTGAAGTTGGGATTGCGGCAGGCGCCGCAGAAGAAGGTGAACCCGTTGCCGAAGGCGGTCCGGGCGGCCTCTCCGCCGGGCGTGTCCTTCTGGGAGAGGATACCGACCTTCCATTCGGGGGCGAGCATCCCGGCGATGTAGCCGGCCAGGAAGGCTTCCTGGTCCACGGGCGCGCCGTTGGCGCCGATGGTGGACAGGTTGGCGGCCTGCGGCAGGTCGGGGATGCCGACGGCCAGGAACTCGACGCCCGGGGCGGCGGCGGTCAGGGCGGCCAGACCGGGGTCCGGCGGGAGGACGATCACGACTTTGATGGCCGGCCCTTCGGCGGCCACGTCATCGGGAGAGAGCGTGTTGCGCACCTGGAAGCGCGTCCCGTTGGCCTGGGTCAGGTCGTAGACCAGGCTCTGGTACATATCCGATTCGGTTTTGTCCATGTCAGCCGGGATGACCAGGATGACCAGGGGGGTGGAGACCGTCGGAGCGGCGGTCGGACCGGATGTCTGGGTCGCGCCCGCCGGATTGGGCGTGGCGGATCCAGGGCGTCCGCAGGCAGCCAGGAGCGTCAGGGTCAGGAAGACGAGGGTGATTTTCGCACGCACAGGCATCTCTCCAGAACAGGATGCAGGTATTTTACCTTGAATTTAAACTCATAGACGGCTCGGAGAGCCGTCTATGACCTGCGGAGGAGAGGCATGAAAGGATTATTTACTTTGCAGCGACCTTGATGGTGCGGGGCCGGGCGGACTCGGCCTTGACCAGGCGCAAGGTCAGGACGCCGTCGTCGATCTTGGCTTCGGCCTTGCCGGCGTCCAGGGCGGCGGGCATGCGCAGGGAGCGGCGGAAGGAGCCGTGCGGAAGCTCGCGCACCAGGTACTCGGACTCGTCGGCCTTGAACTCGCCCTCGAGGGTGACCACGTCGTCCAGGATCTGGATGTTCAGGTCTTCGGCCTTCAGCCCGGGGACGAGGGCGTGGATGACATAGGCATCCTCTTCCTCACGAACGTCGACGGGCAGGCTGAAGTCGTAATCGGGTTGGGTATCGGCGAGCTGGGCCCAGCGGCGGGCCATACGATAAGGGGCAATGTAGTAAGTCATTTTGGAACTCCTTTCGGATGATGTTCGATTGAATTGTGCCTATCATACCGGCCGAGTGTAAGAAATCCGGAAAAGGAAGGTAGGTTTTTTGTTAGATTTTCCTGGAATCGGCCTGCGGGACGGCGAACATTGCCGGCGGGTTGCCGGCTGGAGTGGCAGGGTATAATTCGTTCCATGGACAAACGCTGGCTCCTGGCGGTCATCCTGCTCGGCATCCTGGCCGGCGCGGGGTATTACCTTTACCGGAACGTCTATTTTCCGAGAACCCGCACTTTCTGGCGGAGCGCCCGGCTCGGCGAGTGGCTGGGCCACCCCGATGCCCACCCCGACTGGATGATCCACGCCGGGACGCGCTGCGGGGACGCCCCCTTCGTCATGCCCACGGACGGCTACATCGGCTTCCTGTGGGGCGACTCGTTCCAGATCGGCAAGCTCCACCAGGGGCTGGACATCTTCGGCGGGACCGGCATCGGCAAGACCCCGGTCGTGGCGGCCTATCCCGGCTACCTGACCCGCCTTCCGACCTGGAAGTCGGCCGTGATCCTGCGCATCCCCGAAGACCCGCTCCAGCCCGGGCGGCAGATCTGGCTTTACTACACCCACATGGCCGATCCGAACGGCGACTCGTTCATCTCGTCCGCTTTCCCGCCCGGGACGAGCGAGAAGTACGTCGAAGCCGGGACGCTGCTCGGTTACCAGGGGGATTACACCGGCGACCCGGATAGCCCGACGGGCGTACACCTGCACTTCTCCGTCGACATGGACGACGGTCGGGGCGGCTTTCGTAACGAGCTGGACATCCGCAACACGCTCGACCCCTCGCCCTACCTGGGCCTGCCGGTCAACGCGGCGACCAACGGCAATGTCACGCCGGTTTGCAATCCGTAAAGCAGGTTGGGAGAGACAATGGTGAATCTCAAGGATAAAGTCGTACTGGTCACCGGGGCGGGCAAGGGCATGGGCCGCCTCGTGGCCGAGACCCTGGCCGCCCGCGGCGCCTGCGTGGCCGCGGATGACGTCACCCCAATCAATCTGGACGAGACGGTCGCCCGGATTACCGCGGCCGGGGGGCGGGTCAAGGGTTATGTGGAAGACGTGGCCAAGAAGATGCCGGTCCAGACCCTGCTCAACCAGGTGCTGGACGATTTCGGGCGGATCGACGCCCTGGTCAACTGCGCCGAGGTCGAGCCGCAGAAGACCGTCTATGAGATGGACGAATGGGATTGGCAGCGCACCCTCGACGTCAACCTGTCGGGGCCGTTCCTGTTGGCCCAGTCGGTCGGGCGGATCATGAAGGAGAAGGGCGGCGGGACCATCGTGCTGGCTGGCGCACGCCCCAAGGGGACGGGACGGCGGGCGGCTTACCTGGCCAGCAAGGCCGGTCTGGCGGCGCTGGCAAAAGCCGCCGAAGAGGAGTTCTCCGGCTTCGGGGTGAAAGTGGTCCTGGTCGACTCGGCGGAGGCTGCCCTGGAGGCTTGCGGGAAATGACCGTCAGTGAGCAGGATCTTCAGCGGGGTTTCCGGGACCTGAAGTTGGGCAACAGCCCGGTGATCGTCCACGCTTCGCTTTCGGCCTTCGGTCCGGTCGAGGATGGACCTGAGACGGTCCTGGCTGCCCTGATGGCGGTCTTCAAGACGATCGTGATGCCGACCTTCACCTACAAGACCATGATCACCCCGCCCGTCGGCCCGCAGGAGAATGCCCTCGTCTACGGTTCCGGCCGGGACCTGAATGCCATGGCCGAGTTCTTCACGCCCGACATGCCCGCCGACCCGTTGATGGGCATCCTCCCCGAAACGCTGCGACGGCACCCGCTCGCCAGGCGCTCGATGCACCCGATCCAGTCCTTTGCCGGGATCAACGCCGAGAAGATCCTGGCGAGCCAGTCACTGCTCACTTCGCTGGCCCCGCTCGGGGAGCTCGAAAAACAGAACGGCTGGGCCGTGCTGCTGGGCGTGGACCATACCGTCAACACCAGCATCCATTACGCCGAAAAGCTGGCCGGGCGCAAGCAATTCCTGCGCTGGGCCCTGACGCCCGCCGGGGTGGTCGAGTGCCCGGGGTTCCCGGGCGATTCGGCCGGCTTCCAGGCGGTCGCCCCGGAGATGGACAAGTTCACCCGGCGGGCCCAGGTCGGGAAGGCCCTGGTCCAGGCCGTGCCCCTGCGGACGCTCTTCAAGGTGGTCATTGCGATGATCAAGAACGACCCGCTGGCGCTGCTCTGCCAGCGGGAGGACTGCGAACGCTGCAATCAGATGCGGTCCATGCTGAAGAAATGAAAAATCCCGGCCTGCGCCGGGATTTTTGTTTAGTGCGCCCAGCATGGGCGTTGACTAGAGAGTGAAAGTCTCTTGCAGGGGAGATTGCGCCAACTGCTAGCGGAAGGCAAGGGCGTCACCGCGAGGTGGGGTCTGGAGGAAGCCGGAAGCAAACCTGCGGCTTGAGGAACACGAACCCAATAAGAGGCCGTGAGGCAGGGCGAGTTGGCTAGAGACAACGAAGCCCGAGCAATCAAGAGCCGAAGCGGTAAATTGGGCAAGCGTGCAGGGAAAGTCAACGAACTTACCTGGGGAGACCTGCCGACAAGCCGGAAGGTAACCCTGATCGAGAGGTCAGACTGAGACGGCAGGAGTCAGCCGAGGCCGTAGAACCAGCTAGGCGAAAGGATCCGCTGGGAAGGGCCGAACAATGAGAGGATGAGTACGGTGAGCAGTTCGAGGGACGAACGGAGAAGGCAGAAGCCCAAGGAAAGCGGGACTACTGAACCAGCGAAGCAGGTGAAGCCTGTGGGAATGGAGCAGAGCGCCGAGCCGTCCCCGGCACAAGACAGCGGAAAATCCGACGAGGCAGTGTGGGAGGCAGTGTTCGCAAGGGAGAACCTGCAGACTGCACTGAAGCGAGTAGAGAGGAACAAAGGAGCAGCCGGGGTAGACGGGATGGAAGCGAAAGACCTGGCGGGCTACCTGAAGGAGCACTGGAAGGAGGTGCGAGAGGCTCTCGAAAGCGGGAAGTATCGGCCAAGCCCCGTGAGGCGGGTAGAGATACCGAAGCCAGATGGAGGGGTGAGGCAGTTGGGGATACCGACAGTGCTGGACCGGCTGATCCAACAGGCCATAGCGCAAGTGCTGACGCCGATGTTCGAAGCGGTGTTTTCACCGTACAGCTACGGGTTTCGACCCGGGCGGAGCGCGCAACAAGCCGTGCAGAAATCCCAGGAGTACATCCAAGAAGGCTACGAATGGGTGGTGGATATCGACCTGGAGAAATTCTTTGACCGGGTGAACCACGATATGTTAATGGCGAGAGTGGCGCGAGTGGTGAAAGACAAGCGTGTGCTGAAACTGATCCGGGCGTACCTGAACAGTGGCGTGATGATCAATGGAGTAGTGGTGGAGACGGAAGAAGGGACGCCGCAAGGTGGGCCTCTGTCACCACTGCTATCCAACATCATGCTGAGTGATCTGGACAGGGAGCTGGAAGGGCGTGGGCACAAGTTTGTGCGCTATGCAGATGACTGCAACATCTATGTGAAAACGCAGCGAGCCGGGGAACGGGTGATGGAAAGTGTGACAGAGTATCTGAAGAAGAAGTTGAAGTTGAAGGTGAACCCGAAGAAGAGCAAGGTGGAAAAAGCGAACCGGGTGAAATTCCTGGGGTTCAGTTTCTTCCAACGGCAGGGAGATGTACTGATCCGCATAGCGAACCGGACGAAGGAACGCTTTATGGAGAAGATACGCGACCTGACCCGGCGAACGCGCTCAGGGAAATTGGAAGATATCGTGGGCGAGATCAACCGATACATTCGAGGGTGGATCGGCTATTTTCGACTGGCGGACACCCCGAGTGTATTTGAAGGATTGGACGGATGGATTCGACGGAGACTGAGACAGATGCTTTGGAAACGCTGGAAACATGGAACGACACGCTACCGGGAACTGGTGAAACTAGGAATACCCCCGGAACGAGCCGCACTTGGAGCGATTGGGAGAAGTCCCTGGCGTATGTCCCTGACACCCGTGATAAACGAAGCCCTGAGTAATGCCTACTGGCAAAACACAGGGCTGGAAAGCATTGCAACACGATACTTCAAACTTCGTTATTCTTATTGAACCGCCGGATGCGGACCCGCATGTCCGGTGGTGTGAGAGGGGGCGGCTAGTCACCGCTCCCTACTCGATT
>DATJPX010000091.1:0-17247 GCA_035506155.1 Anaerolineales bacterium
ACATCGCGAAGCATCCCCGAAGGGGACCCAGGTCGGCCCCTAAAATAATTCGATATGGTTTTCGATCACCGTAATATCCAGCCAGTTCCGCTCGACCCACTCGGCGACGGCCTGCAGGGATTGCTGCAGGGGAGCGTTCTCGTTCCCCACCATGGCGCACGAGAGGACCGTTTCCTTCCACTTATCCTGCATATCCATCTCGGCTACCGAGACGTTGAACTCCCGGTGCAGGCGCGCCAGGAGCGGCTTGATCCGGCCGCGCTTCTCTTTCAGCGAGGAACAACCGGGCAAGTGCAGGTGGAGGGAGAGGATGCCGATCATTTTGTCGGGGTGGGCATCGGGACGAGCGTGAAATCGTTCAGCAGGGCGTCCCGAACGGCGAAATAAGCCGGCTTGGGGACATAATTGGCATCGAAGGGAAGAGGGTCGGCGTTTTTGTCCTGCACACACCCGGAAGTATCGCAGGTGATCCAGGAGAGGGCGTCCGAAAACTCCCAGGTGCTGAAGCTGTCACAGACGCCCGACTCGAGGCAGGCTTCCATCATATCGCCGTAGATAGTGGCTTCGAGCGACCACTTCTCGGCCTGGTCGCCTTTTTGCCGGGCCAGGTCGACGTCGAATTCGGTGACGTAGATGCGTACGCCCAGGCCGGCGAATTTCTGCATCGTGGCGATCACGTCGGCTTTCTTCGGCTGGAACGGGCTGTTCCAGGGCAGGAAAAGATGCATCTGCATGCCAACCACGTCGATCGGCACCCCGTCGGCCTTGAGCTGCTTGACGGTGGCGTACATTTTATCCACCACCCGGGCGCTGTTTGGGTCCTGGGGGGCCTGGTTGTTGTCGTCGTTGAAGATCAGGACGCCGTTCGGGTCGGCCTCCCGGGCGGTCCGGAACGCGATGGCGATGTACTCCGGCCCGATTTTTTCTCCCCAGAAATCCCCTCCAGGATAGAAGGAGCGGTTGGTGGCTTCGTTGGCAATGCTCCACTCCTGGACGCGCCCCTTGTACCGCCCGACGACATCCCGGATGTACTGCTGCATCAGTTGGATGTATTGATCCCGCGTGTAGCGTCCGTTCTTCAACCAGTCCGGGATGGCATCCGGCGCGCCCCACAACAGATGCGAAGCGCGGATGCGCCAGCCCCGGCGGCTGGCATAATCCACGGCCCGGTCGAGGGCGCTGAAATCGTACTGGCCAGGCCCGAGCCACATGCCCGGCCAGGAGAACTCGCTCAGGACGGCCAGGTCGAAATCCCGCCGCATGGTCCGGCAGTAACGCGGGTCGGAAGTGGAGTTGATTTGGAATTCCGTCCCGATGGTGATATGCCGCGGAGCGGCCAGCGCGGCCAGACCAGGCTCGGAATAATACCCGTTCTGCAAGTCATCCCATTTTCCGGAAGCTTCCACCCCGATCCGGAGCTGTGAAATGGTGAAGGTGGATTTCGGCGGCATCGTCGTGCCGATGTAGACGACGCCGTTTGGAAAGAGCCCGTTCGGCAGGTGCAGCCCGGGAGTGGCGGTCAGATCGATGGATTGGATCGGGCTGCCATTCCCGTCCAGGATGCGAAGACTCTTGCCCTCGGGTTGGTCGAACCAGACCTGGATGGCCTGGTCGGACTTGACGGAAAGGTCCAAATAAAACCCGTCGTCCGCCATGCTGCCGTCCCGGATCCCGAGAAAATACTCGCCGTTCCTGGATCCGAAATCCAGGCGGGTGATGCCGCTCCACCAATCCCCGCTGGCGGGTTCCGGGATGCCCAGCACCTTAATCGCCGGGGCGGCATTCCCAGGGTCGGAAGTCATGCCTCCAACCGAAATACGGAGCGGCTCGGTCAGGGAGATCGCACTGCTTTCCGTGTCGGAATATCCATCGCCCGGGTTGGCGAACGTGACAATGTCGTGCGCAGCGTCGAACGTCCCCGGAGAACATTCCGGCAGGTAGAGCGGAGCCCAGGGGACCTGGTCGGCGGCCAGATCCGGCAATCCGCTCGGGAGGGATGCCAGCGTATTCTTCCATACATAACCGACAGCCTCCTGCCCATCGACGGAGGCGCTCACCTGGACGAAATCCGCATAGGTTGCCAGCGGGGTGACAGCCGTCCCGGCCGGCAGGGCCGCCAGGGAGTCGAAATCGGCGTTGCCCGGGCCGCTAAACAGGGATGCGGCTTGGGTTAGATTCGCCGTCGGCAGGGCTGTGGCGGTCGCGGTGGGCGGGACGGCGGTCGAGGTCGGCGCAACCGTGGCAGCCGGGGAGCAGGCCGAAAAGAGGAGGACGATCAGGAAGAGCATCGATCCGAGTTTTTTCGACATTCGTTATCCTTCCTGGGGCTGATCAGGACCGCAAAATGAGGATGGCGGTCATTGAGGATTTACACACATTCATTGACGAATGACGATTTACGAAACCCGATTTACGATTTACAATGCCTTCACTTTATGGACACTGAAACCGCCTACAACCAGGCCCTCGATTACCTGTATTCCTTCGTCGATTATAGCCTGAAAAAATCCTCCGAGCTGGCGAAGGCCGAGTTCCACCTCGACCGCATGTTCGCCCTGCTCGAGCTGCTCGACAACCCGCACCAAGCCTACCCGGTCATTCACGTCGCCGGGACGAAGGGCAAGGGCTCCACATCGGCCCTGGCAGCCTCGGCGCTCCAGGCGGCCGGTTACCGGACCGGCCTGTACATCTCGCCCCACCTGCAGGATTTCACCGAGCGCATCCAGGTGGACGGGCGGCCGGTCTCGCACGCTGGGCTGGTCGAGCTGGTGGAGCGGATCAAGCCAGCCGTGGAGAAGGTCCCTAAGCTGACCACGTTCGAGATCACCACCGCCCTGGGCTTCCTTTACTTTGCCGGGCAAAAGGTGGACGCGGCGGTCGTCGAAGTCGGCCTGGGCGGGCGGTTGGACGCCACCAATGTGGTGACGCCGCGCGTCGCCGTCATCACTTCGCTCTCGTACGACCACATGGCCGTGCTCGGCAATACCCTGACCCTGATCGCCGGGGAAAAAGCCGGGATCATCAAGCCCGGCCTCCCGACCGTCTCCTCGCCGCAGGTCGACGAAGCCTTGGCCGTCCTGGAAAGGGTCTCGGCGGAGCGCAACTCCCCACTGACCCTGGTCGGCCGGGACATTTTCTATGAAGCCGGCGAGCATTCGCTGGACGGACAGTCCCTGCAGGTCTGGACGAATGGGACAAAACCCGTTAGACTCACGCTCCCCTTGCTGGGGACCCACCAGCTGGTCAACGCCGCCACGGCCTACGCCGCGCTGCGCGCCTGCGGGCTGGAGATCCCGGACGAGGCCATCCAGGCCGGTTTCGCCCGGGTCTGCTGGCCGTGTCGCTTCGAGGTCGTCCGCCGCGAGCCGCCGGTGGTGCTGGACTCGGCCCACAACCTGGACTCGTTCGAGAAGCTCGACCGGACGCTGGAGGATTACTTCCCCGGCCGGCAGGTCGACCTGATCTTCGGCTCCTCGGAAGACAAGGACGTGGCCGGGATGTTGACAGCGCTCAAGCCCCGGCTGGCCCGCCTCCTGGCGACCAAAGCCGTCCACCCGCGCGCCCTCGAGCCGGAGATGATCGTCGAGACGGCGGCCCGACTGGGCATCCCGGCGGAGGCGGTCGCGCCTGTCGAGGCGGCCCTGGCCCGGGCCCTGGAACTGTCCGAAAAGACCGGCCAGGTCGTCCTGTCGGCGGGCAGCATGTTCGTCACCGCCGAGGTCAAGACGGCCTGGGAAAAAAAGCAGAAAAAAGCGTAAGGGCGGACCTGCGTGTCCGCCCCGGGCCGACACATCGGTCGGCCCATACGGAGAAATGATGACCCAAAACGATTGGTCCTTTCAGGAAGAAGATTCCTTCAACATGGCGCTGACCCAGCGCACCGAAGAGCTCTACCGCGTGCCCAACCAGACGCCCGATGAGAACGGCTGCATCGAGGCGCTGGTCCTGCCGCTGCGGGATATCGTCATCTTCCCGCACATGGTCACGCCCGTCTTCGTGGCGCGCCAGAACTCGCTCCTGGCCATTCAGGAAGCCCACGAGCACGACCTGACCGTCATCGGCCTGACCCAGCGCGACCCGGAGGTCGAAGACCCCGGTCCGCAGGATTTCCTGCCGATCGGCGTGGAGCTGGCCGTCGGCCGGCTGCTTTCCATGCCAGACGGCTCCTCCTCGGCCCTGGTGCAGGGGCGCCTGCGGGTGGAGGTGATCGAGTTCACCCGCCTGACCCCGGTGCTCAAGGTCCGCGCCCGGGTGGTCGTCGAACCGACCCTGGCCGACAAGACCACCCAGGCCCTGATGCGCAGCGCCCTCGACCAGTTCGACCGCTGCGTCCAGCTCGACCGGGCCATCCCCGAGGAAGCCCACCTGTTCGCCATGAACATCTCCGAGCCGGGCTGGCTGGCCGACATGATCGCCACCGCCGTCTCGATCAACCTGACCGAGCGCCAGCAGCTGCTTCTTATGAAGGACCCCCGCCAGCGCCTGCAGCGGATCAACAAGCTGCTGGCCCAGGAGCTCGACGTGCTCGAGCTGGAGGACGAGATCCACACCCGCGTCCAGGATGAAGTGGACAAGAGCCAGCGTGAGTACTACCTGCGCGAGCAGATGCGCCAGATCCAGACCGAGCTGGGCGAAAGCGACATCTTCACCCGCGACCTGAACGACCTGAAGAAGAAGATCGACGCCGCCAAGCTGCCCGAGCAGGCACACGCCACCGTCCTGAAGGAGATGGAACGGCTGAACCAGATGCCGCCGATGGCTCCCGAAGTGGGCATCATCCGCACCTACATCGACTGGATCCTCGACCTGCCCTGGAAGGCGATGACCGAGGACAACCTGGACGTCAGGCACGCCGCCCGCACCCTGGAGCGCGACCATTACGGCTTGAAGAAGGCCAAGGAGCGCATCCTCGAGTACATCGCCGTGCGCTCGCTGAAGCCAAAGAAGGAGCGCCAGCCGATCCTGTGCTTCGTCGGCCCGCCCGGAACCGGCAAGACCTCCCTGGGCAAGTCCATCGCCGACGCCCTCGGGCGCAAATTCGTGCGCGTCTCGCTGGGCGGGGTGCGGGACGAAGCCGAGATCCGCGGCCACCGCCGCACCTACATCGGCGCGCTGCCCGGGCGGGTCATCCAGACCATGAAGCGGGCCGGCACCGCCAATCCGCTCTTCATGCTGGACGAGATCGACAAGCTCGGCCAGGACTTTCGCGGCGACCCGTCTTCGGCGCTCCTGGAAGTGCTCGACCCTGAGCAGAACCACGCCTTCTCCGACCATTATCTCGAGCTGGATTTCGACCTCTCGAAGGTCATGTTCATCACCACCGCCAACACCCTGATGACCATCCCGCCGGCCCTGCTGGACCGGCTGGAGGTGATCGAGTTCCCCGGCTACATCGAGGAAGAGAAGCTGATCATCGCCGACAAATTCCTGATTCCCCGCCAACTCGAAGAGACCGGGATCGAATCGCTCGGCCTGCAGTTCCCGCCCGAGACGATCCAGCGCCTGATCCGGGAATACACCTACGAGGCCGGCGTGCGCAACCTGGAGCGCGAGATCGGGCGCATCTGCCGCAAGGTGGCCCGCTGGAAGGCCGAAGAGAAGCGCTACCCGACCGTGGTCGCCCCGGAGCTGGTCGAGAAATTCCTCGGCCCGCAGCAGTTCTTCCAGACCGAGGCGGAGCGCCAGGACGAAGTGGGCGTGGCCACCAGCCTGGCCTGGACCGAGAACGGCGGCGAGATCATGTCGATCGAAGTGGCCATCCTGGACGGCAAGGGCACCCTGCAGATGACCGGCCAGATCGGCGACGTCATGCAGGAATCCGGCCAGGCCGCCCTGACCTACGTCAAATCGCGGGCCGCCAGGCTGGGGATCGACTGGGAAGTCTTCGAGCGCATGGACATCCACGTCCACATGCCCGAGGGCGCCATCCCGAAGGACGGCCCCTCGGCCGGCATCACCCTGGCGACGGCCTTGATCTCGGCCATGACCGGCCGGCCGGTCTACAAGGAAGTCGGCATGACCGGTGAGATCACCCTGCGCGGGCGGGTCCTGCCGATCGGCGGCCTGCGCGAAAAGGTCCTGGCGGCCCACCGGGCCGGGCTGAAAGTGGTGATGGTGCCGGAGAAGAACATCAAGGACCTGGTGGACGTCCCCAAGAAGGTCCGCGAGGATCTCAAGATCATCCCGATCCAGCACATGGACCAGGTGCTCGAGATCGCCCTGGCGGCCGAACCGGTGCTCGAACCGCCCCGTCCACGCCGCCGCCCGGATGAATCCGGGGAAGAGCCGGAAGATTAATCAAGGATGACGCGAATAGGATACAATAATATTCGCGTCATTCGTTTTTATTCCTATGCCTGCACTTAAATTCGGTTTATCCCTATCCGGTCAGGAGCCAGCATGTCGAAATCATTGAAAGGGAAAGTCGTCCTCATCACGGGAGCATCCTCCGGCTTCGGGGCGGACGCCGCCCGGCTGTTCGCCGGGGAGGGCTGCGTCGTCGTCCTGGCCGCCCGCCGCGTGGACCGGCTGCAGGCCCTGATGGACGAGATCCGTTCACACGGCGGGGAAGCCCTGGCCGTGCCGGTGGATGTCAGCCAGCGCCCCGAGATCGACCTGATGGTCAAGACCGTCCTGGATGTCTACGGTCAGATCGACATCCTCTTCAACAACGCCGGCTTCGGCCGCCTGGACTGGCTGGAGAATCTCAGCCCCGACCGGGACATCGCCACCCAGATCGACGTCAACCTGCGCGGCGTGATCGAGGTGACCGGGGCGGTCCTGCCGCATATGCTGAACCGCCGGGAGGGCCATATCATCAACATGTCCTCGGTCGCTGGGCTGATCGCCGCGCCGCTCTACACCATCTACGCCGCCACCAAGTACGGCGTGCGCGGCTTCACCGACGCCCTGCGGCGGGAGGTGGCGCCCTTCGACATCCGGGTTTCCGGGATCTATCCCGGGCCGGCGGAGACCGAGTTCGGCCAGCACTCCGGCAACAATGCCGCCAAGGCCAGCCTCAAGCTGCCAAAGTGGCTCTCGATGAGCTCCGAATACGTCGCCCGGCGGATCGTCGGCCTGGCCAAACACCCACGCCGCTCGCTGGTCATCCCTTGGTATTACCGGGCGGTCATCGGCTTCGATACGCTCTTCCCCGGCCTGGTGGACTGGTTCCTCAAGGTGGCGTTCGTCAAGCAGCACCACCGCCTGACCCTGAACGACCGCTGATCGACCGGCCCGCCTTATCCTTTCCATCCTGCGTTTCTCCCTGGTGAACCCATGACAACTCCCCGCCTCACCCGTCTCAGCGACTCCCTGAAAGCTTCCGGCCTGGATGCCCTGGCCCTCAACCCAGGCCCCAGCCTGGTCTACCTGACCGGTCTGCACTTCCACCTGATGGAGCGCCCGACGGTGGCCTTCTTCACCCCGGATTCCGCCCCGGCGCTGGTCCTGCCCGAGCTGGAAATGCTCAAAGTGAGGGACCTGCCCTTCGAGGTCAAGGCCTTCCCCTACGGCGAGAACCCGGCCGACTGGAACGCCGTCTTCCGCGCCGCCGCCCGGTCCCTCGGGCTGGAGGGCAAACGAATCGGCGTCGAGCCGCTCCACATCCGCCTGCTCGAGCTGCGGTTTTTGGAAGCGGCGCTGGAGGCGCCCTCCCGCCCGGATTTTGCGGACGCGACCGAGGTCGTCGGCCGCCTGCGGGTTTGCAAGGACGCGGACGAGTTGGCGGCCATGCGCGCCGCCGTCAAGGTGGCCCAGGATGCCCTCCTGGCGACCCTCCCATTCATCCAGGCCGGTCGGACCGAGAAGGAGATCGCCGCCGAGCTGGTCGTCCAGTTGCTCAAACACGGCTCGCAGTCCGAAATGCCGTTCGCCCCGATCGTCTCGAGCGGGCCGAACAGCGCCAACCCGCACGCCGTCCCCTCGGAACGCAAGCTCCAGGCCGGCGACCTGCTGGTCATCGACTGGGGCGCCAGCGTGGACGGTTACATCTCCGACCTGACCCGCACCTTCGCGGTCGGCAAGGTGGACGAGGAGTGCGAGAGGATCCACCGCATCGTCCAGCAGGCCAACGCGGCCGGCCGGGCCGCATCCAAACCGGGTTCCCCGGCCGCCGAGGTGGACAAGGCCGCCCGGACGGTCATCGATAAATCCGGGTACGGGCAATACTTCACCCATCGCACCGGCCACGGCATTGGCATGGAACCGCACGAGGACCCGTACATGCGCGGCGACAACCCGCAATTGCTCGAGCCGGGCATGACCTACACCGTCGAGCCAGGCATCTACCTGCCAGGTCGCAACGGAGTGCGCATCGAGGACAACGTGGTCATCACCCCGGATGGCGCGGAATGCCTGAGCGACCTGCCGCGCGAGCTGCAGCAGGTCGGCTGAAAGGGCCAGCCTCTCGTACTTCGGGGCAATATATGAAAAAAATCATCCTCCTTCTCGGCTGTTTTCTCCTGGCCGCCTGCACTTCCGCGGCGCCTTCCGCGCCGTTCCCGGCGGGACTAAGCGTCGAGGAGCACGCCTTGACCAAGCGGCCGGAGGCCGAGTACTCCCAGCTCGATTTCGCCCAGGGATCACAGGAGGCCATCCTGGCCGTGCGCGCCGCCGAACGTGCCCAGGCCATCTCTCCCCTGGGCGGCTCCTGCACGGTGGATAACCGGCTGGCACTCTGCGCCAGCCTGGGCCCGGACCAACTGGCTGCCTGGGCCGACGATCCAGCCGACCCGCTCGCTCCCGTCAGCGTGACCGTGACCCGCAACGGCCAGCTCATCTACCGGGTCCCGGTCGGGAACAGCAGCCCGATCGGTTCCCTGCGCGGCCTGTGGACCTACGCCGGTCACTGGGCGCTCGAAACCGCCTACGTCACCAACCGCCAGACCGGCAACGAGATCGACAGCCAGGCGGCCGGACAGATTACGGTCGACGGCATCCTGCTCAACCGCCAGTCCGGCTACCAGGAGGCCTTCGGTTTCCAGCTGCTGGACGGCAAGCCGTTCTATTTCTCCAAGCAGGACGATAAAATAAACGCAAATTACGACGGCCAGCAGATTACGCTCGGCTACGACGAGCTCCCGCACTACAATTGCTGCAGCGCCGCCACGCTCAACCCGAAGATGGCGCGGAACATGGTCGCCTTTTTCGCCCGCAGGGGCGGCACCTGGTACTACGTCGAACTGGGTGCCTTCGGGCGGACCACTCCGTAAGAGGCAACTGGCATGAAGATTCTGGCCCTCGAACGCGAACTCCCCGGCGCGACCGCCGAAAAATTCCAGCCTCTCCTGAAGGACGAGGCCCGGCGGGTCTGGGAGTTGCAGCAGTCCGGGGTGCTGCGCGAGGTTCATTTCGACGCCCGCCAACACACCGCCGTGCTCACGCTGGAATGTGGTACCCTCGGGGAAGCCCAGCGGCTTCTGTCCGGCCTGCCGTTGGCCGCAGCCGGTCTGATCGAATTCGAGATCATCCCGCTGGCCCCCTACGATGGTTACGCCCGCCTGTTCGCACGTAACGATTGACCTAATCTGATTCATTGCGAGGTTTGTTATGAGTGAAACCCTGGTCATCCTCCTGCCCATGCTGACGATCGGCCTGTTGACCTTTTTCTTCCTGCGCTCGCGCCGGCCGCGCAAGGCCAAGAAGACCCCGGTCGACGACCGCACCCGCCTGGAGCGGTCCGTCTGGGCCTGGGCGAAGATCCTCAGCGCCGAGGCCGGGACGGTCAGCTCCCTGGGCGTGGCGCGGGTCGAAATGCAGCTCGAAGTCCATACCCCCGGCACGCCGGCCTATCCCGCCAAGGTCACCTGGCTGGTCGACAGGGAATCGCTGGAATTCGTCGAGCAGGGCAAGGAGCTTTCGCTGAAAGTCGACCCGCAGGACCTGAAATACATCTACCCGAACGGCTCGTGGGCCAAGGTCGTAAACTGACCATGCCGCTCCCCCCGTTCAAGCTGGAGCGCTACTTCGCCCGTTACGAGTTCAGCGCCCGGTACCTGCTGTGCAGCTCGGATTGCGAATCGCTCTCGGTGGGCGACCTGCTCGCCCTCGAGCCCGGGGCGGACGAAGGCTTCAAGCGCCACTGGCTTGGCTACACCGAGTCGCCCGGCGCGCCCTCCCTGCGTGCGGAGATCGGGCGGATCTATACCGACATCCGCCCGGAGCAGGTGCTTGTCCACAGCGGGGCGGAGGAAGCCATCTTCCTGTTCATGCACGCCGTGCTGCAGCCCGGCGACCACGTGATCGTCCACTGGCCGTGCTACCAGTCGCTCTTCGAAGTGGCCCGCGAGATCGGCTGCGAGCTGACCCGCTGGGAGGCCCGGCCGGAAAACGGGTGGGCCCCCGACCTGGAAGAGCTCAAACGCAGCCTGCGCCCGAACACCAAAGCCATCATCGTCAACACGCCGCACAACCCGACCGGCTTCCTGATGCCCCGGACGGATTTCCGGGCGCTGAATGAACTGGCCGGGGAGAAGGGCATCCTGCTCTTCTCCGACGAGGTCTACCGCGAACTGGAATACGATCCCGCCGACCGGCTCCCGGCAGCCTGCGACCTCAACCCGACCGCCGTCTCGCTGGGGGTGATGTCCAAGACCTACGGCCTGGCGGGACTGCGCATCGGCTGGATCGCCACCCAAAACTTCCAGGTCCACACCCGTATGGCGGCGCTCAAGGACTACACCACCATCTGCAACAGCGCCCCGAGCGAATTCCTGGCCGAACTGGCCCTGCGCCACCGTGAGGCCCTGGCCGCCCGCAACCTGGGGATCATCCGCGATAACCTGTCCCGGCTGGGCAAATTCTTCGCCGCCCGCGGCGAACGCTTCGAGTGGGTCCGGCCCAAGGCGGGGCCGATCGCTTTCCCGAAGCTGCTCGGGGAGGACGTCGAGCAGTTCTGCCATCGGCTGGTGACCGGATCCGGGGTCCTGCTCCTGCCCGGGACGATGTACGACCATCCCGGCAACCACTTCCGCCTGGGCTATGCCCGCAGGAACATGCCCGAAGCGCTCGAGCGGTTGGAGGCATTCCTGGACGAGGGCAAATCATGACCAGCTACTGCCAGTACGTCAACGAGCACCAGGAAGACCTGCTCAACAAGGACTACCACGATCACGAGTATGGCTTTCCTCTTACGGACGATGCCGCCCTGCTGGAGCGCTTCGCCCTGGAGATCAACCAGGCCGGGCTGTCCTGGATCTTGATGCTGAAGCGCAAGGACAACTTCCACCGGGCCTTCGAAGGCTTCGACGTGGATCGCGTGGCGGGCTACGGCGAGGCGGAGGTCGCTAGGCTCCTGGCCGATGCCGGGATCATCCGCAACCGACTCAAGGTGAATGCGGTAATCGAGAACGCCCGGCGCATCCAGGGGCTGCGCGGCGAGTTCGGCTCCTTCCAAGGCTGGCTGGATGCCCACCATCCGCTCAGCCTGGAGGAATGGACCAAACTGTTCAAGAAGACTTTCGTTTTTACCGGCGGGGAAATCGTCAAGGAGCTGCTGGTCTCGGCCGGCTACCTGCCGGGCGCTCACGACCCGGACTGCCCGGTCTACTGGCAGATCGCCAAACTCCAGCCGGCCTGGACGCGCGGCTTACACAATGCAGTCCTGACCGAACACGAGGACGACGAGCCCGGGCATCCAGGCTGACTTTCGCACGCTTATCTGTACCGCGACAATCCATGCTCCCCTGGCCGGGGAAAGAGGCCGATATTAGTGGTAATCCCTTTCATTATGGAATGAACCGATCGATCGGGTAAAGTCCAGCCTGCCAGCTCGGACCATTCAAAACGACAATTTGAAAGGACTGCCATGAAAGAAAAGCTCCTCGCCTTGCTCCTTATCGGCCTTGTTGTGACAGGCTGTACGCCTCCAGCGACGGCCATCCCGACCGCCGCGGCCTCTTCCACGCTCCTCCCCACGGATACCCTTCCACCCACGGCCACTGCGACTGTCGGCCCGACGGCAACCGCCACGCCGGCGCCCTTCCCGGCTCTGACCCTCAAAGCGGGCGATTTCTATTTCAGCGTCGATGGCACGCCAGGCTTCCTTTTCTCCCGGAATGTGGCAGGCTACCAGGTCCCTCAATACAGCACCATCCTGGACTGGAGCAAGGCCGGCGGCACCCGCTTCGTCCGCATCCAGCTCGACAGCCTGGGCATGGGCTTTACATCCACAGGCGGGGTGGACTCCAATTGGGCCGCCAACTGGGACCAGGTCCTCGATAAGACCGAGGCGGACGGGACCTACGTCCTGCTGACCTTCTCCGCCTGGTACGACTGGAATGCCGGGCCCGGTTACTCGACCTGGAAATCCAACCCGCTCAACGCCGCCAACGGCGGGCCGGCAGCGACCCCGGGCGAGCTGTTCAGGAGCGGTTCGCCCACCCGGGACAAGTACCTGACCTGGATGGAAGCGCTGGTCAATCGCTGGGGAGGCCGTCCCAACATCCTCGGCTGGGAGATCTTCTCCGAGGTCAACCTGGCCTCCGGCAGCACCGAAGCGACCGGGATCGACTTCGTCAACACGGCCGCGGCCCGCCTGCGGGCGGCCGATCCGGGCGGGCATCTCGTCACCGCTTCGCTGGCCGACACCGGCGCCTGGCCGAACTTCTACGCCAAGGCGAACATCGATTTCATCAACCTGCATCCCTACCCGCCCTCCGGCCAACTGGACCGGGCGCTCGTCTCGCAGGTGCGCGCCGCCATTAAGAAATACAACCGGCCGCTCCTGATCGGCGAATCCGGTCTGAGCGCCGCTACCCCCGACAGCGCCACCGGGAAACTGACCGTCGCAGCGAATGCCGAACGGGGCATCCGGCACGCCATCTGGGCCGGGGTCGTCTCGGGCGCCATGAACGGGCGCGCCCTGTGGTGGGAGGATGGCGTCGGGATCTATTTCCAGAATCTGGGCGTCCCCTGGATGCAACAATATAAAACCGAAGAGCTCCCGGCGGTGAATTTCGTCAATGGCATCGACTTCTCCGGTTTCCAGCCGCTCGCGTCCATATCGACCTCCGGTGTGTGGGGCGCGGCGCTCGGAGACGAACAAACGGTGCTCGGCTGGTATCGGGATGCGGCCTGCGAGCCGCCGAACTGGAATCTGAAGCCGCTGATCTCCAAACAAACCGTCACCATCACCGTTCCAGGGACGGCCGCCAGCTGGCGGGTGGACTTCTACAGCACGAAAGACGGAACGACCCAGCTTGGCTCGGTCTTCGTCACCCGCAAAGGCAATACCATTACGATCTCCCTGCCGGATTTCCAGGACGACATTGCCTTCAAGGCCTCCAGCCGGTAAAGAGTTTCTTCCTCCGGAAGGATTTTCACCCCCGCGCCGGAAAGAGATCTCCGGCGCGGTTTCGATTCGCCGAAGATTTGAAATCGACGGGCGGGCAGGATATAATATTACCGGAAATATCCAATTTATCACGGGACCAAGGGAGATCCATATGTATAATTTCCTGCTCAGCTTTCATTCCATCGTTCGCTGGCTGGTGGTGATCGCCGCCCTGGCGGCATTCGGAAAGGCCTTCGCGGGTTGGCTCGGCAAAGGCAGTTGGACCCGCCTCGACGACCGTCTGGGCTTATTTTTCACCATCACCATGGACATCCAAGCACTGATCGGTATCCTGCTTTATATCTTCAGCCCGCTGGTCCGGACGGCCCTGGCGCATTTCAGCCTGGCCCTCTCCGACCCGACCCAGCTTTTCTTCAGCCTGTTCCATGAGATCCTGATGCTGGTCGCCGTGGCCCTGGCCCATATCGGCCGCAGTCGCGCCCGCAAAGCCGAGGGGGATTCGCTCAAGTTCCGCACGGCAGCCGTCTTCTACGGTTTATCCATCCTGGTCGTGCTGGTCGCCATCCCCTGGCCGTTCACCTTCGGTCGGCCGTGGATCCGGCTGTAATTCCTTCGGCATCCTTTCCGATGAATACTCCGTCCAACCCCGCCTCAGTCCAGGCGAGGTTATAATTTCAATATGCCCCAAACGATTTCAACCGCAGAGCCCTTCTTCTTCCCCGGCCAGGGCAGAAACGCCCGCATCGGCTGCCTGGTAACGCACGGATTCACCGGCGCGCCCAAGGAAGTCCGCTGGCTGGGCGAGTACCTCAACCGCCAGGGCTACACCGTCTGCGGGATGCGCCTGGCCGGGCACGCCACCCGGCCGGAGGACATGATCCGTTCGCGCTGGCAGGATTGGCTGCTCTCCGTGGAGGACGGGTACAACCTGCTGCGCTCCGCCACCGACCAGGTCTTCCTTTTAGGACTGTCGATGGGCGGGATTCTGTCCCTGACCAGCGCCGCCAGCCTGGCGGTTCGCGGGGTGGTGGCTATGTCCACGCCGGCCGCCCTGCCGCCCTCGCCCCTGCCGGTCTGGGCCGTGAGCCTCCTCAGTCACGTCAAACCTTACCTTCCCAAAGGCAAGGTGCCGGGGAGCGGCTGGTTCGACCAGGCGGCCTACCGGCAGCACGTCGCCTACCCAATGAACCCGGTCCGCTCGGCGGTGGAACTGAAATATTTGATCGACGAAATGAAGGCCGCCCTGCCGAAGGTGCGCGTGCCGGTGCTGCTCATCCATTCGCACGACGACGACTACGTCATCAAGGACAGCATGCAGCAGATCTACGACCGCCTGGGAACGGCCGACAAGAAAATGATGTGGATCGAGGGCAGCGGGCACGTCATGACCGAGGAACCCCGGAAGGAAACCGTCTTCAAAGCGGCGGCAGAATTCATCCAGCGGGTATCCGGGGCGGCCTGATGCTCGACCTGGTCCTGTTGTCCATTTCCCTCTTCACCTGGGGGATCGGCGAGGGAATGTTCATTTACTTCCAGCCGATCTACCTGCAACAGCTGGGGGCAAACACGATGACCATCGCCGCGGTCTTCAGCGCCTTCGGGCTGGCAATGATGGTCGCCCACATCCCCGCCGGCTATCTCTCGGACCGGATCGGGCGCAAGCCACTGCTGATCGCCGCCTGGGTGGCCGGCCTGCTGGCCACCTGGATCATGTACCTGGCCCGGGCGCTGCCGCTCTTCATCGTCGGGGCGCTGCTCTACGGCCTGACCGCCTTCGTCTCCTCCCCGCTGAACAGCTATGTCACCGCCGGGCGGGGGAATCTTTCCCCGGGCCGCGCCTTGACGCTGATCTCGGCCGCCTACAACCTCGGGGCGGTCCTCGGTCCGGTCTCGGGCGGCTGGATCGGCGAACGCTCCGGCCTGCGGACCGTCTACCTGGTTGCAGCCTGCATCTTCATTGTCTCGACGGTCATCCTGTTCTTCCTGCGCGGCCAGCCGGTCGAAGCGCACGACGCTGCCGCGCCGCCGGCCAGGTTGTGGGAAAACCCGCGCTTCGTCAGTTTCCTGGGTCTCATCTTCTTAACGGTTTTCGTCCTCTACCTGCCGCAGCCGCTCGCCCCCAAGTTCCTGCAGAACGAACGCGGCCTGTCGCTCGAGTCGATCGGCCTGCTCGGCTCGGTCGGCAGCCTGGGCAACACGGTGCTTGCGCTTGTCCTGGGACAGCTCACGGCCCGGATCGGCTTCCTGCTCGGCCAAGTGCTCGTGGCGGCTTTCTGCGTGTTCATCTGGCAGGGGACCGGCCTGCCCTGGTACGCCCTGGGCTACTTCCTGCTGGGCGGCTTCCGCTCGGTGCGTTCCCTGACCTTCGCCCAGATCCGCCCGTTGATCCATTCGGCCCAGATGGGCCTGGCTTACGGCGTGGCCGAGACCTTCAGCTCGCTGGCCATGGTCCTGGCGCCCTTGCTGGCAGGTGTACTGTACACGCGTGACCCGGCCCTGGTCTACCCGGTCAGCGCGGGGCTGGTCGTGGGGACGCTGATCCTTTCCGGGATTTTCTCCCCTCGTGAGCTGGCGAAAGAAGAAATTCCGGCGATCTCGCTGCCGCCAGAGCTATGATGTAGCCAGATTATCAACGCCAGAAAAAATTCTGGACCCACCAATCGATCTTTTCCCCACGCCACCGGCAATCATCATGCCTTGCTAGTTATGATTCCCATTAGTGCCAATATATGCCAAGACTCCGTCCAGGTTTTCTTGAACAGAATCGGGCTGAATGCGAGCCATCCCCAACTGTTGAAAAGTCTTTTCTCCATGTCCAGTAAGGACGAGGATCGTTCTGCAGCCAATCGTTAGGCCTGCCTGGACATCCAACAACTTGTCTCCCACGACATACGATGACGAAAGATCGATCTGAAGATCGCAGGCCGCCTGCAAGATCAGACCAGCCTTCGGCTTCCGACACTCGCAAGCCTCCTCCGGGGCATGGGGGCAGTAATACAAGGCATCGTACCGCGCACCAGATTGCGCAAGCAGATCCCATAGCTTTTCATTCACCCTGACCAACTGCTCATTATCCATCAAATGCCTTCCGATGGCGCTCTGATTGGACACAATGACAACCAGATAGCCAAGCGAAATTAGATCACCCAATGCCTTTCCCACACCAGGATAGAGCTCAACCAATTTCGGGTCCGTGATGTAGCCCCTCTCGACGTTTATTGTGCCGTCCCGGTCCAGGAAAACGGCCGGTTTCAAGCCTACTTTGCCTCTCGATGCCAAGCAGGTGTGTAATTCCGTGGCGGGTTGCCGCATACGCCGGGAGGCAGGACATTTCGAGGGGAAGCTTTGCATATCAGGAGAAATCATTCAGCATTCCAAATAATCAGGATTACCAGCCAGTTCCGCTATAGATATTACCACGTCAACAAGCCAAACCATGCCTTTCCAGACGGAAACAGTGTGGAAAAAGCGTGGAAATTCTCCGCCCGCTCCGGCTGGAAAAGGCTTTTAATATAAACATCTTTGTTCGAAATGCAGTTCATACAGCCTTATGTCATTCACTCGACGCGCCTCGCAAAGGCCTTCCATTCGCCAGCCTGTATCCATTTTCCCAGGCTGGAGTTGCGCGTCTGCCGGTCGATCGCAGGGCAGTCGGTCGGACCGTGCAAGCCACTTTTCGACTAGTATGGACCGACACCAAAGGAGAGAGCGCCATGCAACATCAAGGGATCATCTTCAAAGACTTGAAAGGAAATGAGGTGGATATCCTCGAATTCGTTCGAGAAAATAAAATCAAGGCTGTATTTTTCGATCTCGGAGATACCCTGGTCGAGATCCGACCGGAAACCAAGACGAAAATCGTCCAGAGGATCAACAATGAATGTGGCTTGAAGATCGATAGCACCGCTTTCGATCAGGCAACTCGGGAGGAATGGAAACGCCGGGAAAGCCAG
>DATJPX010000092.1:0-5749 GCA_035506155.1 Anaerolineales bacterium
ATATGTCTCAAACCATTTATCAGGTCGATGCGTTCACGAACCACCCCTTTGCCGGAAATCCAGCCGGAGTTTGCATCCTGGCAAAATCCGCCGAGGTCCCGTGGGTGCAAGCTGTGGCCCGGGAGATGAATCTTTCCGAAACGGCCTTCCTCGTCCCTCAGGCGGACGGATTCGACTTGCGCTGGTTCACGCCCGCGGCGGAGGTCAGGCTGTGCGGGCATGCCACCCTGGCAAGTGCACACAGCCTCTGGGAAACCGGCGTACTGAAGCCCGGAGAGCAAGCCCGGTTCCACACCCTGAGTGGATTACTCACCGCCGACCAGCGCGGGGGCTGGATCGAAATGGATTTCCCCTCCCGTCCGGCGAAGCCGGTCGAGCCTCCCGCCGGTCTGCTGGAGGCCTTGGGAGTCGCCGCCAGGTTCATCGGCCGGGATGCAGACGATTATCTTGTCGAAGTGGAGAGTGACGCCATCGTACGGGGCCTGAAGCCGGACATCACTTCGCTCAGCAAACTCCCCGTACGCGGGACGATCGTCACCGCCAGATCGTCCGAGCCCGCCTTCGATTTCGTATCCCGCTTTTTCGCCCCGGCGGTCGGCGTCCCGGAAGATCCGGTCACCGGTTCCGCACATTGCTGCTTGACGGCGTACTGGGCAAAAAAACTGGGAAAGACCGAAATGAACGCCTACCAGGCGTCCGCCCGCGGCGGGAGGCTGCGCGTCCGACTGGCCGGCGACCGCGTCAAGCTCTCCGGCCAGGCCGTGACCGTACTGAAGTGTGAGCTGGTCTAAACAGCTTTTTACCCGGGAGGGAAATGTGACTGCATTCTACGACGATCTCACCGATCGATTCCGCGAGGTCCACGCCGACCTCGCCAAGGTGCTCGACGGGCTGACCACCGAAGCGCTCGATTGGATTCCCGGCACCGGAATGAATTCTGTTTCCGTTTTGATCGTGCATCTCGTGGCAGCCGAACGCTATTGGATCGGCGCAGTCGCCCTCGGCGAGCCCACCCAGCGGGTGCGGGAGGATGAGTTCGAGATCAAGGGTCTGGGAAGGGACGAATTGAAGCGGCGACTGGACGAAGCTGACGAATTTACCAAGTCGGCCCTGGCCCGTTTTTCGCCGGCAGACCTGGAGGCGCTCCGCAAATCTCCGCGGAACGAAAAAACCTTCCGCGTCGGCTGGTGCCTGACCCACGCGCTGGAACACTCGGCTTTGCATCTTGGTCACCTCCAGATGACACGGCAACTCTGGGACGAGCGGGATCGCTAAATCGTTCCCATCCACGGCTGAATGGCCAAATCGAGTAGAATTACCCGTATGAAGAAGAGGTATTGGCTTTTCCTGCTGGCAGGACTGCTTCTATCGGCCTGCCAGTCGGCGAAAGCCCGCATCACCATCGTGGATGGTGAACATATCTATTCGCTGGAGACGGCCGAGCGACTCCCGGCCAGGCTCCTCGCGGATGCGAAGGTCAGCCTCGGCTCCGACGACAGGATCATCTATCTCGGTTCTTCCGTTTCACCCAATACTCCCCTGCCAAGCGCCGGATCGTATACGCTCACCATCCGGCGCGCAGTGACAGTGACCATTGACACGCCGGGAGGCGCAAAATCCGTCCGGACTTCGGCCCGCTCGGTCGGTGAGGCCCTTCAGGAGGCCGGATTCAGCCTGCACGCGTCCGACCGGATCGACCCGCCTGCCGGGGTGCCGCTGACCGGTCCGCTCACGATCGAGTATGAGCCCGCCACGGAGCTCGTCGTGAGCGTCGACGGAGCCCAGGTGAAAGTCCGTTCGGCGGCCTCCAGCGTTGGACAGGCCCTGACCGACGCCGGGCTCCCGCTGGTTGGGCTCGACTACAGCCGGCCGGATGCATCAGCTCCCATCCCGGTGGACGGCCAGATCCGGGTCGTGCGGGCAATGGAATCGGTCACCCTGACGGAGAAGTCCATCCCCTTTGGCGTACGGACCGAGCCTTCCGCAGACCTGGAACTCGACCAGCAGGCGCTCATTCAAGGCGGACAGGCCGGCCTGGCCATTGTGCGCATGCGCACCCGCACTGAGGACGGCCAGCAGGTTTCTCAAAAAACCGAGGGCGAGAGTCAGGTCCGCCCGCCTCAGGATCGCATCCTCGGATACGGGACCAAGGTGGTCATTCGAACGACTGTGGTGGACGGCGTCACGATCCAGTACTACCGGGCCCTCCGGCTGATGACGACATCCTATTCCCCCTGTCGGTCTGCCAGCCCGGATGGACGCTGTCTGTATGGAACCTCCAGTGGCCTGCCGGTCCAGCAAGGGACCGTGGCGATGGTCTATTCCTGGTACCTGGCTTTTGGATTCGACCGGCTCTACATTCCCGGTTACGGCTACGCCACCGTGGGGGATGTCGGCGCAGGGTGCCCTCCTGCAGCAGCGTGTCCAAATATCCATTACTGGGTCGACCTGGCCTGGACGGATGCCGCCTACCAGCCCATGGCAGGCTGGACGACCGTCTATTTCCTGACTCCTGTCCCCCAGAACCTGGTCTACATCCTGCCATGAGCGGTCTTTCCCTGCCCCCCATCAACGTCCCGGCCCTGCTGCGCCAGTATGACCTGCGTCCGAGCAAGGGACTCGGCCAAAATTTCCTGCAGGACAATCACAGCCTGCAAAAAATCGTCCGCGCTGCCGGCCTGGTGCCTGGAGACGCCGTGCTTGAGGTCGGCCCCGGCTTGGGCGGGCTGACCCGATACCTGGCCCTTTCCGCCCAGAGCGTGACGGCGGTCGAGTTGGACCGCGCCCTTTTCCCCGCCCTGCAGGCGGTTCTGGCGCCGTACGAGAACGTCCGGCTGGTAGAGGGCGACATCCTGAAACTCGACCCGTCCGCCCTGATGAGCAGCCCCGGGTATATCGTTGTGGCGAATATCCCTTATTACATCACTTCCGCGGTCATCCGGCACCTGCTGGAATGCCAGCCGCGGCCTCGCCGGATCGTCCTGACCATCCAGAAGGAAGTCGCCGAGCGGATTTGCGCCGGGCCGGGGAGGATGAGCCTGCTGGCTCTGAGCGTCCAGGTATATGGAAGTCCGGAGATTGTCGCCCAGATCCCGGCCGAGGCCTTCTATCCAGCGCCGAAAGTGGACTCGGCGGTGCTGCGGGTCGAAATTTTTCCGGAGCCGGTCATCCCTGCGGCTCACCTGGAGGGGTTCTTCAGCCTGATCAAGGCAGGCTTTTCCCAAAAACGAAAGACCTTGCGTAATTCGCTCTCCGGCGGTTTGCACCTGGAACCTACGGAGGCGCAGGAATTACTCGAAAGGGCCGGCATCGATCCACGCCGCCGGGCGGAAACGCTCAACCTGGACGAATGGGGAAAACTGACGGAACACTATAAAAAATAATGGCGGCCGCTTGGTCGCCATTTTGATCTACTGGTTACGGCCGGAACGGCCCTTCCTGCGCAGATCCCGGTAATCCCATAACACCTGCCAGACCCGGATGGCAGCCTCCGCCTGGATTTTGAACGACATCTTGGATTTTCCCCGGCGACGCTCGGCAAAATAGATCGGCACCTCGCCGATCCGGTATTCCAGACAATACGCCAGATAAGCCATTTCCACCATGAACACGTAGCCGGTTGCCTTGACACGCTCGAGCGGCATTCCCTGGAGCGTCTCCCTGCGCCACATCCGAAAACCCGCAGTGACGTCGTGAGGCTTCATGCCCAGGATGGTTCGGGCGTAGAAATTACCCCAGGCCGAAAGGCCTTTCCGCCAGAGCGGCCATTCCCTGTCCGTGCTTCCGCCGGCCACGTAACGGGATCCGATGACCACATCGCAGGTCTCGAGGCGCTCGGCCATCTTGACCAGGACTTGGGGGTCGTGGGAAAAATCCGCATCCATGTGAGCAATGGCATCCACGTCACACGTGAAGAGGGTCTTGAAAGCCTGGAGATAAGCGGTCGAGAGGCCCAGTTTTCCGCTCCGATGGATGATACTCATCCGCCCCGGGTGATCCTTCGCCAGGGTCTCCGCCAATTCTCCGGTGCCATCCTTGCTGTTGTCGTCAACGACAACGAGCTTCAAATCCAGCGGAAGCGCAAATAAAGCGGAGACCATGAGGGGAAGGTTCTCCGCTTCGTTATAAGTGGGAACAACTACGACAATTCGCAAAAGCTCTCCTATTTACGTTTTCGCAAGAGGCTTACTTTCAAATCATCCAGCGTTGCGATGGATCCTTCCCCGGCCTGCAGGATGCCGGTCTTGAATTCGAGGCGCTTGCCGCGCGGCGAGGTCTTATCGCGATCCTTGATCGGGTAGAAATAGTCCAGGGATTGGACGAGCCGGCTGCGAATGCGGTCCTGCAGCGCAGTCGTCCGTTCTGGAGCGGTGATCAGGACGAAATCGATCGGGCCGAGGTGGCCGAGGAAATCTTCCGGGCTGCCAATATCCTTGACCGCGTTGTGGACCATCAGGCTGACTGCCCGCAGGACGTCATCCGATGCCACGAAACCATAGGATTCCCGGAAGGTGTCCAGGTTGTCCAGCGAAACGATCAGGATCGACCAATTCAGGCGATGCAGGCATTCCGTCAGGCGTTCATCGACCAGCCGCCCATCCGGAAGCCCGGTCACCGGGTTGGTCAGGGTATCCTGCTCGACCCGCCGGAGGGCGTTCCGAATGCGCAGGCGGAGTTCCTGGACGTCAAACGGCTTGGTGATATAGTCGTCCGCTCCGAGCTCGAGGCCCTGGATGCGGTCGGAGCGTTCCCGCTTCTCGGTGAGGAAAATGATCGGGATGCCTGCGGTGCGCCGGTCGTCCCGCAGGCGGCGGGCCACTTCGTAACCGTCGATGTCCGGCAGGCGGATATCCAAGATGACAATGTCAGGGCGGGAAGTCAGGCAGGCGCGCACCCCGTCTTCGCCCCAGTTGACAGTATAGATTTCGTATCCCTGGACACGAAAATAGGCATTAAGCATATCGGCCACATCGAGGTCGTCTTCTACGATGAGGATCTTCTGCTTAACGTCGGCCATAGATTATCCCCCTAAGCGATGGGTTCTTTCTGGATTACAAACTCACAGACGGGATCACCAACCGCGCAACACTTAGATTCGTTGACGCGGAACTCCAGCCCGCCCGAGACCCAGGTCAGCATGGCCTGGAGCAGGCCGGTGGAGATGTAACAGACCGGTTTGTCGGCATTCTTGCGCGTCCAGCAGATCGGGCAGCGATGGATGGTCCAGATGAAAGCATCGTCCGTCTCGTCGACGGTGGACTGCTGGTCGGTGACCTGCGAGAAGATTTTTGCTGCCGCAGGCAATCCGATCCGGACTTTGGCCTGCAGCGGCAGGACCTTGAAGGCCAGGTCACCGACGCCCGCCAGGGCACCGAAGTTTTTCAAAGCATCGTTGAACGTCGCCCGTCCGGCGCGCAGCGCCAGCCCGCGGCCGCCGCGCGGACCGTACATTTCTTCGAGGGCGACATGGATTGCCGTAAAATCAGCGAAGTCGAATTCGCGTTCCAGGTTATCGGGGGGATAATTGTCGATTAAATTGCTCAACCCTGCCAGATTAAGGATGGCATTGAGGCCGTTCTTCCCCATCACTTCTTCATAAGCTTCCAGGGCAATGCGGGTGAATTTATTGGCGTAATAAAAACCACTTTTTGGGATGAGCTCCATAGTCTCCGCCACCTCAAATTAGTTTCGTCAAGTCTTCCGCTGCGCGGCGCATATCAAGAAGGATCAGACCAAGTTTGGCTTGCTC
>DATJPX010000093.1:0-7510 GCA_035506155.1 Anaerolineales bacterium
GCCTGGCGGAGTTCGTTCGCCAGGGTGGCCCAGTTCCAGCTGCGATAGCGGGCCAACAGCATGGCCAGGCCCAGGCTGAGCGGATCGAAGCCGGGGGAGCCGAAATGGCTTTTGAACCGGACACCGAAATAGGGACGCCAGGGGGAGAAATCGAACAGGGCCAGGCACAGGTCGAAGGGGTCCATGCCCACCAAGTCGGCGCTGGAATGAATGACGTCCGGCGGCAGCCACTGGTAATAGGAGCGGCAGGTGCGCGCCTGCCAAGCGGGAGGATCGCCCGGGGTGGGCAGCTGGAGCGGCAGCAGGGGCCGGATAGTTTCCCAGCGAAAGAGTTCCACAAAATTGGGAATGAGCAAACGGCGCTGCGCGGCTGGAATGGAACGGGTCTGGGCCAGTTCGGATCGGGTAGGACTCTGGAGCTGGTGGAATGGGCAGCCTGGCATGGAAATACTGGGCACCAGGGACGCGGCGGGGATCAGGAGCTTGTTCATCGTCCCCTCCGACTGCGCTGCCAGGCCCGGTTCAGCTTTTGGGCCTGTCGGTAGGCCGCTCGGCTGTCCCGCTCACACAGGCTGCGCAGACCCAGCGACAGGGCAGGCAGGCGCAGCTGCATCAGGCCATCGTTGCGCAGCTGCCGGATGCGTTCTCCACTGACCCCCAATTGCTGGCCGATCTCCGTCAGATTGAGGGGAGCCTGTCCGGCCAGTCCATAGTACAGGACGATCACCTGCCGCAAGCGCTCCGGCAGGCACTCCAGTTCTTCCTGCAGCGTTTGGTGGATCTGCTGCCCTTGCCAGGCTGAGACGATCACACTCAGACTATCCATCCCCCAGGCCCCCTCCAGCCAGCCCTCACTTTTCAAGGACAATTTGACACATTGCCAGACCCGGTTGCGGATGGCTCTCCAGGCATAATGCGAGAAAGCCACGCCGCGCTCGGGATCAAAGTGCATCACCGCCTGCCACAACCCGATCCAGCCCTCCTGGATCAGATCGGCGTAGGCGGCCTTCCCGAGCCCCTGGTCCTGGACCACCACCCAGATCAACCTCGCATTATCCCGGATCAACCGATCCTGACAGTCCGGGCAGCCCGACTGGGCACACGCAAAACAATCCACTCCTTGGGAGTGGCAACAGGTTACAATAGCCACAGCGACATCTCCTTTCAGGTACGGAAATTGGCCTTTCCTTATTTTCCTGTAAGAAGGTGTCGCTGTCTTGTCCCTAACGGGGGCTATTTTTGAGTTGGCTTATTCATTTTTTTGGGTTGAGATTTTCCCCTAGACTCATTGCACTATCCCCATTCCCTCGTTCGAGGCTTGCTTCGTGCCCGGCGGCGGTTGCTGCCAGGCCGGGAAAGGAATAAAAAACCGGACGGAGAATGGTCCGTCCGGTTTTGGAGATCGATCGGGTCTACTCGCTGGCCCGGCGGAAGCGCCAGGCCGCCAGCAGGAAGAACAGGACGGCGTACCCGGCCAGCGCGGCAACCGGCAGGAGAATCGAGCCGAACCCCAGGCCGCGGGCGACGATGTTCTTGAAGCCGTCCATCGACCAAGCGACCGGCGAGACATGTCCGATGGCCTGGAAGGCCGATCCGGTGTATTCGAGCGGCACCCAGGCGCCGCCCAGCCCCGACAGGACGAACATCGGGATGAGCGAGAAGACGACCGCCTGCTCGTCCGATTTCGCCATCACACCGATCAGCAGGCCCAGGGCGGCGATCCAGATGGCCGTGACCACGGCCACCAGCAGGGTCGCCAGCGGCTGGCGCAGGTAGTCTACGCCCAGGAGCTGGCCGAAGGCGATCAGCAGGACGAACTGGCAGAAGATCATCGTCAAGATGGCCAGGTAATGGCCCATCAGGATCTCGAAGCGCGAGGTGGCGGTGGTCAGCAAACGCTGGAGCGAGCGGGTCTTGCGCTCGTTGACGATCACGGTGGCGGCCGTCAGCAGGGCGGCGATGGCGAACTGGATCATCATGCCCGGCGAGGAGTGCGCCAGCGACAGGATCTTCTGGTCCTGCGGCTTGGCGGAGACGCCCGAGGTGACCTGTACCTGGATGGGCGGATTCTGCCAGGCGGCCAGGGCCTGGGTCAAGGCTGGGTCGAAGGCGGACGGATCGTTCGCCGTCACGGCGGCGATGTCGGCCGTGCGGACGGCGCTCATCAGCCGGTTGGAAGCCACCTGCAGCTCGGTCTCGACCGTCGCGGTGGAGACATCCGAGGGCTTGGCGTAGAAGCCCAGCTTGAGCGGCTTGCCGTCGTAGAGCGATTGGGTGTACCCATCCGGGACGACGACCGCGGCGGCCAGCTTGCCGCTGCTGACCAGGCTCTCCAGGTCCGCTTCAGTGCGGCCGGGCGTCTCGTCCAATTTCACGACGGTCGAGTTCGCCAGCAGCGAGTGGAAATCGACGGCCAGGGCGCCGCCGTCGCGGTCCAGGTAACCGACCGGCAGGCGCGGGTCGGAGGTCCCGCTCGAGCCGCCGAAGGCCAGGCCGAAGAGCAGGGTGAAGGCAACCGGCATGATCAGCAGGAACAGGAAGGTCATGCGATTGCGGACGATCTGCGTCAGGTCTTTCAGGGTGATATCGAGGATGCGTTTCATGGTTCAATCTCCGTGGGGCGGTTCACAATCCGCCCGGAGGTAGGGGCGACGCATGCGTCGCCCCTACGATTACGCGTAGCGCTTCTGGAAGCGCAGCACGCCGATGGCGAAGAAGACGATGCTCATGCCGAGCAGGACCGCGCAAGTCAGCAGCACGTGGCCGAGCGGCTCGGCGTTCATGACTTGGCTGAGGCCGCGCACGGCCCAGCCCTGCGGGACGAACGAGGAGGCCAGGTCGGCCCAGGCCGGGGTCGCTGGGGAGCCCATGGTGAAGATCTTGACCATCCCGAGCATCCCGGTGACCGTCAGCACGCCGCCCAGGACCGCGCCGGCTTGCTTGGTGCTCTTGAGCAGCGACATGACGAAGATGCCGAAGGTCGAGGCGGCCAGGATCGTCCCGAGCGTGACCAGGGCAAGCGGCCAAAAGGCGCCCCACTGGATGGCGAAAATAAAGTGGCCCAGGATCAACAGAGTGGTCATCTGGACGACGACGGTCAAGCCGACCGCCAGGAACTTGCCGCCCAGGACCGTCGCATGCGAGGTCGGGGTGGTGAAGAGCCGGGGCAGGGTGCCGGTCTCGTCCTCCCGCAGGATGGACTGGGCGGTCGAGGTGCCGGTGAAGAAGGCGTAGAAGATGGTCATGCCGGCCATGATGAAGCTGACCACGATGGCGGTGGTATTGGTGGCCGGCTTCTGGTCACTGGCCGAATGGAGCTCGAGCGGGCTGGCAGACGGGTCGGCGCTTTGCAGCGCGGCCATGTACTGTCCGACCACCTGGCCGACCGTGGCCGGGTCGCTCTTGCCGGACTGCTGGACGGCTACGTCCACGGCCACCTTGGCGCCCGACATGCTGTCCATGAACTGCGACAGGATGGACTGGACGATGCTCGGGCCGAGGGTCAGGGTCGGGTCCTTGTAGAGCTCGAGGGTGGCATGCCCATTCAGGTCCGAGAAGGACTGCGAGAAGTCCGCCGGGATGATGATGGCCACGCCGGCCTTCTGATCGTCGACCGCTTTGCGGGCGGCCGCGGCGCTGCCGACCAGGCTGACATCCATGAGATTCGCAAAGGACTTATCCTGCAGGGCGGTCGTGACCATCTCGCCCATCGACTTGGCGGAGCTCCCGCCGGGGATCTGGGCCTTGGCGGCGTCGAAACCGGAGCCGCCCTGGTCCAGGTCGGCGATGACTACCTTGGTGATGGGCACGTTGAAGCTCGAACTCCCTTTGGCGGCCCCGCCGAACATGAAGTAGAACATGCCGGTCATCAGCAGCGGCACGCCAAACATGAAGATCAGGGCGAAGGCGCTGCGGAACGAGCGGGTCATGTCTTTGATGGCGATATCGAATGCTTTCATTTCATCCTCCAACTAGTCGCGCAGGGCGCGGCCGGTCAGGTGCAGGAAGACCGCTTCCAGGTTGGGTTCTTGGATGGCAACGGACGTGATCCGGACGCCGTTGGCCGCGGCCGCCTCGAAGAGGCGCGGCAGGACTTTGTTGCTGTCGTCGGCCAGGATGGTCAGGGTGCCGTCCTCGGCAGTGACCTGCTGGACGCCCTTGGCGGCCTTCCAGGCCTCGATCACCCGGGCGGATTCGCTGTTGATCGTGACCGTGATGCGGTCCGTCTCGCCGACGATGCGGACCAACTCCTGGTTGGTGCCGGAGGCGATCAGCTTGCCGTGGTCCATGATGCCGATGTGGTCCGATAACTCCTGGGCTTCTTCCATGTAATGCGTGGTGTAGAGCACGGTCATGCCCTGGTCCTTGAGGGCGACGACCGAGTCGAGGATGTTGCGGCGGGACTGCGGGTCGATGCCGACGGTCGGCTCGTCCATGTAGATGACCTGCGGCTTGTGCAGCAGGGCCACGCCGATGTTGACGCGCCGCTTCATCCCGCCCGAATACTTGCCGACCCGGTCCCTGGCGCGCTCGGTCAGGCCGATGATCTCCAGGACTTCGTCGACGCGCTTCTTCAGCTCGGCGCCGCGCAGCCCGTACATCTTGCCCCAGAAGGTCAGGTTCTCCCGGGCCGACATGTCCTCGTAGAGGGCGATGTCTTGCGGGACCACGCCCAGGGCGGCCTTGACGCCCATCGGGTCGCCCGTCACGGACTTGCCCATGACGAAGGCGTCGCCCTTGTCGGGGCGGAGCAGGCAGGAGAGCATCGAGATGGATGTGGTCTTGCCGGCCCCGTTCGGGCCGAGCAGGCTGTAGATCTCGCCCGGCCGGACCTCGAAGCTGACACCCTGGACGGCCTTGAGCTCGCCGAAGGATTTGTACAGGTCTTTGACTTCGATTGCGTTTTCCATAGGTTCCTCCAATGTGTTTGATCGCTGCTAGTATATACGTGGGATTCGTGAAAGGGAACTGGCCCTTGGGCAGGTTTCGGCTGTCCGTTCGGACACTGTCCGGGCGGACGATAACAGACCGGGCGGAATGGTATACAATAAAACCGATGAACAAGAAGCCCTCCCTACCGCTCCGGAATCTCGAACGAGATTCGATGCTGCTCTTCTGGTTCGCCATGACGCTGATGCTGGCGATGTTCCTCTGGTCGTTCTTCCTGAACCGGACCCTCCTTCGCCCAGGCACCTTCGTCCTTTTCAGCGTGCTCTTTACCGTGCATATCCTCCTGCATTGGAGGGTCAATTGGGTGGAAAAACACCGCCGTTGGCTGCCCTGGTACGTGCTCGTCCAGGGTTTCCTGGCTTTCGAGATTACCTTCCTATCCGGCAACATCGGGATGATCTTCTGCCTGTTCATGGCCTTGATCGGCGAGACGCTGGCGCTCTTCCGCATCACCTTCGGCGGGATCCTGGCGACCCTGTTCTTCCTGGGCTTGGCTATGACCAACTTCGTCCTGCTGGCCGGTCTCCAGCAAGCCGGGTGGTTTGCTTTAGGGACCATCCCGATGACGATCTTCATCGGCATTTATGTGATCCTGTTCAGCCGCCAGGCCGAGGCGAACGCCCGGGCCCGTAAACTGCTGGAGGAGCTCGAGACGGCCAACCATCAGTTGAGCGAATACGCTGCCCAAGTGGAGGACCTGACCCTGGCGGCCGAGCGCCAGCGCATGGCGCGCGAGCTCCACGATACCCTGTCGCAGGGCCTGGCCGGGCTGATCCTGCAGCTCGAAGCCGCCGACGCCCACCTGGCCGGCGGACATCCCGATCGCGGCCGGGCTATCCTGCAGCAATCCATGGAGAAAGCCCGCGCCACGCTTGCGGAAGCCCGCCAGGCGATCGACGATCTGCGCCGCCCGGCCAGCCCCGACTTGGTCGAAGCGATCCGCCAGGAAGCCGCGCACTTTTCCACATCGACAGGCATTGCCTGCGAACCGCTCGTCGACCTGGAGCAGTCTATCCCGGAGGCGGTGGCCGAGGCGGCCGGGAGAGCCGTTGCGGAGGGCCTGACCAACGTTGCCCGGCACGCCCGGGCGCAGAAGGTTGACTTGCGTGTGGCCGGGAAGGAATCCGGGCTGGTGATCGAGATCTGCGACGACGGGGTGGGATTCGACCCGGAGGCGATCCAGTCCGGCCACTACGGCCTGCTCGGGATGCGTGAGCGCGTCCGCCTGGCAGGCGGCAGCCTCGACGTCCGTAGCGCGCCGGGGCAGGGCACCTGCCTGACGGTCCGCTTCCCGCTGGAGGCAGTCGTCTATGAGTGAATCCATCCGCATCCTGGTCGCCGACGACCACCTGATCATCCGGCAGGGCCTGCGCCTGATCCTCGAGACCCAGGAAGGCTTCGACATGGTGGGGGAGGCCGCCGACGGGGCCGAGGCGGTCCGCTTGTGCGCCGAGCTGCATCCGCAGGTGGTCCTGATGGACCTGCGCATGCCCGGCATGGACGGCCTGACCGCCATCGAGCAGTTGCGGGTCAAGCAACCGGAGATCGCCGTGGTCATTCTGACGACCTTCAACGAGGACGACCTGATGATGCGCGGCCTGCGGGCCGGGGCCAAGGGCTACCTGCTCAAAGATACCGACCGCGAGACCCTCTTCAACACCATCCGGGCGGCCGCCCGCGGCCAGACCCTGCTCAAGCCCGAGATCCTCGCCCGGGTCCTGGCGAACGCCGGGAGTGAGACGCCTTCGGCCATGGCCGAATCCGAGTTGACCGAACGCGAGTTGGAAGTGCTCCGTGGCGTAGCCCAGGGGGAGCGCAGCAAGGAGATCGCCCTGCGCCTGGGGATCAGCGAGCGGACGGTCAAGGCGCACCTGGCCAGCATCTACAGCCGTCTGGGGGTGGACTCGCGCGCCGCGGCGATCGCCGTGGCGGCCCAGAAGGGCTTGCTGCCGAAATGAACGGCCGGGAGCGCTTCCTCGAAACGATGCGTTACGGAACCCCCGACCGGGTGCCGTATTTCGAGGAAGGCCTCCGCCCGAACGTGCTGCAGGCCTGGCGAAAACAAGGCCTGAAGGGGGATCTGGGGAAGCTCTTCCCGCTCGACCAGCGGGAAGAGGTCGATTTGGACGTCACGCCGCATCCCTGGCCGAGGGAATGGCCGTCCGGCCGGGACGAGTTGAAGGCTTTTGCCCGGCGCTTCGACCCGGACGACCGCTCCCGGCTGCCGGATGGTTGGAAGAAGAACCTGCCGGGTTGGAAGTCACGTGAGCACGTCCTGATGCTGCGCGTCCATATCGGTTTTTTCGAGTCGCTCGGGGTGGACGGCTGGGACCGGCTGCACAGTCTGATCGTCCAGCTTCACCGCGACTCCGGCCTGGTCGCGGAGACGATGCGGGTCCAGGGGGAATGTGTGGCGGCCCTGACCGAACGGGTCCTTCAAGAGATCGAGATAGATGCGGCAGTCTTCAGCGAGCCGATCGGAGACAACAACGGCCCGTTGATCTCCCCCAAAATGTATAAGGAAGTCGTTCTCTCTAGTTACAGCCCGATCTTGGAAGTA
>DATJPX010000094.1:0-3321 GCA_035506155.1 Anaerolineales bacterium
GCCCGGCCAGGTGTGGACCGCCTGGAAGGTCCTTCCCATATCGGTCAACGATCTGTCCGAGCAGGGTGATCTCTTTGACCCCCTGGCGGACCAGCGAACGGACTTCGGCCAGGATGTCCGCGGGAAGACGGGAGCGTTCGCCGCCGCGCTTGGACGGGATGATGCAAAAGGTGCAGGCATGCGAACAGCCCAGGACGATCGGGACGTGGGCAGCCACCAGCCTGCCGCGCTCGTGCTCCGGGAGGACGAGGTCGCCATCCATGACAGCGAAACGTTCCCCGGTCTCGGCAGCCTCGAGCGTGCGAGCCTCATCCTGAGTCAGGAAGGAAACCAGCGGGCCCGGGTCGGAGGGCGGGGAGAAAACATCCACATAAGGGAAGCGAGCGCGCAGCTTGGCGCTGTCACGGATCCCGACCAGGCAGCCCATCAAATTGACCACCAGGTCGGGCTTGCTCTCCTTGAGCGGACGCAAGGAGGAGAGCCGGCCATAGGCCTTGTCCTCGGCGGACTGGCGGACCACGCAAGTGTTCAGGACGATGACGTCGGCTTCTTCGGCTTTCCCGGTAAAGGTATATCCAAGGTGCTCGAGGGCCGACCCGACCCGCTGGGAGTCAGCCACGTTCATCTGGCAGCCTTCCGTCCAGACATGATATTTTTTCATAGGCCGTAAATTATACCAAGCTTGTCTGCAATAAGAGTTACATCGTTGTAATGCTCCCGAGCCTCGCATTAGGGGGAAGATATGGTAAAATCGCCTCCGCCCGGAGGGATGGCCGAGTGGTTTAAGGCAACTGACTTGAAATCAGTCGTGGCCGTAAGGTCACCGGGGGTTCGAATCCCTCTCCCTCCGCCTTGCCACACTCCGGGGAGAATGCGCACCTGGGGAGGTGCCAGAGTGGCCGATTGGGCTCGCCTGCTAAGTGAGTGCTGGGACTTAAAACTCAGCCGCGGGTTCGAATCCCGCCCTCCCCGCCAGATGAGACGCCCTCGAATTGAGGGCGTCTCGCCTATTATCAGCCCCAGGCTCATCGCCTTGATCCGGCGCGGGCTACGGCCAGGCAGGCCTCTCGAAAACCAGCCCGTTTTGCGACGGGTCGGTGAGCAGGACGCCTTCCCCGGTCTGGTTGTAGGGCAGCTGGAGCTCTTCCAGGCGAGCCAGGAAGACCTGCCAGGCACCCTGATCCGAGAAAGTGAAAGTGATGTTTTTCAATCCCAACGCGTCGGGCGGCGGGGGCGGGGCTCCTTCCCCCTGCCAGGTGTTGTAGCCGATGTGATGATGATAGCCGCCCGCCGAGACCATACCCATCCTTACGACGGGAGCCATCCCCATGTCATCGAAGCCGAGCAGCTCGTGGTAGAAACGGCGGGTCTCTTCCAGGTCGGCAACGTACAGGTGGAAGTGTCCCAGGCGGGTCTCAGGCGGGACAGGTTCGTCCAGGCGGTCGTCCTTCTTCAGGTGGGCAAAGAGCGCCTCCAGGTCGAGCGGTTCGCGGCCGTCGCTGGGCCGTCCATCCGAATGGCGGGCGTAAAATCCGCCCGCAGCGTCGACCGTGAAGATCCCGTCTTCGGGCGATTCGCAGTAGAGCTCGACCGTGTTCCCTTCCGGATCCTCCAGATAGGTGGTCTTGGTCATGATGTGGTCGGTGGGGGAGTTCGGCCAGCGCAGGGCAAAGAGGCGGGCCACCGCCCGGGCCAGTTCGCGCCGGTTTGGGAAGAGGATGGCGAAGTGGTAAAGGCCGGTCACGCCACGGTAGCGCCGCCCGTTCGGGAATTCGCTCATCCGGACCAGGTCCCGCCCTTCGAGCCCGAGGCCGGCGTCCGCACCTTTGCGCCAGTTGAGGTGCAGCCCGAGGGCTTTCTGGTAAAAATCGAGCTGCCGGTCGAGATCGGCAACCTTGAGGTGGACAGTGCCCGGGAGCGTTCCCGGATGGATACGGTGGGAGGAAATTGAGACAGGTTCAGGAATGGCCATGCTTAATTCTACCATTTCGGTCCAAATTTATTGGGCCGAAGGTGCCAAATCTCATGAAGTCCTTAACTCCGAATGTACAGATGCTCTCCACATCCGTTTTGAAGCTATAATTCCCCTGCACCAGTCCCGGAGAAAATGGAAAGCGCGAATACGATCCTGATCCTCGAAGAAAAGCCATGAACGAATATTCCATCTCATACGAAATCCGCTGGTCGGACATCGACGCCAACGGGCACGTCAATTACGCCGCCTACATCGACGCCGCCGGGGACCTGCGCTACCGCTTCTTCAGCGAACACGGCTACCCACCGGATAAATTCCAACAGCTCGGGATCGGGCCGGTCTATACCTCGATCCTGGCCCGCTTCCTGCGGGAGGTGCGCATGGGCGAAACGGTGACCATCACGTACAGCCTGGCCGGGCTCTCTCCGCTGGGCGGGCGCTGGAAAGTCCATCATGACGTGCTCAAGGCCAACGGGAAGAAGGCCGTCAGCATCGACCTGGAGGGGACGCTGCTCGACCTGGCGACCCGCAGGCCGGTCCAGCCGTCGCCGGAGCTCCTGCAGGTCTTCACCCTGATCCCGCGAGCGGGCGATTTCGAAGCGCTGTCCGAGATGCGCTGGATCCAATAGGGTTTTGGCCGTAGCAAATTCGGAAGTCCATGGCGCTGCTCGCCAGCGTGTGGAAGCGCAATAAGCATATCGGAGGAAACCATGAAACGAAACACGCTGATCGTCTTTTTGGGGGCTGTCACTCTGATCGGGCTGGCGTGCGTGGCCACGCTGCCGCGTACGGCGCCGATTGCAATCCTCCAGCCGACCAGGACGGCCACTTCCAGCCCGACCGCAACTCCCACACCCGGTCCAACCAATACCCCTTTGCCAACCTCCACGCCGACCCCGGCCGCCCGGCTGTTCACCGGGACGCCGCAGGGAAAATCCCATCCCGTTCAAATCATCGGTTCGGTCAGCGGCGACTTCAAATCGTTCGGCGTTGCCCAGGGATTCTTTACCCCCCGCATCGTCTGGGTCAAGGACGTCCGGTTCGATTACAGCGGAGGCACCGTCCTGCTCTCGGGATCAGCCTCGGGGACGAAGCCGCTGACGGTGGATGACGTCCTCATCATCCAGGTCGTCCACCTGGGCCAAAAGGCGGATACTTTAACGATCGATTTTTCGAAGGACGCCTCTTCGCCGCGGCTGGAAGGCCCTTTCGACGTGACAGACTTTTTCCGCGCCGGCCCAAATATGCTCTACATCCAGATCTACGATTACGGCTATTCGGGCTGGGGGACGAGCGGGGTGTGGCTGGTGGAGTACAAGTAAACCGAAGAGCATGATCGAACAAGT
>DATJPX010000095.1:0-8038 GCA_035506155.1 Anaerolineales bacterium
GTGCGAGCGTTCCGAAAAGCCATCCGGCTGCTCCCGGATGAAGCGGCTTTCTGGAAAGGCCTGGGGCAGACCTATCTGGCCGGCGGCCGGGCCGCCGCGGCCCGCGCTTCGTTTCGAAAAGCCATGCGGTTCGTCCCGGAGGATCCATCCGGCTGGACCGGATTGGGACAGGCGCAAGCACAGCTGGGGCATCTCGCCGAAGCCGCCGAGGCTTTCCAGGAGGCGATCAGGCTGGCCCCTGGCGAAGCCGGCATCTGGGTCAGCCAGGGGAATTTCCTGCTCGATCTGGGGCGCTTCCCGGAGGCGCGGCAGGCCTTCAAGAAAGCCGTCGAATTGGCTCCGGAGGCCCCGCGGCCTTGGCTGCGCCTCGGTTTATTGCTCCAAACGGAGAGGCGCTTCTCTGATGCTATAATTGCTTATCAACATGTGATCAGTCTCGATCCACACAACATGACAGCGCACATCTCCCTTCTGGCATGCTACCGCCGGATCGGGAGGGAAGACCTGGCCAAAGCGGAAATCGGCTGGGTCCGGGCCAGGCTTGAGAATGAAAACGAATACCAGCACGCCGTATTCGAATCCGTCTGCGGAAATGCGCCCCGGGCGATCGAATGGTTGGCTCTGGCGGTGCAGAAAAAACAGGCCGGACCCGGTCGCCTGCGCCACGATCCGAACCTGTCCAACGTTCGCAACGACCCGCACTTCAGCGAGCTGATCGAGCGGAATTGAACCCTTCACACAGGCATCCCTTCTCTTAGGAAGCGACCCGGTCCATGGTCATTTCTTTACCAGTCACAGCAATCGCAATCCTTATCGCCATCCTGGCATTTCGAAGGCGAACGGTGAGGGGTTCCGTCAGCCTGATCATCTTTTCCTTCGCTGTCCTTGCATGGGCAATTGCATACTGGTTCTTCGTGGGCCGCCTGCCGCTGGGGAACTCAATCTGGCTGAGATTCTTGCTAGGGATGATCTATCTGTGTGCGACGGTCTCCTCCACCACCCTGTTGACTTTTACCCTCGGTTACACAAACCATGAAGTCTGGCTGACCCGCTGGAGCCTCCTGCTGCTTTCCATCGAGCCGATCCTGACCCAGGTATTCCTGTGGGTCGGGCGCTGGAACAAGTTCTTCTTCCGCTTCAACACGCCGGGAGTTTCCCTGGCCACCGGCCCGTGGTATTGGATCAACGCCACTTACACCGACGGTTTGCTGTTGCTGGCCCTGATCCTGCTGGCCCAGACATTCATCCACAAATCCAGGCAATACCTGCTCCAGTCGGGCACGATTGCCGTCGGGATCGCGATTCCCATCCTGGTGAAAATCCTCAGCCTGGCCGGCCTGACGCCGGTCCTCACCCTGGAACTGGCGCCGGCGACGTACGCCCTCACCGGCCTGTTCCTGATCTTCAGCATCTATCGCTTCAGGCTGCTCGACCTGGTGCCAATCGCCCGTGATACTGTGGTGGAGAGTATGAGCGACGGCTGGATGGTCATCGACATGAACAATCGGGTCGTGGACCTCAATCCTGCCGCCGAAGACTTGATCGGCCTGCCGCGCGAACGCATCTTCGGCCACCCCGCCGAGCGGATCCTGAGCAATTGGCCCAAGTTGAACCAGGAACCGTCGGTGCGGGAAATGGAAATCAAGGGTAGCGTGAAAGTCCACGGGGAATGGCGTTTTCTCAACGTCCGCATCCTGCCCTTGATCAATCCCCTCGAAAAGCAGATCGGCAAAGTCGTCTTGTGGCGCGATATCACCGAACGCAAGAAGTCCGACGATGCCCGCCAGAAGGCCCGCGACGAGATGTTCGTGCTGCTGCACTCGATCTCCGGTGCCGCCAGCCAGACGATCAACCTCAACGATTTTCTGGCCGAAGCGATCTATCAGATCGTATATGCCTTCCAAAGCCAAGCCAGTGTGATCTTCCTGCGCGACGTCAATGCAGCGAAAAACGACGAGCCAAAATATGACCTGGCCGCCCATCACGGCATCCCGAAGGCCAACCTGGTGCACCTGGCTTCCTCCCCGCACGTGGCCAAGATCATCACCTGGGTGCTCGAGAACAAGGAGCCTTTCTACATCCCGGACGTTTTCACGGATCCCCGCCTTCCCCCCGGGATGCAGGCTTCCGGGATCAAGTCGCTGCTGCTCGTTCCCCTCGTCACCGGCGACCAGGTCCTCGGGGCGATCGGGCTGCTCCGCCGGGATGGCCTGGCGTATGGGCAGGACGAGATCTCCCGTTTGGCGGTGGTTGCTGAGGAACTGGCATCATTCATTTATTCCGACCGCCAGCGCCAGATGGCCATCGTCCTGGAAGAACGCCAGCGGCTGGTGCGTGATCTGCACGACTCGGTCACGCAGAAACTGTACGGCCTGGTAGCCCTGACCGAAGCCGCCCAGGCCAGCCTGGAGACCGGCACGGCGCTCCAGGCTGCCCAGGTGCTGGGCCGGATCGGGGAAAACGCCCGCCAGGCGCTGAAGGAAATGCGCCTGTTCCTGTTCGAGATGAAGCCGGTCGACCTGGAGCATGAAGGCCTGGTCTCGGTCCTGCACCAGCGGCTGGCTGCGGTGGAAGGCCGGGCTGATATCCGCGCCCGCCTGATCGCGGACGAAAAGATCGACCTGCCCCTGGAAAAACAGGTCACGCTGTACTATATTGCTCAGGAAGCCCTCAACAATATCTTGAAGCACGCCAACGCCCGGGCAGTGATGATCCATCTGAAGAACCGCAAGAGCTCGGTTGCCCTCGAGATCGAGGACGACGGGCGCGGCTTTGACATGAAGAATGCCGACAAAGGCGGTTTGGGGCTGCGCATCATGCACGAGCGCGCCGACCAGGTGGGCGGGAAGATCAAGATCACATCCACGCCCGGAAAAGGCACCAAAGTCACTGCCACCGTCAGCAAGGATAAAGTCTATCCTCAGGTAAAATAGAGATACTGATATGGATAAAATACGTTTGCTTGCCGTAGATGATCAAACCGTCGTCCGCGAAGGTCTGGTTGCCATACTCGAAAACTATCCGGACATCCAGGTGGTGGGCCAGGCCGAGGATGGGATCCAGGCCGTCAAATTAGCCCAGCAGACCAAGCCGGATGTCATCCTGCTCGACATGGTCATGCCCAACATGGACGGGTTGACAGCCATCCCAAAGATCAAGGAAGTCGCCCCGGATGCCCGCATCCTGGTGGTGACAAGCTTCGCCGAGACCGACCGTGTCTACCAGGCCATCAAGGCCGGGGCCCTTGGCTACATCCTCAAGGATGCCACCCGTGAGCAGCTCCTCCAGTCCATCCGGGACGTGGCCCAGGGCCGCGCCTCGCTGCAGCCATCCATTGCAGTCAAATTGATCCAGGAGATCAACCACCCATCCGAGCTGCTCTACACCGCCGATCCGCTCACCCGGCGCGAGCTGGAGACGCTGCGCCTGATCGCCCGCGGCCTGAGCAACCAGGAGATCGCCGCCGAACTGGTCGTTCACGAGCGGACGATCGCGAAATACGTCAGCAGCATCCTGGACAAGCTTCACCTCGCCAATCGCACCCAGGCGGCCCTCTACGCCCTGCGCGAGGGCCTGACCGACCTTGCCACTGACGAGTAAGCGGAAAGGGGCTTGACCCCGTAAAAATTCCAGGTCAGTTCACAGCCCGGCCTCCTACGAGGACCGGGTTTTTGTTTTCCGACCCTCCGGGCGTTTTTCCCGGGTGGTCATAAATGACCATCCGGGCCCTCCTTTCCCTCCCGCCGGGAGTCTGATTCGCGGCGAATCCCGGCCTGCCGGAGGGGGTCCTTTTTCCCATGATCCATCCACTTCGATGCATCCAATTCATCCCAAATTGGTCATATCTCTCACGAGAAGAACCAACCTTTGTGGATTACGCCGTCCCGACGAAACACCTAAAATAACATTGCAAGCCCGACTCCTTACAACCTGGTCTCCTTCGGTAAATCGAGAGCAAATATGTTTCTTGGTCAATACCAACTCAACCTGGACGAAAACCGCCGCATGGCCCTCCCCGCATCCTTCCGGGAGTTGCTTGCCGGCGGCGCTTACGTCACCCGGGGATTCGAACAGAACCTGGTGATCATGAGCGACCAGGTCTTCCAGGAGATCTGCAAAAGGATCGCCGGGCTGAACATGGCCGATCCGCTCGCCCGCCTGCTCCTGCGCCTCATCCTGGGGAACGCATCCCGGCTGGACGTGAATGAAAGCGGGAATGTCGCCCTGCCCAAGGAATTGAGCCAGGTCATTGGCCTCGACAAAGAACTCGTCCTGGTCGGCGAAGGGGATTATTGTGAGGTCTGGGCGCCATCCGGCTGGGAACAGCAGACCAACACCCTGATGGATATGGCTGCCAATGCCGAACGCTTCGCCGGGCTCGATCTGGCCCTCTACCGAGCCTAGCCGCCGGTGAACCTTTGAGATTGCCGAGAATTGTAGACGAGAGGAACCCATGAACGATTTCGATTACACGCTGGCTACCGACTTCGACCGAGCCTGGTTGAATTTCGAACTTGACCTGCCCCTCAGGCCCGGCCCCAATGGGGAACCCAATCCGTTCTACATCGACCGCCCCGGGAACCCGATCGCCGAGCTGACCGACGCGCTCCTGGCGCCTTTCTATCGTCCGCCCAAATTCTTCTTCTCCGGGCACCGCGGCTGCGGCAAGTCCACTGAATTGCTCCACCTGATGGCCAATCCCGAGGTCCAGAAAAAATACTGGCCAATCAACTTCAGCATCCGGGAGGAATCCGACATCATCGACCTGGACTTCCGCGACATCCTGCTCGCCATCGGCAGCCGCATGTTCCGGGATTACCGCAAGTCCGGCGGCCGCCTGCCGGAGCAACTGCTCAAGGAGCTGAACGGATGGCGCGGCAAGGTCGAGGAAGAAGTCAAGACGATCCACTCCGGCCGGGCCGCCATCGAGATCGGCGCCGGGCTGGATGCTTTCTTCTCGAACACCGGTCTGAAGATGAAACTGGAGCCGGTCACGCGGGCCGAAATCCGCCAGGTCTTCGAAAAGGACATCACCGGCCTGATCGCCGTCATCAACAATATCGCCACCGCCATCTACAGCAAGGAACATCGCATCCCGCTCATCCTGATCGATGACCTGGACAAACCTGACCTGGACATGGCCCGCTCGATCTTCCATGACCGGCGCGAGATCATGATGCAGCCAAACGTCGCAATTATTTATACGGTATCGAGCGCCCTTTTTTATAGCAAAGAATTTGACGCCATCCGCGACCAAGCCATCTTCCTTCCCAACATCAAGCTACATCCGCACCACGAACCCGAGGTGAAGGACAAGGACGGCTTCCAGACCCTGCGGCGCTTCGTCCACCTGCGCATCGACCCGAACCTGGTCGACAGCCTCGCCTTGGAGGATGCCATCTCCTTCAGCGGCGGCGTGTTCCGGGAAATGGCCCGCATCATGCGCACCGCCATCGGGCGCGCCCGCCGCCGCCACGCCGTCAAGGTGGACATCGTGGATGTGGAATGGGCGACCACCGAAATCCGCAACGAGTACCGCCGCATCCTCGACAAGGACGATCTCGAGATCCTCAAGCAGGTCCACGCCCAGAACCGGCTCGAGTACGACGACCGGCTCCGGCCTTTGCTGCAGCTGTTGGCCATCCTGGAGTATCGCAACGGCGAGAACTGGTGTGACGTCCATCCCGTTCTCAGGAGGTTGATCGAATGATAAACACCCGTACAGCCGTAACTCAGGAAAGCGACTTCACGGAACCCTTCGAGGATCGCATCGACATCCTCTTCCGCGAACTGGAGCTGGCCACGAAGTGGCAGCGCCCTTCGCTTTTATTCGCCGTTTACAGCTCCGAATACGTCCATTCCGACGCGGCCATCGCCCTGGAGAACCGCCTGCTCGAGCTTGGTCAGCGCACCTACCACCTCAAGCTCAAGAGCCAGGCGGATGCCGACATCTCCTCGGTCATCTCGGATCGCTCGGATTTCAACAACGTGATCTTCTTCGTCGAAGGCTTGCGCTGGGGCAGTGGCGAGGAGCAGGAGAACGTCTACGTGCTGCTGAACAACCGCCGTGAGTACTTCATCGAGCACGGTGTCCGCATGGTCTTCTGGCTGACCGAGAACGAAGCCATCGATATGGCCCATTACGCCCCGGATTACTGGGCCTTCCGTCACCGGGTGATCGAATTCATCGACTCGCCCAAGCCCGAGCAGCTCTCGCCCAGCGGCCTGGCGTCCTCCTGGCAGGCGGTTGGCGAGTTGACCGACACCAACGAAGACCTGGATGCCAAGATCGCCCTGCGCACCGCGCTGCTGAACGACCTGCCCGAAGGGGACGAATCGACCGCCGCCCGGGCCAACCTGGTCCTGACCCTGGGCGTGCTGCACTGGCGCCGGGGCGACTACGACCGGGCCACCCAATCCATGAATACCGCCCTCGACCTGGCTGCCAAGCTGCAGGACAACTGTTTCGAAGGCCTGTGTTTCAACGCCGTGGCCCTGATCGAGACCGGCCTGGGTCGCCTAGAAGAGGCCATCCAGGCCTACATGCGGGCCGTCGAACTGGCCCCGGAACAGATCTCACCCTGGAACAACCTGGGCAATCTGTACGCCCGCATCGGCAAGTATAAGGAAGCCCTGGACGCCTACCAGAAAGCCATCGAACAGAACCCGTCCGACCTGGCAAGCTGGAGCGGCCTGGGCGACGTCTACCAGCAGTTGGGGCGGCACGACGACGCCGTCTACGCCTTCCTGAAAACCATCGAATCGGTCCCCGAGCACGCCCAATCCTGGAGCGGACTCGGCAAGGCATATTTGAAAGAAGGCCGCCTGGACGACGCCCTTACCGCCCACCAGAAAGCTTTGGAGCTGGATCGAACCGAGATCGACTCCTGGCTGGGCCTGGGGCAGATTTTCAAACTGCAGGGCAAGACCGACAACGCCGCCATGGCTTACCAGACCGCCCTTGAGATCGACCCGAAGAACGCCGTCGTCTGGAACGAGCTCGGCCATCTGTATTACGAGGCGAATTCCCACGACGAAGCCCTGCGCGCCTACCGCAAAGCGGTCGAGCTCGGCTGCGCCAGCCAGGCTGCGTACAGCAACCTGGCCTCCATCTACGCCCACAAAGGCCAGTACGCCGAGGCCGTTCCGCTCCTGCAAAAAGGGATCGACCTGCTCGAAGCGGCCGCGGACAAGGCCCAGTTATGGAACCGGCTGGGCGACGCCTACCGCCGCCTGGACGACTACAACAATGCCATGGCCGCCTATCGCAAGGCGGACGAGTTGAACTCCACCGGCGCCGCGCCTGCCCCGGAGATCCCGGTCGAGGCGAATCCGGAGCCGGTTGCCATCGAAAACGAAGGCGACGGTTCCTCGGCCCCGCAAGAGACTCTCCCCGTGGAGTCGGTCGAGGCAGTCGCCGACGCCCTCCCACCAGAGACACCTGTCCCCGCCCTGGCGCCCTCCCGCTACGAGGTCGATTTCGCCGACTGGTTGAGCGGCCTGTCGGCCGTCCAGCCGGTCGCGGAAACCCCGCAGGAGGAGCCGCCTTCCGAAGCCAAGCCGGCCGACGCATTCGAGGCCGTCCTGGAAACGGAGAGCGAGCTGGCAGCCATTGCGGCGATCCCCGAGCCGGAGGCGCCCGCCCCGGCCGAGCCGGCCGAACCTTCCGTCGACCCGCTGGCAGATACCGTGCCGATCCGTCGCAAACCGGTCCAGGCCGCCAGGACCCAGCCGGCAGATGAAGCCGGGCTGGACGACACCGAAACTTTCCCCGAAGAAGCCCGGCCGGTCCAGGCTGAACCTGAACAACCGGAAACCGGGCAGGAACCTCTCGAAGCGGAAAGCAGCCTCCCGCCTGCGCAAGATCCGGCAGCCGAAACGACCGCGACCAACCCGGCCGTCCTCAGCCAGCTGGCGGACATCGCCAGGAACGAATCGGCCGGCCTGAGCCAGTCCGAGACCGACGCCAAGAACGCCCAGATCTGGAACGAGCTTGGCAACATCTACTACAACAGCGGCGCCTACGACGAAGCCGTCC
>DATJPX010000096.1:0-17783 GCA_035506155.1 Anaerolineales bacterium
GTCGACCACTTTGGCTTGCATGGCAAGGTGGACGTGGAAGTCGGTACGCTCTCCAAGGCTTTCGGCGTGGTGGGCGGCGTGGTGGCCGGGAACGCGGTCATCGTCGAATGGCTGCGCCAGCGCGGCCGGCCGTTCCTGTTCTCTTCCGCGGTCACCCCGCCGGATGCGGCTGCCTGCATCGCCGCCCTGGACCTGCTGGAAGGGTCCACCGAGCTGGTCGACCGGCTGTGGGACAACGCCAAATATTTCAAGACCGGGATGAAGGGCCTCGGTTTCGACACGGGCCTGAGCACCACTCCGATCACCCCGGTCATGCTGGGCGAGGCGCCCCTGGCGCAGCAGTTCAGCCGGGAGTTGTTCGAGGCGGGCGTCTTCGCCATGGCGATCGGTTACCCGACCGTCCCGCAAGGCAAGGCCCGCATCCGGGTGATGATCTCCGCCGCCCATGAGAAGAAAGACCTGGATAAAGGCTTGGAGGCTTTCAAGAAGGTTGGCAGGAAGCTGGGCGTGATCCAATAATTCAAAATCGTAGGGGCGACCAATTGGTCGCCCCTACTCGCCGGGGGAAAGATGAGCCTCAAATATGACCCACGCATACACCATCGGCGATTCATTATCCTCTGCAACCAAGCAGGACCTCGAATTGACCTGGCTCTACATCCAATCCAACCCTGCCAAATTGCGTCATGACAATGGAAACCCGGCCCGGCGATAACGTTTGGTAGTACAATCTTCCAGGCAACCTGATGGGTTGCCGGTTTGTTTATCTGGAGGCATTTATGTTCATTTTTACCATGGAAGACCTGGTCAAGATCCTGATCGCCGTGCTGATCGGCGGGGTCATCGGATTCGAGCGCGAAATGCACTCCAAGGCGGCCGGCCTGCGGACCATCACCCTGATCACCGTCGGGGCGGCCATGTTTACGATCCTCTCGTCGAAGTTCACCGACCCGGCCACCTCGCGCGTCGCCTCCAACATCCTGACCGGCGTGGGCTTCCTCGGCGCCGGGGCGATCCTCTTCGCCGAGGGCAAACTCAAAGGGCTGACCACTGCCGCCTCCATCTGGGTGGCGGCCTCGCTGGGCATGGCGGTCGGGTTGGGCCAGTACATCCTGAGCGTGGCGACCACCCTGCTGGTCGTCATCGTGCTGGATCTCTTCACCCGCCTGGATCGCTGGCTCGACCGCAAGGGCCGCGAATCGGTCACTTATGACATCGTCTACACCGACCGCCCCGGGAAGGACAAGGAGCTCGAGGAGATCTTCCGCTCCTATCGCATGGTCATCCGCACCCATCGCCCGATGCGCCAGAACAGCTATCGCCGGGACATTTGGGAGATCGACGGACGGGCTAATGATCACCATACCCTGGCCGAAAAACTGCTCGAGGACAAGGAAATCATCGAATTGCGTTATTGACCAGCAGGCCCGGGAAAATTCAACGGCGGACCTCGTGTCCGCCGTTTTGTTTAATCCTTCAACTTCAGGAAAACCTCCGTCCAGGCCCGGGCCGACTCGCCGCCGGACCCGTCCGGGGTCATGTCCCAGAACGAGGACAGGACGCTGTGGCAGATCGCCCAGGCTCGCAGGCGCGCCCGCTCGAACCCCAACTGCTCGGACAGGATGGCGATCCGCCGCTCTGTCCGGCGGAGGGCTTCGGCCTCTTCCAACCGCAAAGTATACGGATTCATCAAAAGCGGCCCGACCTCGTACTCGGCCGGACCGGCGACGCCTTTCGGGTCGATCACCAGCCAGCCGCGCCCGGACGACAGGATGTTGTAATGGTGGAAATCGCCGTGCAGCAGCACCTGCGGCCGGTCCTCGGAGAAAAGATCGCGGATCAACCCTTCGGCAGTGGTGAAAGACTTCTCGGGGAAGGGCCCCGTCCCGCCGCCGAACATCGGGCGGAGCTTCTTCAGCTCACCGAACCAGGCGCGCAGGGAGAGGAATCCCTCCTGCTGTGGCACCGGACGGTGAGTCTGTTTCATGACATCCGCGGCGATGGCGGTGGCCTGGTCGTCGTCTTCGAGTGTGACCAGCATCCTCCCGGGGAGGAGCCGTTCCAGCAGGAGCAACCCTTTTCCCGGGTCGGCCGCGTAGATCTGGCAGGCGCCCTGTCCGTCGTAGACGCGCAATGTGTTGATCTCACTGGTCAGCTCGACGTTGGGCACGCCGATCTTGAGCACCACGTCCTGAGCGGAGCGGAGCGAAGACGAAGGACGCGTCGCCGCGCAGACGTAGTTGTAGGAAAGCGGGAACGGGTCACTGAGGCTCAGGTCCCAGCGGGCGGCGGCCTCGTCCAGCAAGTCCGGGAGGCGCTCCAGCCATTCCGCTCCGCCGGGAAAGCTGACCGTCACGTTGCGGACGAAATCCGCCGGAAGCTCTCTCATCCCTTTTCGAAGTGCTGTGTCAGATGGGCGTATTGCTCCGCATCCAGTTCGCCCTGCGAAATCACCTTGCGCTTCACACTCTTCGTATTAGTGCGAGCCGTCTGTTTAACGGTCAGGAACACGCCCCTAGCCCGGGCGGGACATTCCTGGACGTAGATCTCGACCGTCGGGTGGGTGAACTGCTCGCCCTGGGTGACCAGCTCCGCAGCGTTGTCAAAGTGACCTTTGTGCAAGAATTCGACGAACTGCTTCGCCCGGCCCGGCTCAACGTTGCCGATCTGTTTTTCGCGTCCGTACCACTTTTGGTGTGTTTCGCAGAAATGGTCTTTGATCAGATTCTTGCCAGCTAACCAGGGTCCCGCGCAGACAATTGTGAGCTCCAGGAGCCAATAAAGCCATACCCAGGTCGACGTGATCGTCAAGTTTGCCGGATCTGGGACCGCAACCCCTCCGTACATGATCTCTCCCGTGAATGAGATTCCATTATCTGCTTTCCACTTGAGATAACCGAAGAAGCCCGACGATCCAGTCGTATCCATGAAATATTGATCGATGGATTGCGAGGCCTGGCTGGGTGTAACCTGGTAACGGTTGATAATCGACCCGATCGCTTTTTCGCGCGTGCTTAGGTAGCTCCCAAAGTGCATGGTTCCGTAAATCAACAATCCGACCCATACTCCGCAGGCCATCCCGATGAGCGGATTCCTCATCCTGGTCTTTTTGAATACCCATTGTGTCGAAATGACGGCGGCAAGCGCCAATATAACCGGCGTTACGAAAATGGGATAATAGACCTGTTTGATTCCGAAAGCAATGACCCCGATCACCAGCCCTGCAAGTGTGACCAGGATCAGGGTGATCAACAAATTGCCCATGGAAATTTGGCGGTTTGGTTGATATTCTTTCATTCCCTTCCCTCCGTTTTGGATATCAGAATCGATATTTCGGCGAAATGAAATTGGCAAACCAATTATAAATTGCGCAGGAATGCCTCTGGGTTCTGCAGGAAGTCGCGCATCAAGCGAATGTGCTCCAGGTCGTCGAACCGCGCCGGGTGGATCGTCCCGCCGTCGAAATCGAGGATCGAAGCCCCCGGATAAGCCATCAGGATTGGGGAATGCGTGGCGACGATGAACTGCCCGTCCTGGGCGACCATTTCCTTGATGGCGGTGATCAGTGCCAGTTGCCGGAGCGGCGAAAGCGGCGCCTCGGGCTCGTCGAGCAAATACAATCCGCCGGGGACGAACCGGGCCTGGAAAAGCGCCAGGAAACTCTCGCCGTGCGAACGGGCGTCCAGCCCTTCGCCGTAGCGCTGCCGCAGCGCGCCCAGTCCGCCGGCGGTGCTCATCTTCGCCAGGTCCCTGGCGTAGTCGCTGCGGTCCTTGAATTCCGCCTCGATCTCCTGCAGATCCGTTTCCATGCCGGCGCGCATCTGGTTGATGCGTTTGGCATACCCGAAAAAGTCCTCGGCGCGCAGGAAAAAACCGCGGCGGGTCCGCTTGGTCCAGGAAAGCTTTAGGTGTTTCGCCAGCTCACGGGCGGAGGCGAGACTCGGGTCGCTGCGGGTGCTTTCGCTGCCTACCACGATCGTGTCCGCGGCGCAGGCCAGCGCTTCGAGCAGCGTGGATTTCCCGGACCCGTTCTCGCCTACCAGCAGAGTGACCGGCGTCTCGAAATGCAGTTCGGTCAGCGTCTGCAGCAGAGGCAGCGAGAAGGGGAAGTCGCGGGTTGCGGGCAGCGGGCGCAGTTGGAGGGAGCGTAAATGGATCATGGCAGTGAATTGACGAACATGCCGGGAAGGTTTACTTCCCGGCATACGTTTGCCTGTGCACCCGTGACTCATCATATTGTGTCCGGGCCGGCTTTTCCGTTTCCGAGTAGCCGACGTAGACGATGCACAGTGGCGTGACTTTCCGGGGAATGGACAGGATCTTGCGGACCGTCCGGACGAACTCGCCCACCGGGTGGACGCCGATCCAGACCGTCCCCAACCCCAGCCCGACCGCCGCGATCAGGATATTTTCGGCGGCGGCGGAACAATCCTGCACCCAGAACATCCGGGCAGCCGGGTTGGCGGAAAGGCCCGGGTTGCCGCAGACCACGATGGCGGCCGGAGCGTTCCGGTCCCCGAAGATCAACCGGGAGCGGAACTGGGCCAGCTTTTCCGGGTCGGTAACAACGATGAACTCCCAGGGCTTGCAGTTCATCGCCGTCGGCGCGGCCATGCCGGCCTGCAGGAGCAGGTCGAGTTTTTCGGGCTCAACCGGCTGGTCGAGGTACTTCCTAATGCTTCTTCGCCTGAAAATATATTCGATCGGTTCAGTCATCCGGGGAACAACTTTCCGTACACTTCCGGGCAATACTTCTGGACCATCTCGCTGGACAGACCGTTTTCCTTGCAGATCTCGGCATAAAAGTCGGCGGACGGGCGACGGGTGCGGGCCTGGGTCTGCGGGTCGAGACCCCACAAGCCGAAGCGCTGGGTCCAGCCGCGCTCCCACTCAAAATTATCCACCAGCGACCAGTGGAAGTATCCCCGCACCGGCCAGTTGAAGTTGACCCCCCGCCACATCTGGTGGATGTGTTCGGCCAGGTAGCGCGGGCGCATCTTGTCTTCCGCGTCTTCCACACCGTTCTCGGTCACCAGGATTGGAAGGCCGGGATAACTCTTGACGGCCCACGCCAGCGAGTCGTACAGGCCGGTCGGGATGTTGGCGATGAACTGGTTCGGGCTGAGGTCCGAGCCTTTCGGGTAATACGCCCGGGTGAACAGTTCGGCCTTGTTGCGGATGTCGAAAGCCACTGTATCGACCGAGTAATAGTTTAGGCCGAAGTAATCCTGCGTCCCCTTGGCCTCCGGGACGGAGAACTTGCCGATCGGTGTGCTCATGACGCCGCTGGCAATGCCGGTCGGGAAACCCATATTGATCCCCGAATAGCGGATATTGCGCATCAGCCGGTCGAGCGGCGACCAGGGATGGGCCGGGACCTGCGGCCGGTAGTGCAGGGCGTATCCGACCCGCGCTTCGGGCTGGACCTCGTGAATGGTCCGGTAGGCGGCGGCGTGCGCCTTGAGCATGTTCGCCAAAACTTGCATCCCCAGCTTCATGTCGTTCTTGCCGGGCGGGAATGCCGGGGCGACGTATCCGCTCAGGACGTAGACATTCGGTTCGTTGATGGTGCACCACAGCGAGCAGTATTCCTTCAGCGCCTCGACCGTCTTGCGGACGTATTTCTCGAAGAGCGGCAAGACGGCCTCATTTTCCCAGGCGCCCATTTCCGAAAGCCAGAGCGGGTCGCTGAAGTGGTGCAGGGTGACCATGGTGGTCATGTTGCGATCGCGCAAGCCGCGCAGCATGCTCCGGTAACGTTCGAGGGCTTCCTCGTCCCAACGGTCCGGGGCGGGCTGGATGCGGCTCCACTCCACCGACAGCCGGTGGGCGTTTTGGCCGGCTTCGGCGGCGCGGTCGAAGTCTTCCTTCCAGCGCCCGCCCCACCAATCACAGGCCTGGCCGGAGGCCCCGTTGGTATGGCCCTCCTGCTCCCACTTCCACCAGTTGTTGTTGGTGTTATTGCCTTCCACCTGGTGGGCGGCGGTGGCGCAGCCCCACAGGAAGCCGCGCGGAAAATGGTAGGTTCCAGTTGGCATGTTTTCCTCCGGTAGGGGCGCGATCTATCGCGCCCTTACAAATTTTGGCGGGTGAGATACGCCTGGTAGAGCGCCACCGACCCGGCCACGGAGGCGTTGAGGGACTCGATCTTCCCTTGCATCGGCAGGCGGGCCAGGAAGTCGCATTTGGATTTCACCAGCGGACGGATGCCCTCGCCTTCCGAGCCGACCACGATCCCCAGCCCGCCGCCGTCCATCCGGATCTTGGAGATGAGCTGCGAGTCCGGGCCTTCGTCCAGGCCGACCAGCCAGGTATCGGCCTCCTTGAGCTGGTCGATTGCCTGGGACAGGTTCGCCTGGGCGATCAACAGGTGCTCGGAGGCGCCCGAAGAGGCGTTGACCACCGCCGGGGTGACCGCCACCGTGCGGGCCAGCGGCAGGATTACCCCATGCACGCCGACGGCTTCCGCCGTGCGCAGGAGCGTACCAAAGTTCTGCGGATCGTTGAGCGTGTCGAGCAGCAGGACGAAAGGCGGCTCGCCGCGCTTTTTGGCATGGTCGAGGATGTCCTCCAGGTTCCGGTAAGGGTAGCCGCTGGCCTCCAGGATCACGCCCTGGTGGGCGGGGTGGATCTTGTCCATCCCGGCGCGGGGCGCCCGCAGGACCGGGATCTTGCGCTCCTCGGCCATTTTCAAGATGTCGAGCAGGCGTCCCTTTTCCTGGGCCCCATGGGCTACTTCCAGGCGGAAGACGTCCCGGCGGTGGGCGCGCAGGGTCTCGTAGACAGCATTGCGGGAGTAAATGAATTCTTTCAAGAAGTTATCCGCGGATCAGGAATATTCCGGCGCAGGCCGAAACCTGAAGGTATTCTACCTTGAACCCGGCCTTTTCCAAAGCGGGAATCGCAGCCTCGGCGATCCAGTAGAATTCTTCCTCCCAGTCAGCGCCCATGGAGGCCTTCATTCTTTCGATGGCAACCGGGCCTGGGAAGGCAATGTCGGCGATGACCATCTGTCCGCCGGGAGCGAGGTGTTCCCGGAGCGATTGCAGGATGTGGAGTTTTTCATCCAATTCAAAATGATGGAAGACATAGGCAGAGACGATCCGGTCGAAGGGACCTTCGAACTCAGGAGGAAGCGCGGCGCGCAGGTCGTGGAGGAGGAAGCGGGCCGCAGGGAGTTTTTGACGCGCCCGGGCCAGCATCGCCTCGGAAAAATCCGTGCAGCACAACTCGCAGCCTTCCTTTGCGAACTGCATTGAGAGGTTGCCGGTGCCGGCGCCCAAGTCCAGCACCCGCATTCCGGGGCGGACGGCTGCCAGCGCGACCGCCTTCTCCAGTGTTTCCTGGTAGCCGTAGAATGGGAAACGATCGGCCGAAACCGAGTCGTCATAGGTTTCGGCCCAGTCGTCGAAATCCGCGGCGGGAAAACGGTCGGCGGGGGTCATGGACATCATTGTACAACAATCGGCCTGCACATGTCCTCCATCCTGCCTTCATATCCGGTTCACAGCCGCCCGGTATATTATGGATATGAAATTATTCCCCTTTCGCCGTCTCCGAGAAACGAAGTACATCCGGCTCTCGCCCCGCCAATGCCGGGGCTGCTGGGAGTGCGTGAATGCCTGCCCGGAAGATGTCTTCATCAAAAGCAACCTGGAACGCCGCCATCACGTCCATGTGAAGGATCCATCCGCCTGCACCGGCTGCAAAAAGTGCGTCCGGGCGTGCGAATACGATGCGATCGTCTACACGTATGTCCCCGCCCCCAAGCGCGCCGCGAAGCCAAACCCGCCCGGCGCAGGCGATCAGGCCGAGGCTCCCGAGTAGCTGCGCACGCCCAGGCGCCAGATCAGCCGCGCTGCAACCATCAACAGGATTGCCAGGCCGAGGGCGCCCAGCAGGGTCAGCGGGGTGAGACGGGCGGTCAGCGCCTCGGCCGGGACGGTCACCGCGAAGGCGACCGGGACGAGGAAGGTCAGGCCGAGACGCAGCCAGTCCGGATAGATGGTCACCGGCCAGCGGCCGGCCGCGTACAGGCCCTCGAACAGATTGACCAGCTCCCAGATGCGGATCAGCCAGAATGCGCTGGTGGTCAGGATCAGCCAGAAGCAGTAGATCATGATCCCGCCCAGAACCAGGGCAGCTAGGAAGGCCAGCGCCTGGCCCAGGCCGATCCGGGCCTGCATCTGGACCACGGCGACGGCTAGCACCCCCAGCCCGACCAGGACGTCGGTCAGCTGCCAGAAGCGAAATTCGCGTACACTGATAAGGACCTGCCCATCGACCGGCTTGGTCAGGGCGAAGTCCAGCGAGCCATTCTGGATGTCGTCCATCAGACGTTGCATGTTGGGCTGGATGGCCGCGTGGATGACTCCGCCCATCAGCAGGTAGACGCCCATGACGGCCAGCAGCTCAGGCTGGCTCCAGCCGCCCAGCTGACTGGTCTGGCTGAAGACCAGCCAAAGGCCGATCAGGCCGGTCGCCACGGCGATCAGGGACTGCAGCAATTGGATGAAGAAATTGACCCGGTATTGCAGCTCGTTGGCGATGCCGATGCGCAGGTGGCTCCAGATGAGTTTGAGAATTTTCATGAAGATCTCCGGAAAGGGAGGCGTCCGATTAATTTCCGACGGATGAGAAACGCCGGATGCCGAAATGCCAGACCAGGTTGACCAGAAGCACACCGGCCAGGATCCAGAGCGCCTGCATCCCCAACCCGGTCAGCAGCTCGGCGGTTGTCGGCTGGCCGACCAAGGCGTTGATCGGGAAGAAGAAGGTCCACTGGAAAGGCAGGAAGTTGGCGGCGTTCTGCACCCCGGCTGGCATGAGCGTCATCGGTACGAGCCGTCCGGACAGGATCAGCTCCAGGGCGAAGTACAGCTCGTAAATGGCGCCCACCCGGGTGGTCCAAAAAGCGATCATTCCGAGCAGGGCCAGCAGCATCGTCCGGATCAGGTAGGCGCCCCAGATGGAAAGGAAGAACACGAGCACCTGCAGCCAGGTCGGGTGGAGGACCGGCCTGAAGATCAGCGCCAGGATGGCCGCAATCGGCAGCCAGAGCACGATCACCACGAACTTCCAGCCCGCAAAATAGGCCACGTCGCCGTGCAGCGGGTGGATCGGGCGGAGCAGCTCTGCCGAGAGCTGGCCGCGCTGGATGCGCTCTTCCCACCCGTAAGGGGTAAAGACGATATTCATGTTGCGGACCAACGTCCAGACGATGTAATAGGCTGCCAGCCCACCGGCCGTGTATCCGCCGACCGTGCCGCCCTGCTGCCGCGCCACGGTCGACCAGACCACCAGGTAGATGACCGGCTCGGCGACCATCCCGATCATGTAGAAGTAATTCTGCGCCCGGTACTGGAACTGGCTCAGCAGGGCGATCTTCATGTTGGTCAGGTAGAAATCGACATGGCGCTTCATTTTGCCTCGGCGCTTTCCTGGCTGAAGACTTTCTCGATCACGTCCTCGATGGGTGGATCCTCGACCGTGAGGTCCTCGACTTTCTGTTCGGCCAGGATACGTGCGGTGACCTCCGGGGTTTTCTCACGGGGAATTCGCAGCGTGACGCGGCCGGCCTCCTGGCCGAGGACCTCGCCGTACTGGTGCCAGCTGGCGGTGCCGCCGGTCGTCACGCCGATGGTCTTGTAGGCCGAGAAGCGATCGAGCAGGACGGCCAGGTCGCCGTCGAACAGGAGCCTGCCGTTGTGGATGACGATGACCCGCTTGCAGAGCGCCTCCACATCGGCCATGTAGTGGCTGGTCAGCAGGACGGTCGCCCCGTTGCGCCGGTTGTACTCCTCGACGAAGGAGCGGATTCGCCGCTGCATGGTCACGTCCAGGCCGATGGTCGGTTCGTCCAGGAAGAGGACCCTGGGCCGGTGGAGCAGCGCCCCGATGATTTCCATCTTCATCCGTTCCCCGAGCGACAGGTTGCGAACCGGTTTCTTGACCAAGTCCTTCACGTCCAGAAGCTCGATGAACTCATCCCGGGTTTTGAGAAATTCCGGGCGCGGGATCCCGTAGATGGCGCGCTGGAGCTCGAAGGAATCCAGGGCCGGGAGGTCCCAGGCCAACTGCTGGCGGTTGCCCATCACCAGGGTGATCTGGCGGAGGAAGTCCGCCTGGCGGCGGGAGGGCTGGAAGCCCAGCACGTCCGGCGCCCCGGAGGTGGGAAAGAGCAGGCCGGAGAGCATTTTGAGTGTGGTGGTCTTGCCGGCCCCGTTCGGCCCGAGGAAGCCGACCACCTCCCCCGGCTGGATCGTAAAAGAGATCTCGTCGACGGCTTTGATGGTATTGTAGGTGCGCTTGAACAGGCTGCGGGTGGCGGCTTTGAGTCCGGCTTCCCGCACCGGCACCTTGTAATGCTTGGCCAGACTGGTGACTTGAATGACAGGAGTTGGCATGCGAATCCTTCCCTGGAAATCGTCCTGCGATCGGACGGGCAATGATTTTCATCATTTTATCAGACCCCAAAATATCGGACCAGCTTCAAATGAATTCGTCCGGAAGCATAAAAAGCTCCCAGAAAAATTCCGGGAGCTTTTTTGGCTTGTAAGGAAGGATGGAACTTACTTGCGCTTGCGGACCAGGCGGATGATCAATACGATCACCACGATGATGATGGCGACGCACAGCAGGGCGCTCCCGACTGCGATCACCGCGGCCCAGATCCCGGCAATCTTGAGCTGTTGCCCGACCTGACCGAGGCTGGGAATGCCCTGGGCCTTGCAGTAGGCTGTCAGCGGGTTGTCGCCGTGGTAAAGGACCACGCCGGTGCCGGAATCCTGCAGCAGCTTCGACCCGAGGGTGATCTCGTCCTGGCCGAGGCAGAGCAGCGGTTTGATCGAGTCGGTCAGGGAAGGCTCGCTGGAGGATGGCACGGCGGTTGTGTTCAGGTCGTCAAGCGAGTAGTTGTTCGTGATCGCCCAGACGGCCAGTTGCGCGCCCAGGTGTTCACTGGCCGACTCGGCGCCGATCGTTTCGCCCAGCTTGAGCAGGTCTCCCGTCGCCATTTTTCCGAGGCCGTAAACGTCATCCTTTTGGGGGGCGTGGTGGGTTTCCATGATACAAAAGGCGGCCAGGTCGCCCTCGACCATCTGGCCGGCGGGGGCATTGATGAGCGACGCGTCGACGACCATCAACGTCTGCAGGCTCGAATCGTTCGGATCGAGCAGCTGCCCGAATGGGAAGCAGATCACCAGGTCCTTGGTGGTCAGGTTGGTGATTTGGTAATGGACCGGTTTGTGGTAGAACAGTTCGCCGTTGGCGACGAGACTGAGCTGGATCTGCTTCTTGTTCAGCGCCTGTCTGACCGGGATGCAGTTGGACGGGTTGGTGGGAGTGGGGGAGGCGGCCAGCCGGGGCGTTAGTCCCGCCGCGTCCGCCTGCCGGACGACCAAAAACGCGGCTGCGATGAATGCACCGACCAGTATATACCGATAAATTTTGGACATATATAATCTCCTTTATCCTTTCTTGGGCGTATTTTACCCCTGCTCCGCTTCCAGGGAAATAAAAAACCCTGGGATATTGGTCCCAGAGCTTTTTGGCTTTCGATTCCCCGGTCATCCCGGGCGGAAGGCCTTTTTCAAGGCCGCGACAACCCGTTCCGCCCGGGCCTTGCCGATGAAGAAGTCCACATATCTTCGGATCTGGACCTTCACGGTCGTCTGCCAGGGTCTTGCCCGACGACCATCCCTGTATTTCTTCGGCCAGAGCTCCGGTGGGAGGAGCAATTTCCTGTATTCGCGGGTCCGTTCCTTCCAGACATCCTGGAAAGGTTTGACCGGATGATAGAGCTTGTTCCTGCGGGGACCCGTCAGGAAGAAGGACGGGCGGTATCGATACGTTTCGCCCGTCCGCTTGCCTCTCCAATCGATTCGGGGAGCGCGATAGAACTTGTTCCGCATTCCCGGGGGGACGAAGTCGCCCACCCCGCCAAAATCTGCCAGGGAGCAGCCGTGCGCGTGCAGCAGCGAAGGAAGGACGACTTCCGAGTGCCCGCACCAGCCGTCCTGGTGGGCTGCACAAAGGAAGTCCAAGGCTGCATTCGAAACGCGCATGACCGGGTGGAGGCAGCGAATGCGGTCTTCCAGGGGGATCGAACGGGTCGGGTGGGTCAGGCTCCAATGGTTCCAATTTGGCACCTCCCGGTAGTGGAAGACGTGACCGGTCAGGAGGTCCGCCTGGAGGCGCGCGCACTCCACGAAAAAGGTCCGCCAGTTGCCTGAGAAGCGGACATCGTATTCGATCCACCAATAATGGGCGTAGTGGGGATGGGTTTTATAGAAATTCAGCAGGAGAAAATGGGCCGATCCGGGCAGGAGCGAGGCGGCGATCATCGGGTAGCCCAAGGCATCCAGGTCCCTGCGGCTTTGGTAGGATATATTCCCGATCCTGTATTTTTGCGCCAGGCCGTCGTCCTCCCCCTGGAAAATGAGCCAGGGCGTTCCCAACCCTTCGACTGCTCGTTCGATCTTTTTGTACTCGCGTAGAACGGCGCGGCTCCAGAAATGGGTCACGAAGAGAAAGGCAGTGGAGGCTGGTTCGATTGGAGAGGCGGACATAAGAATTGCGATTATATCAATCCGGGTAAAACCGGTCAGCGAAAATCGTTCAGCCAGCGGACCTGGCCGTGCCAGTCCCCTTCGTCGGTTTCGGTCAGGACACGGTCGAGGGCGTGGATCAACTCCGCCAGCGTCCAGCGGGATTGGGTTGCCAGGAGGATGCCGGCGTGCCCGGGGTATTTTTTTGCCAGGATGAGGAAATCCCGGACGTTGAAAGTGAATAGGATGCGTCCCTGGGCGGTTGCGCCGAGCAGCTGGGCGCGATCCGTGGCATCGGAGGCGAGCCAATCGTTGGGCGTGCGAGTCACGTCGTGGCCGCGTTCCTGCAGGGTGTTGACCAGGGCCTTGAGCGAAGCATCCGCGTCCAGGTGGATGCGCGGTCTAGCCACCCTTCGGCTCCAAGCCGGATTCCGATTGGATGTCGGCGTCGATTTCGTCGCGGTGGGCTTCGTAAAAGGCCTGGGCCTCGCGCACCTGGGCTTCCGGAACGCCATACTGATCGGCAATCTCCGCCGGGGAAAGCTTCCAGTCCCGCGCGGCGGCGACGACTGCCTGGACGCGTATGCCGGTGCCGCTCAAGACCGGAGTGGGGCGACGGGAGGCGCCGCGCCGGTAGGTGATGCGGGGAAATTCCGGATCGTCCACCTGGGAGCGCAGCGCGCCGAGTTTCTCGGCCACCGCCCACAGGATGAACTGGTTGAGCGAGATACCCTGACGGGCAGCCCACTCCTCGGCTTCCTTCTTGAGTTGAAGGGGTAAACTAAGGGCGTATCTGGACATAAGGACATCATATGGCACATCGTATACGATGTCAAGATGTGGATTCCCGGTAGCCAGGGTGTTTGCAAAGTCGAATTACGAGACAAGAATTGAGCCAAAGAGACAACACGTATGCCACGAATGGACGAATGCGACAAATTCTTTTGAGTTTTTGATCCAAAGTGGCAGAGATTCCTGACAAATTCGAGACATTCGATCCATTCGCCGCTATTCGTGTCGAGACTCCTCATGGTCAAAAGACTCGCACATCGACTTAATCAACATCGTGATCCGGGGCTAAAGGCAAGGCCGGTGATCGTGCCGTAGTTTTCGTGCTCCCGCTCGCCTCGGCAGGAAGATAAAAACCTCCCGAGACATTGATCCAAGAGATCAAACTCCCGGAGTTTTCGAAACTCCGGGAGTTTGGGCGGACCGATGTGTCTGCCTCGACAAAATCACATTACCAATGCCAGGTCGTGCCGTCCTTGCCGTCTTCGATGGCTACCCCCAGCTCCTTGAGCCGGTCGCGGATCAAATCCGAGAGGGCGAAGTTCTTCTGCTTGCGGGCCTCGGTGCGCACCTCGATCAATAACCCAATGAAGGGATCGGCGCCGCCGGAGCCTTTCTTTTCGGCCAGCTTCAGGCCGAGGATCCCGGCCAGGGCCTGGAGGGTTTTTTGAGCGGTCTCGAGCTGGGCGGGATTTGCGCCGGCGTCCCGGGCGGTGTTGATCGCCCGGACCAGCTCGAACATGCCGGCCAGCGCGCCGGAAGAATTGAAGTCATCGTCCATGGCCTCCGTGAAGGTCTGTTGGGCTTGTTCTGCTTGGCCATTGAGCGCCGCAGCCGCTTCGGGGGCCAGTCCCTTCGCCGACGGGGCGGCGGGCTTTAGCCCCGACTTGAGCCGCTCCAGGCCCTTCTCGGCCGAGTCGAGGGTCTCCTCGTTGAAGGTCAGCGGGGCGCGATAGGAGCCGTTCAGCACCAGCAAGCGCATCACGTCGGATTCACGCTTGGAGAGGAATTCCTTGATGCTGACGATGTTGCCGAGCGACTTGGACATCTTCTCGCCGCCGAGCTGGAGCATGCCGTTATGCATCCAATAGCGGGCGAAAGGCTTGCCGGTGAAGGATTCGCTCTGGGCGATCTCATTCTCGTGGTGTGGGAAGATCAGGTCGTTGCCGCCGCCGTGGATGTCGATCTGCTCGCCCAGCTCGGCCAGGTTCATGGCCGAGCACTCGATGTGCCAGCCCGGCCGGCCCTTGCCCCAGGGGCTGTCCCAGGAGGGCTCGCCGGGCTTGGCGCCCTTCCAGAGGGCGAAGTCCATCGGGTGTTCCTTCTGCTCCTCGACTTCGATCCGGGCGCCGGCCTGCATATCGTCCAGCTTGCGGCCGGACAGTTTGCCGTAATCATCGTCCTTCGTGACCCGGAAATAGACATCCCCGTTGCCGGGGGCGTAGGCGTAGCCCTTGTCGATCAGGCCCTGGATCATGGCCTGGATCTTGTCCATGGTCTGGGTGGCGCGCGGGTTGGACGTGGCCGGCAGGATATTCAGGTCGGCCAGGTTGCCGCGGTAATCGTCGATGTAGCGCTGGGCCAGGTGGAAGGGATCCTCGCCGAGCTGGTTGGCGCGGTTGATGATCTTGTCGTCCACGTCGGTGAAGTTCATGATGTGCTTGACTTGGTAGCCGCGGTATTCCAGGTAGCGGCGGATTACGTCGAAAACCAGGGCCGACATGGCGTGCCCAACGTGCGCGTCATGGTAGACGGTCACGCCGCAGACGTACATCTTGACCTTCCCAGGTTCGAGGGTCTGGAAATCTTCCTTCTTGCGGGTGAGGGTATTGTAGACGCGTAACATAGGATTCTCCTGATGAGGACTGGACTAATTATAACCAAAGATTAAGAAGGGAAACTGAAATAAAGAAGGCATGAATTTCTCCATGCCCTCATTCTCGCTTGCAACCGATGGCCTGCCGCCAATGCCTATTCTTTGTCCGGCTTGGCGAAGATCATCCGCCCGGCGGCTGTTTGCAGGACCTTGGTGACGGTGACTGGGATGACCTTGCCCAGGTACTTGTTGCCGTTTTCCACCACGACCATCGTGCCGTCTTCCATATAGCCGACACCCTGGTTGACTTCCTTGCCTTCCTGGATGACGTTGACTTCCATGAGTTCACCCGGCAGGACGACGGATTTGACGGCGTTGGCCAGCTCGTTGATGTTCAGGATGATCACGCCCTGCAACTCGGCGATGCGATTGAGGTTGTAGTCATTGGTCAGAATGGGACACTTCATCTGGCGGGCCAGGATGACCAGCTTGTCGTCCACTTCCCGGACCCCATCCACGTCGATGTCGCTGATGCGGACGACCACGGAGGGGGCCTTTTGCAGCTCCGCCAGCACTTCCATGCCGCGGCGGCCGCGCGCCCGGCGCAATCCGTCGGGTGAATCGGCGATATATTGCAGCTCGTTCAAGACGAAGCGCGGGATGAGCAGCGTGCCGGGCAGGAAGCCGGTCTTGGCGATGTCAGCCACACGCCCGTCGATGATGACGCTCGTATCGAGCAGGATGGTCCGGTTGGACTGTCCCCAGCCCGACGAGGAACCGTCCTCGCGGCGGGCGGAGAATCCGCCCAGCAGGTTGGAAATGTCCGTCTGGCGCATGATGAAGATGGCGACGCCGAAATAGCCGAACAGCAGCACCCCGATGAAGGGCAGGATCTTCCCGAAGGGGGATGGCAGCAGGGAAAGCGGGAAGGACAGCAGCGCGGCGGTCAACAAGCCCACCACCAAGCCGATCAGCCCCGAGAAGAGCGATTCGGCCGACAGGCGGCCGAGCAGGGCGCGTAGGCCGCGGATCGGGCGGGTGGTGAAATACGGCGTCAGCACCAACCCGAAGAGGGCGCCTACCAGGCTGATCGACAGGGTATAGACAAGTTGTAGATTGGTATTGAAGCGGCCCAACCAATTCCCCAAATATGCACCGACAATGGAGAAGACCACCATACCAATAAGCCTAAAAATGAAATCTGCGCTCATCAATAAACTCCTTTCGAATAAATGATCGTGCAATAAATCGCCGTGCAATAATGAGTGCATCATAGCACCGCTGGAGGCAGCCGTCAATTGGCTAAATGGGGGCGAAAAAGGTATAATCGCCCCTACTCTTTACTGGTATAAATTCACGAGGAAAAATGGCGCTCGATCGTTTTGGACGAAAAATCCACTATCTCCGTATCAGCTTAACAGATCACTGCAACCTGCGCTGCATCTACTGCATGCCGGAGGATATGACCTTCCGGCCCAAGGCAGAGATGATGCAGGATGACGAGATCCTGTTGTTTGCACGCCTGTTTGCCGGCCTGGGGTTCGACAAGATCCGCCTGACGGGCGGCGAGCCAACCGTGCGGGCGAATATCGTCGAGATCGTGCGCGGCATTGCCGCCACTGAAGGGATCCATTCCCTGTCGATGACGACCAACGGCGTCCTTCTTTCGAAACTGGCCGGCCCCCTGGCCTCGGCCGGCCTCGACCGGGTCAACGTCAGCCTCGACACCCTCGACCCGGCCAAGTTCAAGCGGATGACCCGCTGGGGCAAGCTCGAGGATGTCTGGAACGGCATCCAGGCTGCCGAAGCCGCCGGGCTGACCCCGATCAAACTCAACGCGGTGGTGGTGCGCGGCTATAACGAGGAGGATGCCGTTGACCTGGCCCGCCTGACGCTCGAACACCCTTGGCAAGTGCGCTTCATCGAGATGATGCCTTTTGCCGGGGCGACTGACCTGCAGGTCGGGCAGCGTGTCACGGGCGCGGAGGTCCAGGCGGGCATCGAACGGGTTTTCGGCCCGCTGGAGACAGCCAACGGCGGCGAGCTGGACGGGGAAGCCCGCATGTTCCACATCCCGGGGGCAAAGGGCGAGGTCGGCTTCATCTCCTCGGTGAGCGTGCCTTTCTGCGCCTCCTGCGCCCGCGCCCGGCTGACGGCAGACGGCCTGCTGCGCACCTGCCTGCTGCGCGAGCACGAAATCAACCTGCTCAAGCCGCTGCGGGAAGGGGCCACCCAGGAGGAACTGCGCAAGATGCTCCTGGACGGGATTTGGGACAAGCCCTGGGGGCATGGGCTGGCGGAAGGCGATATCCCGCTCAACCGGGTGATGAGCGAGATCGGCGGATAAAATAGCGGGACGGGGTGCCAATCATCCCGTCCCGCATTTGTCATTGACCAGGATGTCCTATTTTTGCTGGGCCACCAGCTCCTTCAGCAGCGTACCCAGCCGGGTGACGCCTTCCCGGATGGTATCGGGATTGGAGTAGGAGAAATTGATCCGCATGGTGTTCTTTCCGCCGCCGTTGGGGTGGAAGGACTCGCCTGGCACGAAGGCCACCTTGCGCTGGATGGCGATCTTGAGAACGTCGGCTGCATCCATATTTTCGGGCAGGATGCCCCACAGGAACATC
>DATJPX010000097.1:0-2381 GCA_035506155.1 Anaerolineales bacterium
AAAAGCCGATATAGAAATCGGTGAAGACGAGCAGGGCGATCAACCAATGCAATGTTACTAATATGGGATGATAACGTTTTGGCGTGTCCATTTATCTCTCTCCTACTTGGGCAAAATTTCAGGAAATATAGCACCCCAACCTTATAGTCTTATTAAAAGTGGATGATGGATTATCGAGTAAACGCTGCGGACTCGGGTCCGCCTTGGCGAAGATCGGGTTGACCGGATTGCAGACGGTGCCTTCGGAGAAGTGCCCCAACCACGGGCGGGGATGGAGAAATATCGGGATCTGGTCACGTCAATAGGCATGGACAGAAACTTCTCGGCAGAGTAGAGTCGTCCCATTCCACCAGACAAAGGAGCAGGTTTATGAACACAAACAGCGATAACCACCGTTCGATCTTGCAGGGCATTGCCCGCCGGGTGATGCTTGAGCAGGGGCTTCTCCCGGATTACTCTCCGGAAGCCCTCGCCGAACTCGGTAGAATCCAGCGACCTGCTCGCGAGTCCGGCGATGCGATCAAAGACCTGCGCAGCCTGCTCTGGGCCTCCATCGATAACGACAGCTCGCGCGACCTGGATCAGCTCAGTGTGGCAGGGGCGGCGTCTGCCAACGGCGATACCAGGATCCTGGTGGCCGTGGCCGATGTCGACGCGCTGGTCAAGACCGGTTCGGCCCTGGATGAACATGCCTCTCATAACACCACGACGGTCTATACCCCGGCCGAGATCTTCTCGATGTTCCCCGAAAAATTATCCACCGATCTGACCTCCCTGAATGGCGGAGAGGACCGGCTGTCCATCGTCATCGATATGCAGATCGGGGCGGATGGTTCCGTGGGAAGTTCGGAAGTCTATCGTGCCTTGGTTCATAACTACGCCAAGCTCACCTACAATGAGGTGGGTGCCTGGCTGGATGGGCGCGGCTCCCTGCCCGCCGCGGTTGCCGCAGTACCCGGCCTGGCCGAAAACCTGCGCACCCAGGACAGGGTGGCCCAGAGCCTGAAGAACTACCGGCATGTCCACGGGGCCCTCAGCCTGGAAACCGTTGAGACCAACCCGAAGTTCGACGGCGATATGATCAGCGACCTGGAGATCCAGCAGAAGAACCGTGCCACGGAGCTCATCGAGAATTTAATGGTTGCAGCCAACGGGATCACCGCCCGCTACCTGACCGGAAAGCAGTTCCCCTCCCTGCGGCGGGTGGTCCGGACGCCCAAACGATGGGATCGCATCGTCGAGGTGGCCGCGGAACACCGTTACACCCTCCCGGCTGAACCCGATTCAAAGGCGCTCGAGGAATTCCTGGTCAAAGCCAGGGCCGACGACCCCGTACATTTTCCGGACCTGTCCCTGGCCGTGATCAAGCTTATGGGTCCCGGCGAATACGTCGCCGACATGCCCGGCGATTCTGTCCCCGGCCATTTTGGCCTGGCTGTCAAGGACTATGACCACTCCACCGCCCCAAACCGCCGCTATCCCGATGTCGTCACCCAGCGGCTGCTGAAGTCGGCCATTGGCGGAAAACCCGTGCCTTACAGCAAGGACGCCTTGGTCCAGCTGGCCCAGCACTGCACGCTGGAGGAGGATGCGGCCAAGAAGGTCGAGCGCCAGGTTGAAAAATCCGCAGCCGCACTGATGCTTCAAAGCAGGATCGGAGGGCAGTTCGATGCCATCGTCACCGGTGCGGCGGACAAGGGTACCTGGGTGCGCCTGCTCACCATGCCGGTCGAAGGCAAACTGGTGCAGGGCTTCGCAGGCGCGGACGTCGGGCATCACCTGCGCGTCCAGTTGGTCTCGGTGGATGTCCAGAAGGGCTTCATCGATTTCAAGAAGGTGGATTAATCGTCGAGGTATAAGCCCTCGATTGATCTGCCCGGAGTATGAAGCCTGTTCCAGGCAGTTGGGCATGCCGTCTGCTAATGGACTGGAGGCGAGAGCTTCTTGATAAAATCGGCGGCTTCGTCGATGTCGTCCGTCACCAGGATGTATTCTCCGAACGCGGAAGGAAAGAGTTTCTGCAGGACGGCGACCACCGGGAAGGAATTCGTCCAATAGTCGATGCCGAAAAGGACCATCGGGGTGGGTTGTCCAAAGGTCTGGTAATAGTTGTGGACGCTGTCCTGGAAGATCTCCTGGATCGTCCCGGCTTGCCCCTCGACGCAGAGAATCCCCTGCCTGGCGATTGCCAGCAGGCCGTCCTCCCGGATGCTGTTCTGAAAATACTTGGCGATGTGGGTCGCAAAGGGCGTCGAGGGTTCATGGCCGTAATGCCAGGTTGGGACCGCCAGGCTCTCTCCCGGCTTTTGGATTGATTGGGCCAGCTCGATGGCCGGCTTGAACCAGGCGTGGGCTTGGGCCGCCAGTTCGAAATCGATCCC
>DATJPX010000098.1:0-12211 GCA_035506155.1 Anaerolineales bacterium
CTACTGATAGTTGCATAAATATCTAAACTTGGTAGCCTACGAATTGAATGAACGATTGGATCAAATCGGGTCTATGTTGCAACCTTCGTTTCGATTGATGAAGATACTGTGCGAGCTCGGGCAGCATATCGCAGGCCACATTCGCCAGGTCAACTTTCATGTAGCTCCAGACCCACTCGGTGGGGTTCAATTCTGGAGCATATCCTGGAAAGCGTTCCAGATGAAGTCGGTGTGCAGCTCCATCGGAGAGGTAAGCCTTGATCCTCTTGGATCGATGGATGGGACTCCCATCCCAAATCACGAGCAGCAAACCCGGGATCTGGCGTTGCAGATAATTCAAGAACTCAATCACCTCCTCGGAAGAAATGGGATGTTCATAAGCTTTCAAGAACAATTTCCCTTGGGGGGGGATCCCGGCAATGGTCGCCAGATGATCGCGCAACAAGTATTCTTTCAAGATCGGCGTCAGACCCCGAGGTGCATAGCTGCGCACCACCATGGGCAACAAGTAGAACCCGGATTCGTCTATGAAGACGATGATTCGCCCTTCTTTGCAGGCCTTTTTTTGAGCTCCGGCCAGCGTTCCTGCCACCAACGTTCGATCTCTTCTGGCTTGCGCTGTTTGGCCTGCACCAATGGCTTCTGGGGTGTCCAGCCCAACTCCTTGAGAATGCGGCTGACGTGGGCGGGGTGGTACCGTACACCCAGCTCTCCCTGGATCAGTTTAGCAACGCGCGGATTCGTCCACACCGCACCCCGAAACCCAAAAGCTTCTGCTCCCTTCGCCAGCATCTTCACCAACCGGCGCCGATCTGCCTGGCTGAGTCGCACTGGCCGTCCTGTTCTCGGTGGTGTGTTCAGGGCTTCAACACCACCTTCCTGGGCCCGTTTAATCCACTGGCTGACGGCTCCGCGTGTGACACCCAATGCATCAGCAATTTCGTTTTGCTGCCAGCCAGATTCATGCAAGGCCCAGGCTCGTTTCCGTCGTTCTACTTTCCAATCCGTTTTCTCTTTCGGGGTCATGAACCCCATCTAACCATAGTTTAGAAACTTATGCAAGGATCAGTAACATAAGGACCCGTTGAACGAAACTGAGGGGCTCGTCGTTTGGGAATCGGGGTTGCTTCCGATACGAAAAAGACTCCCTGAAGAGGGAGTCTTTGGGGTGGGCGATGGGGGTCGAACCCACAGCCTTCTGATCCACAGTCAGACGCTCCGCCATTGAGCTACGCCCACCATGGACCTGTTCATTGCACAGGCGGGCGGATTATACCATCAGGGTTGGCGGCTTTCAAGGAGGCGCTTGACCGCCTCGATCGCCTTGGGCCGCGGCAATGTTTCCTGGGTGCCCTCGATCAGATTCTTCAGCGTCACGTTCCCGGCCGCGGCTTCGTCGGGCCCCAGGACCAGGACGGCCTTCATCCCCATCCGGTCGGCGAACTTGAACTGTTTGGGCAGCTTGGCCGCCTCGGGATAACAGGCGGCGTTCAAGCCCGCCCGGCGCAGCTCGGCGGACAGGGCATACGAGTCCGCCGCCAGCTCGGGGGAGAAGACCGTCACCAGGACGGAGGCCGGGGCGACCGGCAGGGGCGGGACCAGGCCGAGCTCCTGCAGGATGACCCCGATGACCACGTCGCCCATGGCGAAGCCCACGCCGCCGAGCGGCTCCCCGCCCACGTCGGCCAGCAGGTTGTCGTAGCGCCCGCCGCCCAGGATGGCGCGGCGCACGCTGCCGGAGACGTCGAAGGCCTCGAAGACGGTCCCGGTGTAATAGAGCAGGCCGCGCATGATGTTCGGGTCGAACTCCACATACTCCCGGGCGCCGAGCGCCTCCAGGGCGGCGAAGAGCCGCGCCAGCTCGTCGGATTTGCGCCAGCCTTCCCCGTCCGCCAGTAGGGACTTGAGCCCGTCCAGTTGTTTCCTGTTCAGGCCGATCTCGAGGGCGTAGGCGTCCCAGGCGTCGGGCTCCATCTTCGTCCTCCGGTCCACCAGGCCGGAGACCTCGGCTTTCAGCTCCGGGCCGATCCCCAGGGCGGCGAACTCGCCGTCCATGTAGCGGCGGTTGTTGACCAGGATGCGCGCCTGGGCCGGCGACAGGCCGGCGGCTTTCAGGAAGGCCGCCGCGACGGCCACCAGCTCGGCGTCCGCCTCGGGCGAGTTGACGCCCAGCATGTCGATGTTCCACTGGAAGAACTCCCGGCTGCGGCCTTTCTGCATCTTCTCGTAGCGCCAGAAGGGGCCGAACGACCACCAGCGCAGCGGGAAGGCCAGCTCGTTCTGCTTCTGGGCGACCATCCGCGCCAGCGAGGGGGTCAGCTCGGGGCGCAGGGTGATCTCGTCCCCGCCGCGATCCGTGAAGACGTAGGACTGCTTCTTGACCAGCTCCTCGCCCGACTTGGCCGCGTACAGGTCCAGGGTCTCGAGCAGCGGGGCTTCCCACTCCTGGTAACCGAAGGATTCCGAGACCTTCCGGACGGCGCCATAGAGCCACGTCCGCAGGGCCATCTGCTCGGGGTAGAAATCGCGGGTGCCTTTGACCGGCTGAATGACATTCTTCATAAGATACTTCGCTCCCTTGCGTGATTGACCCGCATTGTAGCATATTTCCGAAGCAGGGCGAATCGCCCGGCGGCGGAGGAACAAGTATATACAAATCTGATATTTGACTGCTCGGGCACTCTGTTATACAATCCACAGCAATCTTGGTCTTGTGGACCGGTGACGTAATCATCGCCTTTATCGGTTTCCAATTACATTCCACTGTGCCAAAAAACTCAGGATCAAAGGACCTCGTGAGCCGTCTCCCCGACCGGCTTTTTACCACGCCGGGTGGGCGGGCGCAGAGGTAGGATGGAGCTCTCGTAGTCGATGAACGTAAATGAAATCGTCAAGATCGTCAATGGAACCGTTCTCACCCCGCAGGTTGCCCTGGACCGGGAGGTCAAAGGCGGCTGCGGGGCGGACCTGATGAGCGACGTGCTCTCGTCGATCAAGCCGGAGGCCGTGCTGCTGACCGGCCTGTGCAACATCCAGGTCGTCCGCACCGCCCAGATGGCGGACGTCTGCGCGATCGTTTTCGTGCGCGGCAAGCTCCCCCAACCGGAGATCGTGGAACTGGCCAGCCAGGAGGGCATCCCGCTGATCACCAGTCCCTTCGGCACCTTCGAACTGTGCGGGCGCCTGTACGGCGCCGGCCTGAGAAGTTCGGAGGCGATGATCCCTTCCTCGAACAATGCCTAGCCTCCAGAGCAAGCAGGGCCGCGTCATCACCGACCAGGACGCCCGGGAGATCAGCCGGGTCGAGGAGCTCTCCTACGACCTGAAGATCTCCGAAACGATGACGCGGGACGTCAAGACCACCAGCCCGGGGGCCCACATGGCCGCCATCCTGGAGACCCTGCGGATCGGGCGCATCTCGGGCCTGCCGGTCGTGATGAACGACAGGCTGGTCGGGGTCATCAGCCTGGAGGACATCATCCAGGCCATCCTGAAGAACGACCTGACGGCGCTGGTGCAGGATCACATGAGCACCCGCATCATCACGGTCAAGGCTTACGATCCGGTGGTCAAGGCGCTGGAGAAATTCTCCGAGTACCGGGTCGGGCGCCTGCCGGTGGTGGACGAGAACGACCACCTGGTCGGGATCATCACCAAGGGCGACATCACCCGCGGCATCCTGACCGCCCTGCAAAAGGATTACAAGGTGGAGGAGGTCCGGCGCTACCGGGCCAGCCACCTGTTCGAGGACATCACCTCCGAGCGCACCAGCCTGATCATGCGCTACAACATCAAGGCCGGCGACTACGTCAACGGCGGGCAGGCCTCCAGCCACATCAAGCGGGCCCTGCTGCGCCTGGGCGCCAGCCCGCAGCTCGCCCGCCAATGCGGCATCGCCGTCTACGAAGCCGAGATGAACCTGATCATCCATACCGACCACGGCGGCGTCCTGCGCATCCAGATCGAGCCGCAGCGCATCCTGATGCAGACCAGCGATACCGGTCCCGGCATCCCGGATGTCAACCTGGCCCTGCAGGCCGGTTGGTCGACCGCCACCCAGGAGGTGCGCGACATGGGCTTCGGCGCCGGGATGGGCCTGGTCAACATCCGCCGCTGCGTGGACCGGATGGAGCTCGAATCCACGCCCGGCAAGGGCACCAAGCTTTTGATGGAGATCATGCTCCGTCCCGACGAACGTTTCAAAGAGAGCGAACAGTCCGACTCCCTTTCCAGCACGAATGGAGAATCGAAATGACCCTAGAGGACCTGATCCAGAAGCTCGAGCTGACCCCCTTCACGACCCCGAAGGATTTCCCGGCCATCCATCCCACCGGCGGTTACGCCTCGGACCTGTTGAGTTGCGCCATGGCGGGGGCCAAACCCGGGAACGTCTGGGTGACGCTGCAGTCGCACGTCAATATCGTCGCCGTGGCCGCCCTGACGGAAGTCTGCGGCGTCATCATCAGCGAAGGGGCGCAGCCCGAGGCGGCGGTCATCGAAAAAGCCAACGGCCAGGGCGTCACCCTGCTGGGGACGAAACTGCCCACCTACCAGGTGGTCGGGAAACTCTGGGAGCTGGGCATCCACTAAACCCCTGCTCCAAGGCGGCGTCCCGCCGCCGCCAACCCGGTAACCACAGATAAAAGAGATAAACACGGATGCTCGCTTGATAAACGACCGAACATTGCTCGAACAAAACACTAATCTTTTCCATCCCGTTCATCTCTTTCACATCGTACCCGCAGGGTATCTGTGGTAAGAAAATGTTCGAAAGCCGTGCGCTGACCTTGTAACCTGCATGCAAACCTACCGCGCCGAACTCCACGTTCACACTGTGCTCTCCCCCTGCGCCGGGGTGGAGATGATCCCGCCGTTGATCGTCCAGGAAGCGCTCGAGCACGGGATCGGCATCCTCGCCATCACGGACCACAACGCCACCGCCAACATCGCCGCGGTGATGAAGGCCGCCGCCGGCACGGAGCTGACCGTCCTGCCGGGGATGGAGCTGCAGACCCGGGAAGAAGTCCACCTGCTCTGCCTCTTCGACGACCTGGACCAGGCCGCCGCCTGGCAGAAGACGGTCGACGGGCTGCTCGCCGACAAGCCCAACAACATCGAGTTCTTCGGCGAGCAGTTCGTGGTGGATTCGACCGGCGATTTCATCCGCCGCGAGCCGCGCCTCCTGCTCAACTCCGTCGACATCGAGCTGGAGGACGCCGCCGGGCAGGTCAGGGCCCTGGGCGGCCTGGCCATTCCGGCCCATGTCGACCGCCAGGCGAACGGCCTGCTTGCCCTCCTGGGGCTGGTCCCGCCGGGATTCGAGGCGCTGGAGATCTCCCGCCACGTCACCCCCGAGAGCGCCACGGCCAAGTATCCCCAGCTGCGGGACTTCCCCCTGATCCAGAGCGGCGACGTCCATCTCCTGGACGGTTTCCTGGGGACGACACAATTGAACATCCAATCGCCCTGCATTGCCGAGATCCGCAAGGCAATAACCGGGCAAAACGCACGAGCATTGTCCATATTACGCGGACAACCTTCACGACCTGCCTTATGACATTTGTTAGTTGACGATCCTGGCGAGGCAGGGTAAACTATGGCTCGCCTTGTGAAATTTATCACATTAGGACATTACGGAGAGTGAATGGAAGAAACGGTTACGACAACGAGCGAAGCGCAACAGCTGTGCGACAACAAGCGTTCCATGATCGACCAGATCGTCGCCGCCAACCGGGACCGCCCCGGGGCGATGATGGTCGTGTTGAATGAGACCCAGAGCAAGGTCGGCTACATCTCGGCGCCGATGCAGGCCTACATCGCCAGGAAACTGCACGTGCCGGTCAGCGCGGTCCACGGCGTGGTGACGTTCTATTCGTTTTTCACCACCGAGCCGCGCGGCCAGCACACCATGAAGTTCTGCATGGGCACCGCCTGCTACGTCGGCGGGATGCCCCAGTTGATGGAAAAAGCCCGCCAGCTGACCGGGACCGAGATCGGCAAGACCACCCCGGACGGCAAGTTGACCATGGAAGTCTGCCGCTGCGTCGGCGCCTGCTCGCAGGCCCCGGTCGTCACGGTCGACGAAGAGGTCATCGGCAAGGTCAGGCCGAACAAGTTCCCCCAGCTGCTCAAGAAAGTGCTGGAAGGATAGGAACCACGATTTAGTAGATAAAAGGGATCGTCAGGCCGATACATCGAGCATCAATCAGTTTTATCCTTTTCATCTGTGGTTAGTATTTTTATGAGAGAAATCGTCCTGCACCTGCTCGATCTGGCCGAGAACAGCGTCTCGGCCGGCGCCGGGACCATCCGGATCGGGATCTGCGAGGACCTGGACGCGGACCGGCTGACCGTCAGCCTTGCCGACGACGGTTGCGGGATGGACCCGGAAACGGTCCGGAAAGTGGCCGATCCGTTCTACACCGGCCGGACGACCCGCAATGTGGGCCTCGGCATTCCCCTTCTGAAGGAAGCGGCTGAAACTGCCAACGGCGGGATGACCATCCACTCCCAGCCGGGCGCCGGAACGACCATCCAAGTCAGCTTCCAGCATTCCCACATCGACCGGATGCCGCTTGGGAACCTGGCCGAGACCTTCCGGGAACTCAGCGTGGCCCACCCGGAAGTACACTGGATCGACCGGTATACCGCCCGCAAGGACGGGGCCGAAAGAACCTTCGAATTTGACGATCAACCGGTGAAAGAGATCCTCGCCGACGTCCCGCTCACCCACCCCGACGTGCTCGCCTTCCTGCGAGAAACGCTGGAGCAGGGCCTGGGCGAGGCGCAGAGCATCCTGGAACCGGCATCCTTACAGGAGAAATGACATGCCAACCGTAAAATCGCTCGAAGACCTGCAGAAAATCCGCGCCGAAGCCCTCAAGAAGCGCGAGATCAAGACCGCTCCCGGCAGCATCCAGATCGTAGTCGGAATGGGCACGCCCGGGATCGCCGCCGGGGCCCGCGACACCTTGAAGGAAATCCTGGCCATCATCGAGGAGAAACACCTGACCAACATCACCGTCCGCCAGACCGGCAACATCGGCCTGGATTCATGGGAGCCGATCGTCCAGGTCATCAAGGGCGCCGACGCGCCGGTCACCTACGGCAAAGTCAACCCGTTTGCCGCCCGCAGGATCATGGATGAACACGTCCAGGGCGGCAAGGTCGTCGCCGAATACGTCGTCCCGGCTTAGGACCGACTCTGTGAAAGCGTAAATTTCCACAAATTTGAGGTAAAGAATGACTTTTTATCGCTCCCATGTGCTCGTCTCGGTCGACCCGGAGTGCCTGAAGCGCGGCGCCCATGAGGTGATCGACGCATTGAACGACGAGCTGCTCGCCCAGGACCTGAACCACGAAATCCAGGTGCTGGAGACTTCCCGCATCGGCGACCCCTTCCGGCTCGGGCCGGACATGCTGGTCTACCCGGAAGGCGTCCATTACGGCAACCTGAGCGTCGATGACATTCCCTTCCTGGTGGAGGAGCATTTCCTGAAAGGCCGGGTGGTCGAGAAATTCCGCGCCCAGGAGAAAGTGGTCTCCGACGAGGAGCTCGGCGCGCCCAAGGCCAAGGAAGTGCGGGTGGTGCTGCGTAACTGCGGCAAGATCGACCCACACAACATCGAGGATTACATCGCCGAGGACGGGTACCAGGCCCTCGCCAAGGTCATCACGGAAATGAAGCCCGAAGCCGTCATCGACGAGGTGATCAAGTCCGGCCTGCGCGGCCGCGGCGGGGCGGGCTTCCCGGCGGCCAAGAAATGGCAGCTGTGCCGCCAGGTGGAGGACTCGCCCAAGTACCTGACCTGCAACGCCGACGAAGGCGACCCGGGCGCGTTCATGAACCGCCGCGTCCTGGAAAGCGATCCCCACTCGGTGCTCGAAGGGATGATCATCGCCGCCTATTCCATCGGCGCCAGCATGGGTTACATCTACTGCCGGGCCGAATACCCGATCGCCGTTCAAAACCTGAACATCGCCATCGCCCAGGCCCGTGAGTTCGGCTTCCTGGGGAAGAATATCTTCGGGACGGACTTCTGCTTCGATCTGGAAGTCCGCATGGGCGCAGGTGCGTTCGTCTGCGGCGAAGAGACCGCCCTGATCGCCTCGATCGAAGGCAAGCGCGGTGAGCCGCGCCCCCGCCCGCCCTTCCCGGCCGTCAAAGGCGTCTGGGGCAAGCCCACCAACAACAATAACGTCGAGACCTATGCCGTCGTCCCGCAGATCATCATGAAAGGCGCGGACTGGTACAGCAGCATGGGCACCGAGAAGTCGAAGGGCACCAAGACCTTCGCCATCGCCGGGGACGTGGTCAACACCGGCCTGATCGAGGTCCCGTTCGGGATCACCCTGCGGGAGGTCATCTTTGACGTCGGCGGCGGGATCAAGGACGGCAAGAAGTTCAAGGCCATCCAGACCGGCGGCCCGATGGGCGGCTGCCTTTCGGAGCAGCACCTCGACCTGCCGCTGGATTACGAGGCCCTGACCAAGGCCGGCTCGATGATGGGCTCGGGCGGCCTGATCATCATGGACGAAGAGACCTGCATGGTCGACATGGCCCGGTTCTTCATGGAGTTCACCCAGGAGGAATCCTGCGGCAAATGCACCCCCTGCCGGGTCGGCACCCGCCGCCTGCTCGAAATCCTGCAGAAGATCTGCAACGGCCAGGGCGAGCCCGGCGACCTCGAGCTGCTCGAGGACCTGTGCACCGAGACGATGAAGAACTCGCTGTGCGGCCTCGGCCAGGGCGCTCCCAACCCGGTCGTCAGCATGCTGAAGAACTTCCGGGCCGAGTACGAAGCCCACATCTACGAGAAGCGCTGCCCCGCCAAGGTCTGCCGGGCGATGATCCGCTACGAGATCCAGGCGGCGGCCTGCACCGGCTGCATGGTCTGCGGGCGCAACTGCCCGGTGGAAGCCATCACCGGCGAGCGCCGCATGCCGCACGTCATCGATCCGGACAAGTGCATCCGCTGCGGCATCTGCACGCAGGTCTGCAATTTCAACGCGATCGACGTCTTGAGCTGAACAAGACGTTCATCCACGAAGTAACCCGAAGGACACGAACAAAATCACTGGATGGATATCGTGATAAAGAGTATCTTTACTAAATTGGTGTTCTTTGTGGAAAGAATCGGTTTGGAGGCACGATGATCACTGTTGCCGAAGAAAAGAATTTGACCGCCATCGTGGAGACCGCCGTGGAAAAACACGGCGCCCACGCGGACGCGTTCATCCCGATCCTGCTGGAGATCAACCACGAGTTCGGTTACATCCCAGCCGAAGCCATCCGCCTGGCCCGCCAGAAACTGCACCAGCCGGTGGAGCATGTGCTCGTCTCGGAAGGGCAACTGTATGGGCTGGCGTCCTTCTATCATATGCTCTCGACCGAGAAGACCGGCCGGCACGTCGTCCAGTTCTGCGAGAGCGCACCCTGCCACGTCCAGGGCGGACGCGAGTTATGGAAGTCCATCCAACAGAGCCTCGGCCTGGGAGCCGGCCAGACGGATGCGGATGGGCGTTTCACCCTCAAGACCGTCAGCTGCCTGGGCATCTGCGGCGTCGGCCCGGTCGTGCTGGTCGACGACGACCTGTACGGCAACGTCACCCCCGATCAACTGGCGGGCATCTTCGCCCGGTACGAATGAGAGGCGCCCGATGAAATTCAACCGCTCGATGGTTTTGGTCTCGAACGACCCCGAAAGCCTGCGGCGCGGCGCTGAGGAAGTCTTCGAGAACTTCCAGCGCGAGCTGGCAGCATTCGATTTGACGGATGAAGTCGCCCTGTCCCAGATCGCCGAGGCCGGCCGTCCGGACATCCTCCCGATGGTGGTCGTCTATCCGGAAGCTTCGGTCTACGGGCCGGTGGCGGCGGTGGACGTCAAGCGCATCGTCGAGGAACACCTGTACAAGGGCCGCGCCGTCGAGGACCTGCTCGCCCCGGTCAAAGAGCTCTCCGGGCGGGTCAGCTGGCTCAAGGCCCGCAAGGGCGCCCAGCCGATGGAGAAACGGATCGTCCTGCGCCGGGCCGGACGGATCGACCCGGAAAGCATCGAAGAATACATCGCCGATGACGGCTACCAGGCCTTGAGCAAAGTCCTGGGCGGTACGCCCATGGACGTGATCAACGTCCTGGAAGCCTCCGGCCTGCAGGGCCGCGGCGGGGCGGGGTTCCCGACCGGGCGCAAGTGGCGCTTCGTGGCCGGACCCAAATCCGACAAGAAATACGTCGTCTGCAACGCCGACGAGAGTGAGCCCGGCACCTTCAAGGACCGGGTCATCCTCGAAGGCGATCCGCACAGCATCCTCGAAGCCCTGACCATCGCCGCCTTCACCGTCGGCGCAGACGAAGGTTTCATCTACGTGCGCGGCGAATACCAGCTGGCCCAGCGGCGGCTCGAAAAGGCCATCCTGCAGGCCCGGGAGTATGGGCTGCTCGGGAAGAACATCATGGGCACGCCCTTCAGCTTCGACATCCACGTGCATTCCGGCGCGGGAGCATATGTCTGCGGCGAAGAGACCGCCCTGCTCGAGTCGATCGAGGGCAAGCGCGGCGAGCCGCGCTCCCGCCCGCCCTACCCCACCACCCACGGGCTGTGGGGCAAGCCGACCCTGATCAACAACGTCGAGACCCTTGCCAACGTCCCGCCAATCCTGCTCAACGGGGCGGAGTGGTACCGCTCGTTCGGCACGGCATCCAGTCCGGGAACGAAAACCTACACCATCCTGGGCAACGTCAACTTCACCGGCCTGATCGAGGTCCCGATGGGCATCACCCTGCGGGAAGTCATCAACATCTACGGGCGCGGCATGAAGCCCGGCTCGACCTTCAAGCTGGCCCAGACCGGCGGCTCGTCCGGCTCGATCATCCCGGCCAGCCTGCAGGATACGCCCATGGACTTCGAGTCCTTCAAGAAAGCCGGCGTCTCGCTCGGCTCGGGCGCCCTGCTGGTGTGCGACGAGCGCACCTGCGTGGTCGACCTGGCGGTCACCCTGATGAAATTCTTCCGCTCCGAATCCTGCGGAAAGTGCACCCCCTGCCGGGTGGGCACGGACCGGGCCCTGCGCATCCTGACCTCGATCAGCGAGGGCCAGGCGCAGCTCGAGGACCTGGACACCCTGCTCAAGCTGGCCGACGAAATGGAACTGGCCTCCAACTGCGGCCTGGGCCAGACCGCCGCCGTGCCGATCCGGGACACCCTGAAGAACTTCCGTGCCGAAGTCGAGGCGCACATCCGCCTGGGCGTCTGCCCAACCGGTGTCTGCCCGATGGTGCCCGAGGCGGTTTCCGTTTAGAGACTCAACACAAAGGGCACAAAGGACACGACGATACACGTTCGTGAGTTCTTCCTTCGAGACCTTTGTGCCCGTCGTGTTAAGAAATTTTGCTGATGATCAAGATGCAAGACAAGGAACAACATCATGGTTCAACTGACAATTAACGGCAAATCCATCGAAGTCCCGGAAGGGACGACCGTCCTGGCCGCGGCCAAGCGCAACGGGATCGACATCCCGACCCTGTGCGCCCAGAAGGAATTGACCCCGTTCGGCGGCTGCCGCCTGTGCATCGTCGAGGTGCAGGGCTTCCGCGTCCCGATCGCCTCCTGCACGCTGCCGGTCAGCAACGGCATGGTCGTCAACACCGAGACGGAATCGCTCAAGAAATCCCGCAAGTTCATCCTCTCGATGCTGTTCAGCGAGCGCAACCACTTCTGCCCCTTCTGCCAGGTCTCCGGCGGGGACTGCGAACTGCAGAACGCCGCCTATCGTGAGGAGATGACCTCCTGGCCGATGCAGCCGGGTTGGAACAACTTCGTCGTCGACAGCTCGCACCCATACTTTGTGCTGGATAACAACCGCTGCATCCTGTGCCGCCGCTGCGTGCGCGCCTGCGGCGAGCTGGTCGGCAACTTCACCCTGGCCGTGGCCGAGCGCGGCGCGGCCAGCTCGATCGTGGCCGACTACGACGTCCCGCTGGGCGAGAGCTCCTGCATCAAGTGCGGCACCTGCGTCCAGAGCTGCCCGACCGGCGCCCTGATCGACCGCACCTCGGCCTACCAGGGCCACAACGTCGTCATGACCGAGATCAAATCGGTCTGCGTCGGCTGCTCGGTCGGCTGCAACGTCAAGCTGATCGTCCACGACAACCGCATCGTGCGGATCGAGGGCGACTGGGACGGCGCGGTCAACGGCGGGCTGCTGTGCGAGC
>DATJPX010000099.1:0-6969 GCA_035506155.1 Anaerolineales bacterium
TTTCTTAGGCTTCTCTATACCTGGGGCAATACTCGCCTGGGTAATTTGTAGAGAGGTAATATCAAACATAGAATCGCTTAGGAAACAAATGCCAGAAACTGCTAAAACAAAGGTCGACCAAAATCATGTCACAAAAACAAAGAAATCGAAAATGTCTAAGCGCGATATCGGTCAGGAAATTCTCGAAGGAATTCAGTACACCAAAGCATACAAGGCCGGCAAGAAAACCTTGCGCGCCCGCACCCTGACCCAGCCATCCTCGCCGCAGGAAATTCGCGCCAAGCTCAAGGTATCGCAATCGGCGTTCGCCGGCCTGATGGGCGTGAGCCTGCGCACCGTCCAGGATTGGGAACAGGGACGGCGCAAACCGAGCGGCCCGGCGGTAGCGCTCTTACGCATTGCGGATCAAAAACTTGAAATATTTTCCGATCTGACGTGACTTTCGAGCAGCCGACCGCCAAATACTCGCTTCTATGCCCCGGATGAGTTCCGGGGCTTTTTCACCCACATCCGCCGGGGACTAAAGTCCCCGGCTACTGCGAAAGTCCGCTCAAGCGGACTCGCCCGAGCCACCTTCAGGTGGCTTCTGCGATGAGCCGGGGGATTCATCCCCGGCGGATCTGGATTTCATTGCAACGGGTCCCCCTAAATCCCACCAATCTGGTACAATTTTCGTATTATGAAAACCAACCGTCTCAAGCAATTATTGACCACCGGCCAACCCGCCCGGGGCGTCTGGCTGGGAATTCCCTCCCCCGAGAGCGCCCGGCTGCTGGCGCGCCTGCCGCTGGACTGGCTGGTGGTGGATTCCGAGCACTCCCCCCTGGACGTCTCGACCATGAGTCGAATGGTCGCCGCTATCGCTGAGGCCGACGGTCCCGCCCCGCTGGTGCGGATCGCCCAGGCTAGCGTCGAGAATATCAAGCGCGCCCTGGACGCGGGCGCCTACGGCATCATCGCCCCGATGATCAACACCCCCGAGGAAGCCGAACAGGTCGTCACCTGGTCGCGCTTCCCGCCCGAGGGCCAGCGCAGCTTCGGCAGCGCCTACGCCGGGCTGACCTTCGGCCAGAGCATGGGGGAATACCTGAAGACCGCCAACGAGCAGGTCATCGTCGGCATCCAGATCGAAAGCGAAGCTGCCTTCGAACACCTGGATGCGATCTTTGCCGTCAAGGGCATCGACCTGGTCTTCGTCGGCCCCGTCGACCTCTCCATCTCGCTCGGCCTCGACCCGCTCCCCGAAAACCCGGATCCGCAATTCAAGCGGTTCATCGACCGGTTGATCGCCTCCGCCAGGCCGCACCGCCTGCCCCTGGGCATCTTCTGCTCGAACGGCAGGGCGGCTGCGGAACGCCTCCGCCAGGGCTTCCAGTTCGTCAACGTCGCCAGCGACACAGGCGGCCTGCCGCGCTTCGTCCAGGCGGAACTGGACGTGTCGAAAAAATGAGCGACCTGCCTCCCGTCCTGATCGTCGGCGCCGGGCCGACCGGCATGACCGCCGCCCTCGACCTGGCCCACTATGGCATTCCCTCCATCATCTTGGACGAGGACAACCACCTCAGCGACGGCTCGCGCGGCATCGCCTACCACTGGTCCGCCCTGGCCGTCTGGGAAAAGCTCGGGGCGGGGGAGGCCATGCTCGCCAAAGGCATCGCCTGGTCCCGCCGGCACACTTACTTCGGCACGAGGGAAGTCTACACCCAGAACTTCGCCCCGCCCGCGCCCGGGGCGCTCCCGTCCTTCCTGAACCTGCAGCAATATTACGTCGAACGCTTCCTGCTCGACCGGATCGAAGCCGAGCCGTTGATCGACCTGCACTGGAACCATCGCGTCACCGCCGCCAGCCAGACGCCCGAGGGGATCACCCTGGAAGCGGCGACGACCGACGGTCCCCGCCAGTTCTCTGCCCGCTACGTCCTGGCTTGCGACGGGGCTCGCAGCACCCTGCGCAAGCTGCTCTCCCTCGACTTCCCCGGCCGGACCTTCGAGGACCGTTTCCTGATCTGCGACATCCGCGCGGACTTGGATACCCCGCGCGAACCCCGCTTCTTCTTCAACCATCCGACCCACCCCGGCAGCACGGTCCTCATCCATCCCCAGCCCGACAGCGTCTGGCGGATCGACTGGCAGATCGGCGCCGGCGCCGATTCGGAAGCCGAGCGCAGCCCCGAACGGATGGACGCCCGCATCCGGGCCTTCATCGGCGACGTGCCCTACAAGATCGTCTGGCTGAGCGACTACCGTTTCCACCAGCGCCTGCTGGCCCGCTTCCGCCACGGGAACATCTTCTTCCTGGGTGATTCCGCCCACCTGGTGGCGCCTTTCGGGGCGCGGGGCATGAACAGCGCCGTCCAGGATGTGGAAAACCTGGTCTGGAAGCTGGCCCTGGTGCTGAACGGCGCCGCCCCCGACGGCCTGCTCGACACTTACCAGGCCGAACGCTGGGCGGCCCAGGCCGAGAACCAGCGCGTCACCATCGAGACGATGAAATTCATGGCGCCGTCCACCCGCTGGCAGCGCCTGCGCCGGGAGCTGATCCTGCGGCTGAGCATTTTCTACCCGCCGGCCCGCAAGTGGGTGAACAGCGGCCGGATGAGCATTCCCTTCGTCTACGGGGATTCGCCCCTGACCCTGCCCGACGACGGGCCCGTGGCCGCCTGGAAGGACGCGCCCGTCCTTGGAGCGAAACTGGCCGACCGGCCGCTGACGATCTGGCAGGATGGCGGGCGGACCTCGGTCCGCTTGCGGCGCCTGACCGGTTCGGGGTTCGTCGTCCTGTACGCCGCTCGGGATGAAGCCGATGCGGAGAGGTTCGTCCGGGAGGCGCCCCTCCCTGAAGGCCCCGTCCCCTGCCAGGCCATCCCGGTCCTGGAGGGCCTTGCCCCGCTGCCGGCCGGGAGCGCCATCCTGCTCCGCCCGGACGGTCACTTGGCCGCCCGGAGAAAATCACTCGATCCGGGGCAGATTGCCGAAATGATCGAGCGTATCTGCCTTCTCAGCCATTGAACCCCAAGGAAAAAACTTCAGGTATTCTCAGTGTTCTCCGTGTCTCAGTGGTTGATTCGCAATCGATACACCATGCCCGGTAGGGCAAGATAGTATCTTGCCCTACAATTATGAGTAATTCTGGTATAATCCAGCCCGCATTGACTGGTCCCACCCGCGGCCAAACCTGCCGGTGCGGAGACCTGCCAAAATCTGAAGAAAAGGAATCGCAAACGTCATGCCGCTTAACAAGGAAGCCAAAACCAAGGTAATTACGGATTACCACCGCCACGAGACCGACACGGGCTCCCCCGAGGTCCAGGTGGCCATCCTGACCAACCGCATCCTCCAGCTCACGGATCACCTGCGCACGCACAAGCACGATGAATCCAGCCGCCGGGGCTTGCTCCAGATGGTCGGCCAGCGCCGCAGACTGCTGGCGTATCTGCGCAGGAACGACTACCAGCGCTACCTGGCGCTGACCGAGCAGTTGAAGCTGCGCCGAAAATAGAAAGTGGTTCGCCCGAGTAGATGGGCCGATGCCCATCTACTCTTTTTATGCCTCCCGCCCCGATCCCACTCCCGCGGGGAGATGGACGAAGCGGCGGGAGGCCAGCGTCCCGCAGTCAGGAATTGAAAAATGACGGCAACCGCAGTTGCCCCCATCTTTCAGTCCCTGACAGGCGGGAAAGGAGAAAATTTATGAAACCCGAAGTAAAACGCTACACCGCCATGGTGGGCAGCCGGAGTATTTCCATTGAGACCGGCAAGCTGGCCGCGCAGGCCGGCGGGGCCGTTACGGTCCATTTGAACGATTCGATCATCTTCGCAGCCGCCACCATGGGCGGCGTGCGCGAAGGCATCGATTTCTTCCCCCTCAGCGTCGAATACGAAGAGCGCATGTACGCCGGCGGTAAGATCCCCGGCTCGTTCTTCCGCCGGGAGGGCCGTCCCTCCACCGACGCCATCCTGACCGCCCGCCTCACCGACCGCCCGCTGCGCCCGCTCTTCCCGGACGGGATGCGCAACGAAGTCCAGATCATCATGTACTCGCTCTCGGCTGACGCCGAGAACCCGCTGGATGTGCTGGCGATCAACGCCGCCTCGGCGGCTGTCATGATCTCCGACATCCCCTGGGGCGGGCCGGTCGGCGCCGTGCGCGTCGGCCGGGTGGACGGCCAATTCGTCGCCAACCCAACCTTCGCAGAGATGGACAAGTCGGACCTCGACTTGCGCATTGCCGGCACCCGGGACGCGATCCTGATGGTCGAAGCCGGCGCAGAGGAAATTCCCGAAGACGTGATGGTCGCCGCCCTGGAGTTCGGGCACCAGTCCATCCAGCCGCTGATCGACCTGCAGCTCAAGATGCGTGAGGAAATCGGCAAGCCCAAACGGGAAGTGAACCTCGCCATACCCGATCCCGCCCTGCAGGAAAAGGTCTTCGCCCGCGTTCACAGCCCGATGAACCTTCTGCTCGACAAACCCCTGATGAAGGCCGAATTCTACGCCGGCATGGACGCCCTGCTCGAAGAGGTCGTCGCCGAGATGATCCCGAGCGCAGCCGCGAACGTGGCCGTTACCGACGAAGAGGATGTCGAAAGCCTCCCGGAGGAAGCCGGCCATGAGGCCCCCACCCTGGCAGCCGTCAAGGAGGCCTTTGCCGAAGCCGAGAAGAAAGTCGTCCGCGACCGCATCCTCAACGACGGCAAGCGCCCCGACGGCCGGACTCCCACCGAGATCCGCCCGATCTGGTGCGAAGTCGGGTTCAGTCCGCGGGCCCACGGCTCCGGCCTGTTCACTCGCGGCGAGACGCAGGTCCTGACCCTGGCGACGCTCGGCACCCTGTCCGAATCCCAGGAGCTGGACACGCTCACCCCGATCGACACCAAGCGCTACATGCACCACTACAATTTCCCGCCCTTCTCGACGGGCGAGGTCAAGCCGATGCGCGGCCAGAGCCGGCGTGAGGTCGGGCACGGCGCCCTGGCCGAACGCGCCCTCGAACCGGTCATCCCGGCGGTCGAGACCTTCCCCTACGCCTTGCGGCTGGTCTCCGAAGTGCTGGCTTCCAACGGCTCCTCGTCGATGGCCTCCGTCTGCGGCTCGACCCTGGCTTTGATGGACACGGGCGTCCCGATCAAGGCGCCGGTTGCCGGCGTGGCGATGGGGCTGGTCAAGGAAGGCGATCAATACACCATCCTGACCGACATCCAGGGCACGGAAGACCACCTGGGCGACATGGACTTCAAAGTCGCCGGAACCGAACAGGGCATCACCGCCCTGCAGATGGACATCAAGATCTCCGGCCTGAGCGCCAACATCATGAAGCAAGCGCTCGAGCAGGCCCGCCAGGCCCGCATCTTCATCCTGGGCAAGATCCTGGAGACCATCCCCGCTCCACGGCCCGAGCTTAAGCCGCACGCCCCGCGAATCACCACGGTCAAGATCCCCTCGGACAAGATCGGCGCCATCATCGGGCCCGGTGGAAAGAATATCCGCGCCCTGCAGGAAGAGACCGGCACCAAGATCGACATCGAGGAAGACGGCACCGTCTACATCGCCAGCACCAACGGCGAAGGCGCCCAGCGGGCCCGCGAGCGCATCGAAGCCATCACCGAGACGCCCCAGCTCGGCCGCATCTATACCGGCAAGGTCGTCCGGGTGGCCGATTTCGGCGCTTTCGTGGAGATCCTGCCCGGCACGGACGGCATGGTCCACATCTCCCAGCTGGACAGCGAACGGGTCGAGAAAGTCGAAGACGTTTGCAAGCTCGGCGACGAGTTGACCGTCATGGTCACCGGCATCGACCCGATGGGCAAGATCCGCCTGTCCCGCCAGGCCGTCCTGGAAGGCTGGACCGTCGAGGAAGCCCAGGAACGCGACGCCAAGAAGAGCAGCGGCGGTGGCCGCCCCGGCGGCGGTCGTTCCGGCGGCGACCGGCGCCCCGGTGGACGCGGCGATGACCGTCGCGGTCCCAGACGATAGACTGCCAGGGGCGACCGCTCGGTCGCCCCTGATTTTTTATCCATGTTAACCCGTCTCCGCCATACGTTTGCAGAATACCCATCCCAGTTCTGGTTGATGGGCGCCGGGTTATTAATCAGCTCTGCCGGCTCGTCGATGATCTGGCCGTTCCTGATGATCTACGCCAGCGAGAAACTCAGCCTGTCGATCAGCGCAGCCTCGACGCTCATCTCGATCAACGCCGCGACCGGCCTTTTCTCGTCGTTCGCCGCCGGGGCTGTAGCGGATAAATTCGGGCGGAAACCCGTCATGATCGTCAGCCTGGCGGTCAATGGATTGGGCTATTTCTTCCTGAGCCGGGCCACCAGCTACGGAGCTTTTGCCGGCCTTATGGTCCTGATGGGGGCCGCCAACCCGCTCTACCAGGTCGGGGCGGACGCCATGCTGGCGGATATGATCGGCCCGGAGAAGCGAACGACGGCCTATGCCATCATCCGGATGATCAACAATGCCGGGATCGCCATCGGTCCGGCCGTGGGCGGGTTCCTGGCGGCCATGTCATACACCTACGCTTTCATCGGCGCCGCAGGCGGGATGATCGTCTACAGCCTGCTGTTGCTGGTGCGCGCCCGCGAAACCCTCAGCCAGGCATACCTGGAGGAGGCGCCTTCGGAAAGCCTGGGCGGGTATACCCGCGTCCTGGCGGACCGTCCCTTCGTCATCTTCGCGCTGGTGGTCGGCCTGGGACTGATCGCCCCCTCCATGGTCTGGACTCTGGTGGCTGTTTACGCCAAACAGAATTACGGGCTGTCCGAGAGCCTGTACGGTTGGCTGCCAACCACGAACGCCCTGATGTGCGTCTTCGTCCAATACTTCGTGACCCGCTTCTACCGCCGCTACCGTTCGTTGTCGGTCGCCGCAATCGGGATGCTTACCTACGCCGTGGGCGTGGGCAGTTTTGCGCTGATGAGGACGTTTTGGGGTTTCTGGCTCAGCATGGTCATCATGACCTTTGGG
>DATJPX010000100.1:0-20910 GCA_035506155.1 Anaerolineales bacterium
CGGCTTTGCGCCGAACTCATCCGCATCGTCCTGGAACCAGAGGAAACCCTGGAAGAGGCCCTGCTTGACGATCGGGAAGGGCTTGCGGGGAATGCCGGTGTAGTCGCGCTTGAACGGGAAGGTCGAGAGGTCGTCCGGGTCGTCGATGATGGTCAGCTGGTCCGAGAAGACCTTCTTGCCGACCTGGTCCTCAGCGACGAACGAGAAACCCCGCTTGACCGAGCCGCCATTGTAGCCGATCCAGTTCATGAAGTTGAGCATCTCGGCGATGGCAGCCGAGCCGAAGACGATGTCGTAGCTGCCCAGGGGGATTTGCTGCGGGGTATCGTGCTGGTAATGCTCCAGCAGGAAAGCCAGGTCGGCGTGCAGGCCGGCGGCACCCAGGTCGGCTTTCTTCTGGGCGGACTGTTCGGCGGTCACTTCCCACTTCAATCGGGAATGTGAAAGGACGACCGTCACCTGGGCGTCCGAGGTCTTGAAGTACTGGGTGTGCTCGGAGAGGGTGTTGACCTGGGCGATGACGTTCGTGCCGCTCGAGAAGATGCCCGAGAGCTTGATCTCGTCGGTCTCCAGGCCCTTGGCGGCGGTGTTGAAATAGGCCAGCTTTTCCTCGTTGCTCAGGCCGGCCAGGGCGGGATCGTAACCGGCCTCGTCGGCGAACGATTCCTTGAAGATCGGAATGGTCGGCTGGTAATTGAGCGGCTGGGCGTGCTCGACCATGGCGGCGGCCGTGTCGATGCCTTTCTTCATTTCATCGAGCTTGCCAAGGTCGGTGATCAGCTCGTAACCGGCCCGCCTGCTGCCCGAATAGGCGGCGATCTCCAGACGGATCAGGTGCTCGTTGGTGTTCAGCGAGATGGCCGAATTGGCGAAGCGCATCAGGGTGCTGTCCTCTTCGTGGTAGTACAGGTCCACCACGTAGCCTTTGGAGAGGGCGTACTGGCGCAGGTCCTTGAGGGTTTGAATGATCTGTTCCTTCATGGCTATTCTCCGATCCGGACGTTGTCGAAGCGGCAGACCGGGACGCCGTGGCCGAGCTGCATGATCTGGTTCGGCTGGCCCTTCCCGCAGTTGTCCACGTATTTGACTTCCCAGGTGGAGCGGTCGCCGACCGCCGAGAGCGAGTTCCAGAACTTGAGCGTGTCGCCTTTGTAGGTGGAGTTCTTGACCATCCGGGTGACCCGGCCGTCCTCCACCAGCCAGCCGATCTCGGTCCCGAAGTGGAACTGCTCGCGGTTCGAGCCGATCGACCAACTGCGGTCCCCGTCCAGCAGGATGCCGCGCTCGGTATTCTTGATGATGTCGTCCAGGGTGCCGTCGCTGCCGGGATCGATGTTGATGTTGGTCATCCGCTCGATCGGGACGCGGTAGAACGAGGTGGCCCGGTCCGCGCCGCTCGATCCGGCGAAGATCGTCCGGTGGGCCCTGGCGTTGGCCTCCTCGACCATCTGGCGGCCGGTGATGGCGCCCACCAGGATGCCCTTGTCGATCAGAAGGTTGTTCTGGGCCTGGACGCCGTCGTCGTCGAAGCCGAAGCTGCCGGGGCTGTTGGGCAGGGTCGCGTCGGCCCGGACGGTCAGCCTGGGCGAGCCGTAGCGCAGCTTGCCGAAATCGTCCAGCGTGACGAACGACCCGCCGGCGAAGGCCAGCTCGTAGCCGAGAATGCGATCCAGCTCGAGGGCGTGCCCGATCGTTTCATGGGTCTGCAGATACATGATCCCCGGCAGAAGGATGACGGAGCGGTCCTCCTTGGGGCAGTTCTCGGCCTTGAGGGTCTCGTTCAACTCCCGGACCAGGCGCTCGGCGTTCTCGCTGAAGAATTCCCTGTCGATCGACTCCCAACCGCGGCTGTCGCCGTGCTGGCTCAGGCGAAATTTGCGCTCGAAAGTCTCGCCGTGCTCGTCCAGGCCATCCGCTTCCAGCCCGGCGAAGACCTCGGTGATCAGCTTTTCGATCTCGCTGCCCTCCGAGTCCATGAACACGATCTGCTTGCGGACGAAGGTCAGGGTGCTGGCGCGCTGGAAGACGCCTGCCTGGTTCAGCTTCTCATCCATCGCCTTGAGGAAAGCCACCTTGTCGGCCAGCGGGACCTCGAAGGGGTTGACCTTCGACGGGCTCTCGAATTTGGCCTGGATGGCATCCTTTTCCGCTAGTCGGACCGGGAAGGTGACCCGTTCGGCGGCCACCCGGGCGTTGTCGAAAGCCTTGTCGAACAGGCCGGCCAGGTCGCTCAGGTCGGAGGAAGCCGAAAATCCCCAGGCGCCCTTGTAGAGCACCCGGATGCCGATCCCGCTCTCGCGGGTAGCCGTGGCGTTCTTCAGGTTGCCGTTCCACATCAGGAGCTGGTTGGATTCCTCGAAGGGATACCAGCGGGCGTCCACGTAGGTTGCGCCCCTGCCCCGGATGCGCTCGATCTGCTGCTTGATTTGATTCTGCATGGGTTCTCCTTCCTTTCCGGGTACCCGGAAAGGCCTTTGATGTGATCCATACTTTCATTAGTTATTATACTAGCCCGACCGGCTTTAAAAAGAGACAGGCGCCTCTGTGCCGGAGGCGCCCGTCTTTCGAACCGTACTAAACCCCGCTAAGTGCACTTCTCCTCAATAGATCTGTTCGATTCATCCAGCGATCATCAAAGGATCAATATCCGGCGATGATCTTCGTAAAGTCCCAGGGGTTCTGGGTCACGCTCGAGCAATCGCCCTTCGTCCCGGGATCGGTGGTCCCATAGGCTGCGTTACAGCTGCGGTCGCGGTTGACTGACCAGAAGGTCAGGCGTTTCAGGCCGTGGGACTTGGCATAATTCAGGATGGTGGTGAAGTCCGCCTGGTAGGTGTATTCACCGGAATCCGAGCGGCCGTTCATCAGCGAGAGGCCGCTGTGGGCATAGGCCGTGGCATCGTCCCAGCCGAAGCAGGTCTTGAGCTGGCCATGGAAGATCTCGGCTACGTTCACCGTTGAGGTGCCCATCGGCGAAGCAAAGCCGCCGTCGAAGGGCATGATATTCCAGGAGGTCGGGGTGAAGCCGTTGGCCTGGGCCCAGGAGAGGACAGAGCCCGAGTTGTTGACGCTGCACATGGCAAAGTAATTCAGCCCGGAGGTGGTCACCGGCATGGTGACGCTGACGTTGAGACCCTGGGAGACGAACTGCTTGGCGGCGTAGAGCTCGTTGGCCACCGCGGCGGCGTTCTCGATCTCGGGTTCCTCGATGTCGAAGTCGATGGCTTTGAGGTTGTACTTGGTGACGACCTGCTGGTAGGCGGAGTAAGTCGCCGAGCCGCTGCCGCAGACCTGGCCGAGCTTGGTGCCGCCGTATCCGCCGATGGAGGGGACGACATCCCCGCCGTTGGCCCGGATCGTGTTGATGTACGCACCCACCTGGGTATCGCTCGAGACCGGGTCGGTGCCGTCCCAGGCCGGGCTGCACGAGCTGCCGTTGGCCAGGATGAAGGCGATGGTAAAGGCCTTGATCCCGGTGGACGACATCACCTGGGCAATGTCCGGAGGATTGTTATCCAGCGGCATTACGTAGGGAGCGGCATTGTAGTTGATGCTGCCCGGAGGCAGGTTGGTGGCCGTTGGGCCTGAAGTCGGGGTGCGGGTCGGCGTGGCGGTAGGCCCGGTCCCGCAGGCGCCCATTGGGATCCAGGGCTGACCGCTGCCGGCAGGCCCGCTCGAGGTCGCCGGGTCGTTGCCCTGCGTCCAGTAGGCCGCCTGGTAGTTCTGCCCGTTCCGGCTGACCTGTGCGCCGCCATTGTAGGCCGTCGTCGAGACCCAGGCCGGCCAGCAGCCGCTCCCGCCCGTCGTGGCGGTCGGCGGGACCGGCGTATTCGTCCGCGTCGGGGTCGGCCCAACCGGCGTGTTGGTCCGCGTGGCCGTCGGGCCGGTTTGTGTGTTCGTCCGCGTCGGCGTCCGGGTCGGGGTATTCGTCGCCCCACCGGTGACCAGCTTCCACAGGGCCGGCACGTTGGGCGGCTCCCAGCCCGTCAGGGAGGTATGGGCCTGCAGGCACTGGTAGGTCAGCCCGTTATAGGTGACCGTATCCCCCACCGCATAGGCCACGTTCGGCGCCCAGGCCCCCCGGTCGGCTGCCCGGGCTGGAATCACCAGAACCAGCGAAGCCGCCAGGATCAACAGCATCATCACATACAATATTCGTCGCATGACGTTCTCCTTCCTTCGTTATGCAGTGTCAGGAAAGTGTGCCGTGGTTGGAACATTCCACGGCACACTTCATTCCCATTATGAGTTATCGGCTCAGCGGTTGCTGTATACTGCGTTGATCAGCGTGCCGCTGGTGGTATCGCCGTTGGCCTCCCAGATGAAGACACCTGTGATGTAACCGCTGGCTTTCATCGCGGCCAGTTTGGAGGCGATGGTGGCGGGAGTATCGTAACTCCACCAGTTGTTCCCACAATAGGCGTAGGCCGTGCCGCCGACGGTCCCGGTCGCCGGGCAGGTGTTCATCAGGACCTTGTAATCGTCCACACCGGCCTCATAGGTACCAGCCGCCGCGCCGGTGGCGGAGCCGCCCGGGGCGCTTTGGGTGACGCCGGTCCAGCCGCGGCCGTAGAATCCCAAGCCAAAGCTCAGCTTGCTGGCCGGGATGCCCTTGCTGTGGTAGTAGGCCATCGTGTCCATGATGTCCCAGCCGGCAGTCGGGATGCCGGAGTAGCTGGTGAGCGGCGAGTGTGGGGCGGTCGGGCCGGTGGTGGCCCAAGCGCCGAAGTAGTCGTAGGTCATCACGTCGTACCAGTTGACATACTGGGCCGCGCCGGCATAATCAGTGGCGTCGATCTTGCCACCGGCTTGGTCATCGGCCGGGACGGCCGCAACAATCATCTTGCCGTTGCGCAGGGAGCTGTTATACAGCGCCGCCAGCACGTTCTTGAAAGCGTTCGGACCGCTCGTGTCGCAGCTCAGGCCGCAGGCATTCGGATACTCCCAGTCGATGTCGATGCCGTCGAAGACACTCGACCAGCGCGAGTCGTTGACCAGATTCCAGCAAGAGGTGGCGAAGGCCGCCGGGTTGGCCGCCGCGGCCGTAAAGCCGCTCGACCAGGTCCAGCCGCCGAAGGCCCAGAAGATACGCAGGCCGGGATGCTTGGCCTTCAGTTCGCGCAACTGGCCGATGATGCCGGAGTTATTGGCGTCGGTATCGGCCACGCCGCTGACGCTGTCAGCCGCGCCGTACAGCTTCTGGTAATCGGCGTAAGCGTCCCCAGCAGCGCAGGTGCCGCCGGCGACATTGCCGAAGGAGAAGACCAGGTCGGTCAGCTTGGCGGCCGTGCCGCTCGTCTCCAACTGCTTGGGCTGGTAGTTGCGGACGTAGATGTCCCAGTCCGCATAGTACATTCCGATCCGGCTGATCGAGCCGCCGGGACCGGTCGTGGCTGTCGGCCCGGTCGTGGCGGTAGGCCCAGTGGTGGGAGTGCGAGTGGGTGTATTGGTTGGGCCGGTGCTGCAACTGCCCATCGGGATCCAGGGCTGGCCGCTGCCGGCAGGCCCGCTCGAGGTCGCCGGGTCGTTGCCCTGCGTCCAGTAGGCCGCCTGGTAGTTCTGCCCGTTCCGGCTGACCTGTGCGCCGCCGTTGTAAGCCGTCGTCGACACCCAGGCCGGCCAACAGCCGCTCCCGCCCGTCGTGGCGGTCGGCGGGACCGGCGTATTCGTCCGCGTCGGGGTCGGCCCAACCGGCGTGTTGGTCCGCGTGGCCGTCGGACCGGTTTGCGTGTTCGTCCGCGTCGGCGTCCGGGTCGGCGTGTTCGTCGCCCCGCCAGTCGTGGCGGTCGCAGAACTGATCTGCTTCCAGAGGGCCGGCACGTTGGGCGGCTCCCAGCCCGTCAAGGAAGTATGGGCCTGCAGGCATTGGTAGGTCAGCCCGTTATAGGTGACCGTATCCCCCACCGCATAGGCCACGTTCGGCGCCCAGGCCCCCCGGTCGGCTGCCCGGGCCGGAATCACCAGAACCAGCGAAGCCGCCAGGATCAACAGCATCATCACGTACAATATCCGTCGCATGACATTCTCCTTTTTTGAAAGACAAAAGATGACAACCAATGGGGATGAAAATGATGGTTTCTTGTGGCTGAATCGGCCCGGCTCCTCCTCCGAACTGAATTCAATCGCATTTCCGCACCTATAGAGTACTGCGCCAGACTCCGCCGGGTTTCTCAAGAATGATGCAAGCTGCTCAAATCCCGTGCGAAACCCGCTCATTCCCGGTCGCACCCCGCCTGGAAAACGGGCCGGGGTGACGGCCTTTCATCGGACCATCACCCCGGCAGCGTTGCCCAAACCATCGATCTGGAGAAGACGATGCGTGCGGGCCTTAATACGGCCTGGTATTCAGGAACGTCCAGCCCTTGGAGCCGTCCCAGTTGATCGACCAGTCCATCAAACCCTTGATCCCGCTGACCTGGCTGTAGGCCGAGGCGACATCCGCGGGGACCATGTAGCCGCCGCCTGCACCGGGCTGGGCCGGCAGGCCGGGCACCTGTTTGCTGTAGGGCAGCGAGAACGTCCCGCCGCCGGCGATCGTAAAGCCGTTGTTCAGGCACTTGGTCTGCTCGACGAAGCCCTGGACGGTCCCGGCGGAATAGGAGGTGGCCGGGCAGCCGTACATGCTGCCGTTGTAATACTGCATGTTCAGCCAACTCAGCCGGCCGTTATCGCGGTACTTGCCGATGATCGGCAGGTAGGCGCCCCACGGACCGCCGTAGGCAATCTGTCCGCCGGTCACGTAAGCAGTCTCGGGGGCCATGGTCAGCATGAAGTTGGAGGGCATCTGGGCCAGGACGCCGTCGATGATGCGAATCAGGTTGGCCTGGGAGGTCGAAAGGGTGTTGTAGTTGGCCCCCGCCACCAGGCCGGTCTCGATGTCGATGTCGATGCCGTCGAAGTTATTGGCCTTCAGGATCGGGACGATGGTCGCGACGAATTTGTCGGCGACCGTGCTCGAGCTGAGGTCGATCCCCGCCGCGGCCCCGCCGATGGAGAGCAGGACCCAGTGGCCGGCGGCTTTCGCCGCGCATACTTCGGCCGGGGTGGGGACGTCGACACCCACGTCCATGCCATCGAACCACTCGGCGGTCCCGTCCGAAAGGATGACCGGGAAGGCCAGGTTGATCACGTTATACCCGGCCGGCACCTGGCTGAGCGGGATGTGCCCCATGCCAGGATGGACGCTGCTACCGTCCCAGGCTTCCCAATAGCCCTGGAGCACCTTGCCGGACGGGGCGGACTTGACCGCGCAGGTTGTCCCGCCGCTCGTGGAGGTGAAGGTCGGGGTGAGAGTTGGCCCGCTGGGGGTATTCGTGCGGGTGAACGTGGCGGTCGGGCCGACCGGAGTGTTGGTCCGGGTGGCCGTGCGGGTCGGGGTGGGCGTTGGGCCAGTTTGCGTGTTCGTCCGAGTCGGTGTCCGCGTCGGGGTGTTCGTCGCACCGCCGGTGACCAGCTTCCAGAGGGCCGGCACGTTGGGCGGCTCCCAGCCCGTCAGGGAGGTATGGGCCTGGATGCATTGATAGGTCGAGCCGTTGTAGGTGACCGTGTCCCCCACGGCATAAGCCACGTTTGGCGCCCAGGCGCCCCGGTCCGCCGCCCGGGCCGGGATTACCAGCACCAGGCTGAGCACCAGGAGGACCGTTACCAGGATTCCTGCTGTACGCTTCATCGCATTCTCCTTTTTCTATCCGTTGAAGAGGAATGATTGCCGCGAGCTGGAGGAGCGGCGGGTCCGCCGCTCCTCCAGAAAACTCGAACCGCTCGTCCAGGCCTACGGCGCAAAGCCGTGGAAGATGGACGAGAACTGGAACGTCGACTGCGAGATGCCGCTGCAGCTAGGCGAAGCCGCCCCGCCGCCGGGGCATCCGCCGTTATCCCGCCCGACCGACCAGAAGGCCAGCTCCGTGATGCCGTTGCTGTTGGCCCAGGAAACCAGCGAGGTGGCGTTGGCCAGGCTGAAGGTCTCGCCAGCCGAGTCGTTCACGCCGATCATCGGGGTGATGCCGAGCTGGGTGCCGCTGAAACCGTTATTGTTAAGCCAGGTGCGGGCGCCCTGGGCGGCGGATACTGCCGCGCCGTACATATCCGCGACCGAGTGCCCGTAATCCATGGCCATGATGTTGACCAAGTCGACCCGCGTGCCGTTGGTCCGGGCGTTGTTCAAAACGTCCATCTGGGGCTGGGTGAAGCCGGTCTCGAGCACGCCCAGGGTGTAGTGGACCTGCAGGCCGGGATTGGCGGCTTCGAGCCCCTTGAGGGCCTTGTTGCGGTTGTCGATAGCCGTGGTCGGGAAGTCCTCGATGTCGAAATCGACATACTTCAGGTTGTATTTCGTCACGACCGCCTGGTACTGGGCCTGCAGGCTGGCCGCATCCCCGCAGACGTCCGCCAGTTCGGGGGCAGCCGCGCCGCCGAAGGAGACGATCACGTCGCCGCCGGCAGCTCGCAATTCATTGATCCGTGTGCCGATGGCATCCGCCTCGGCAGTGTTCATCGGGTAAGCGCCAAACCAGGTGGCGTTGCACCCGGCGCCCAAGATGAAGGCCAGGGTGTAGTGCTTGTTGCCAGAGCCATTGCTGGCAAGCTGCATGATCGCCGAGCCGGAGCCGGGGCTGACGTCGATGTAAGGGGCGAAGATCTTGCTGCCGGGCGGAGGTGGTGGCACGTTGGTCGGGGTGCGGGTGGCGGTCCCGGCGGGGCCGCAGGCTCCGATCAGCGTCCAGGCCGAGGTCCAGTACTGGCCGGTACCGGGTGCGTAAGCCCAGGCGGCCGTGGAGGAACACCAGCCGCCGACATCGCAGCGGTACTGGTTGCCGACATTCTGGACCAACTGGCCCTGGGTGTAGGTCGTCCCGGCCACGTACTGCGGAAGCCCGTTGCAGGTGCCACTGCCCGGGGTAGGCGTATTGGTCGGCGGGACCGGGGTATTCGTCCGGGTGGGCGTCGGCCCGACGGAGGTATTGGTGCGCGTGGGGGTGCGGGTAAAGGTGGATGTCGCCCCGCCCGGCGTGTTGGTGGCGCTGATCGGCTGCCAGAGGGCCGGTACGTTGGGCGGCTCCCAGCCCGTCAGCGAGGTATGGGCCTGGATGCATTGGTAAGTCACCCCGTTATAAGTGACAGTATCGCCGACTGCATAGGCCACGTTGGGAGCCCAGGCTCCCCGGTTGGCTGCCCCGACCTTGACCGGCACGACCAGCACCAGGCTGACCAGCAGGAGGGCGGCCACGACAATGAACATGCTCCGTTTCATAACTCTTCTCCTTTCCTCGAGGAACAGACGTTTTGCAAACTTGGGTAAAGGGATCGTTTTGCACTTCACGCCATAAAAACCTCCACGCTCAGCGGGAATGGCGGGTCGGGCGGCTGGAATCACGAACGGCCCACGCGAATAGGGTACGTCGCCATCCGGGTGTTTTGTGCTCAACCCTAAATCAATATACTCAGATATTGCGCAAAATCTTTGCAAACCCCCACTTAAATAAAACGCCGGCGGCTCGTGTGCCGCCGGTTGCGTTGGTCTGGTCCAGCCGGGAGCGGATCAGGGCAGCCCGTCGAGATAGGCGCGGGTGGTACGGGAGAATTCGAAACGCGTGGCCGCGTCCCAGTTGATCGACCAAGTCATCACGCCGCGGATCCCCGGGTAGCCGGCGGAGTTGCGCAGGACGTAGGCGCCTCCGAAGTCCTGCCCGTTCGAGATGTAATTCAAGGCTTTGCGAACGTCGTCCGGGGACGTATACCCGTCGTTGGTGATCTTGTCCGAAGCCGGCAGGCCGATGATTAGCTGGTCCGGCCGGATGGGCAGGAAGAAACGCTCGAGCTTGCTTTTTACCGGGAAGCCCCGCAGCAGCATCTCCGACATGGCAACGTGAAAGTCAGCCGTGCCCTGGCAATATTCCCGGCCGTCCAGGGCGGTCATCGACCCCGAGTTGTAATGCTGGACCTGGACATACGTGATGATATCCCGCGCGCCATCGATGACCGGCAGGTAGGAGCCCCAGCCCTCCCGGTAATCGCAGTAGCCTCCCTGGGCGGTCAAGGTCTCGGGCGTCATGCTCAGGATGAAGTCCCGCCCGAAGTTCTGACGAATCGAGCGGATCGCCGCGATCAGGTAGGTGATCGATGGCGAGGTGGGGTTCTTATAGTCGAGGTCGCCGGGGTCCAGCCGGACCTGGCCCTCCATGTTGATGTCGATCCCGTCGAATCCGAAGTCCCTGACGATGGCGGTCATCGAATCGACGAAATTCCTCTTGGCGTCGGGATCGGCGATCGCCACGGACCCGGTCGCCCCGCCGACCGAGATGACCACCTTCTTGCCTTTGCCCTTTAGGGAACCGATGTCGGCCTTGAACTGGCGGGCGCTCGTCTGCGGGTCGGGAACGAAGGTCATCGTCCCGTCGTGCGTCTCGGCCGCGGTTGCAAAGGCAACATGAATGACATCGAACCGGTCGGAAACGTCCTTCAACGGGATGTAGGTTGGCTTGTCCGATTGCCAGTTATGCCAGTAACCGATCAGGAGATGCCTGGGCAGGCCTCCCGATTTTCGAGGACCGCACATGTCGCGGCTGGCCGCGTCCGGAGTCGTCACCATCATGGACTGATTCTTTTCCGAAAAGGTTTTTCCATTACCAGGAGAGACGGTGGAAGTGAACCGTCTCTCCTTGAAAACTGGGGAATTTCACCCGCCGCTTGTCGATGAGTGAACCTCGCCTGCCGTGATTCGCTCTACGGGAATGCCTTGAACTTGACGGTAAAGTCGTAGGTGTTCTGGGAGATGCCGCTACAGCTGGCGGAGGCGGTCGTATTCCCGGCGCAGCCGCCGTTATCCCGCCCCAGGGACCAGAAGGACAGCCAGCCGACGTAGGAGTTCGCCTTGGCAAAGGCCACCAGGGAGTCGGCGTTGGCCAGGGTGAAGATCTCGCCCTGGGTGTTGTTCTGCCCGTTCATCGGCGTCACCCCGATCAGAGTGTTGATGCCCAGGCTGACCATCTGGTTATGGGTATTGGTGGCGGCATTGATCGCGCCCTGGCCCATGTCCACGCCGGAAGGCCCGTAGTTCATCGCCATCACGTTGACGTAATCGATCCGCACGCCGTTGGACTTGGCGTTGCTGAGCAGGTCGAGGGCGTTCTGCAGCAGCCCCGTCTGAAGGACCGGCAGGGTATAGGAGACTTTCAGGTTCGGGTTGGCCGCTTCGAGCCCCTGGATGGCCTTGTTGCGCCGGTCCACGGAAGCCGAGTCCGATACCATCCCGCCTTCGATGTTCAGGTCGATCCACTTGAACTGATATTTGTCGACCACCGCCTGGTAGGCGGCCTGCAGGCTGGCCGGGGTCGTGCAGACCGAGGCGATGTCGCTGCCGTTCGCCCCGCCGAAGACACCGATGACGTCCCCGCCGGCCGAGCGGATGGTGTTGATCTCACTGGCATAATAGTTCTCGGACATCAGGTGGGTGCCGTCCCAGGCCGGGACGCAGGCGCCGGCGTTGCCCAGGACGAATGCCAGGGCGTAGTATTTCTGGCCGGTCGCCTGGTAGGCAGACTGGACGGACGTGAAGCTGATGTCAGCATAGACAGCGAAAACCCTGGCCGGCAGGCCAGTTCCGGGTTGAGAGGTCGGGCCGGGGGTCGGAGGAACGCAGGCACCCTGGTCGGTCCAGGCGCCGGAGGTGCTGGTGGACGGGCGGTCGTTCTGGCTCCACCAGTTCGCCTTGTAATTATGGCCGTTGTCGCTGACGATATTCCCGTTGACGTAGGCGGTCGTGGCATTCCACGGCGCGGCGCAGACCGTCCCGGACCCTTGCGTGGCAGTGGCGGTGCGGACTGTCGTCTGGGTGGCTGTGAAGGCAGGGGTGGCCGTCCGGGTGAACGTCGCCGTGATCGTCGGGGTCGGCCCGCCCACAGTGCTGGTCCGCGTGGGAGTCCGGGTGGCAGTCCGGGTCGCCGTCGGGTTGACGGGCGTATTCGTGTTCGTCGCCGAGGCGGTCACCAGCTTCCAGAGGGCCGGGACGTTGGGTGGCTCCCAGCCCGTCAGCGAGGTGTGGGCCTGGATGCACTGGTAGGTGCTGCCATTGTAGGTGACCTGGTCCCCCACGTTATACCAGGTGTTGGGCGCCCAGGGAGTGGCGGCCCGGGCCGCAGATGGGATGAACAAAAAACTCAGGACGATGCACACGACCAGGAACACGCGCAGCTTCGGGGACATGACAGCCTCCTTCGCCAGACATGCCGGCGGGGAATTGGGATTATAATTTTATGGACCGTTCTGCTTGTATTTCATTATACAACGACGGGATTGGACCCCACTTACGCAAATATTGCTCAAATATCGCTCAATCGGGCGGCCGGGTCCCCGCCCTTGCCCTTTTACCGCTGGAATCAAGCTAAAATCCTGTCTCAACCGAAAATGCACTGATCTCTGGTCAAGTCCCTACCCATCTGAGCCGCTATCGAAGCTGGAGATTGCATGAGCGAGACCGCATCCCTCAAAAGGACCTTAATTCATTGGGATGAACAGCACGTCAAGTCTCTTCTCTGTGAGCCTGAATTCCTCCTTGACGAAGAACCCTGGAACACCTGGGTCAAAGGGCAGGGCGGCCTGACGGCAATCTATGCCTCGATCCGCAACCTGCCCCTCTCCGAAAAACAACGCAAGACCCTGGCGGCGCTGATCGCCGACCCGGGGGCCAGCCTGCAGAAATACTCCCTCTCGCTGCACGTCAGCGTGGCGACGTTCGTGCGCTACCGGGCTTCCCTCATCAAGACCCTGGTCACCGTCCTGAACGCCCACCTGCTCGAAAAGCAGCCCCTCCACGGCGAAGTCGCCAAACTGATCTCCGACTCCAAGACGAACCTGCCCTACCAGCACCTGCCGCTGATCGGGCGCGCCCGGGAACTGGAAGCACTGCACAACCTCCTCCTGCGGGAGGAGGTCAACCTGGTTACGGTCACCGGGTCGGGCGGGATCGGCAAGACCCGCCTGGCCCTGCAGGTGGCCAGCGACCTGCTCAAGAACTTCGAGCACGGCGTCTTCTTCGTCCCCCTGGCCTCCATCACCAATCCCGATTTCGTCGCCACCACCATCACCGGCACCCTGGGGGTGAAGGGCGGCGAGAACCAGCCGGTGGTCGATTTCCTCAAGAACTACCTGCGGGACAAGCAGATCCTGCTCGTCTTGGACAACTTCGAGCAGTTGACTCCGGCGGCGCCCCTGCTCAACGAGCTGCTGACGGCCGCCCCCGACCTGAAGATCCTGGTGACCAGCCGGGCAGTCCTGCACCTGCACGACGAGTACGAGTTCAACGTGCCGCCCCTGTCCGTCCCGGACCTGGACAACCTGCCTTCCCTGGAGGCCCTGGCCCAGTCCCCGGCAGTGGCCCTGTTTGTCGGGCGCGCCCAGGCGGTCAAAACCGACTTCACCCTCACCAAGGAAAATGCCCCGGTCATCGCCGAGATCTGCGTCCGCCTGGACGGGATCCCCCTGGCGCTGGAGCTGGCCGCCGTGCGGATCAAGCTGTTCGCCCCCCAGGCCCTGCTGAAGGGACTCAGCCATCGCCTGGCCTTCCTGGCCCAGAAGAACGTGGACGGGACGCCCCGCCACCAGACCCTGCGGAACGCCATCGCCTGGAGCTACCAGCTCCTGGAGGCCGACGAGCAGGCGCTCTACTCCCAGTTGGGCGTGTTCGCCGGCGGCTGCACCCTGGAGGCCATCGAAGCGGTCTGCACCTGGGACAACGCCTCCGGAGCCACGACCCTCGAGCAGCTGGCCTCCCTGGTGGACAAGAGCATGCTCCAACACGAAGTCCGCCCGGACGGCGAACCCCGCTTCATGCTCCTGGAGACCCTGCGGGAATACGCCCTGGAACAGCTGGAAGCCGCCGGACAGACTGAGGAGGTCCGCCGGAAACACCTGGCTTATTACCTTAAGCTGGTCGAGGCCATCGAGCCGGGCCCCAAAGATCCCAACCTGGGAGCCTGGATGAAACGGCTGGAGGAGGAGCACGACAACCTGCGTCTGGCCCTGGAATGGGCGCTTGGACACGACGAGATCGAGCCCGCCGAGCGGATCGCCGGGGCGGTCTGGCGCTTCTGGCAGATCCACGGCCACGTCGAGGAAGGCACGAACTGGATGAAAGCCGTCCTGAGCCGCTCGGACGGGGACACCTCCCTGGCGCGGGCCAAGGCCTTGTGGGGGGCGGGCTGGCTCGGCATGGTCCGGGGGACGCTGAACCTGTCCCGGAAGTACTTCGAGGAAGGAGCGACCATTTCCCGCAAGCTCGGCAACGACCGCTTCCTCGGCCTGTCCCTGCACGGCAGCGGGGCGGTGGCGCGGGCCCAGGGCAATTTCGAGCAGTCCCGGGTGGCCTTCGAGGAGAGCCTGCCGCTCTTCGAAGCCCTGGAGAGCACGGAGGACGTGGCCTGGACCTTCGTCCACCTGGGAGTCACCGCCCTCGAGAAGGGCGACTTCGAGCAGGCCGTCGCCCACCTGTCGCAGGGCCTCGAGCTGTTCCGGACCCTGGACCAGCGCTGGCCGCGCGCCGAGGCGCTGACCTTCCTGGGCCACGCCGCCCTGCAGCAGCGCGATTACGCCCTGGCGCAAAAACGCTACGAGGACGCCCTGGCTTTCTACGAAGAGCTGGAGGACCGCTCCAACATCGCCATCCTCAACTCTTACATCAGCGCCACCTTGTTCGGGCGGGATGAGATCAAGCGGGCGATCGACTCTTACCAGGAGAACCTGGTCATCTCGAACGACGTGAAGGATTACTGGGGCCTGGTCTGGGGCATCGAACGCCTAGCCGAAGCCGCCGAGAAGACCGGGCAGGACGCCCGGTCCGCCCGCCTGTGGGGGGCCGCCGACGCCCTCCGCCACGTCGCCGGAGTGCTCTGGCATCCTGGCTTCCACAGCTACTACACCGAGGAGCGCTTCGCCGGCCTGCAGGCCCGCCTGGGGGAGGCCCAATGGAAGAAGCTCTGGGCGGAGGGCCAGGCACTCTCGGTCGAGCAGGCCGTCGCCGAAGCGCTGCGGGTATAGAAACCCATCACGAGGCGAGGGGGTGGCGAATTATCCGGTACTCGGTAATTTTTTACAAAAACTTTACATCGGTCCCCTCGAATCAGGTGTATCATCAAAACCAGAATTTCCTGTCCGGGTTGGCCTAACCTGACTTATCCCTTGCATCGAGGAGAAACCATCATGAAAGGAATCCATCGTCAACTGAGGAAGTGGCCGATCGCCTTGGGACTGGCGGTCCTGGTCGCACTGATCTTCACCGGAATGGCTGTCCAGGCCGCTCCGGCGCAACAGACTGGCGCCATCGTCCTGGAGAATTTCCTGAAGCGTGAACAGATCGCCCTGAACGATCAGGGCGCCCGCCTGAAGGCCGCCGATACGGTGATCAGCACGTCGCAGGACTGGATCAACCAGCTCAAGGCGGCCGGAAAGGACACCTCTGCCCTCGAAAGCGCCCTGGCCACTTACCAGACCCAGATCGCCTCGGCCCAATCCAACCACGACGCAGCCGCGGCAGTCCTGGCCGCGCCGGCCGGCTTCGACGCGAGCGGGAAAGTGACCGACACAAAAACCGCATTGCAGACGATCATCAACGCCGGCAAGCCTCTCCGCCAGGCGCACCTGACCCTCGTCCAGGGGACGATCGACTTTCGCACTGCCGTTCAGAACTGGCGCGCTGCGAACAAGTAGGGAGAGGCCAACATGAAAACCACCGCATCCTCCATCTCTAGAAAGAAGCAGGCCTCCTTCGGGGTCGCGGCAGCCTGCCTGGTCCTTGCCTTGATCGCCTGCCGGGCGTCGGGCGGCCAAAGCAACCCGTCGCCGGTCCCGCCGACCAATCCGCCGGTCCAGCAGCCCCAGCCGGTCCCCCCAACCGATACCATTCAACCGACTGCTGTGCCAACCAATACGGTCGCCCAGCCAACCACAGCACCGACCGCGACCGACACCGCCGAGCCGACTGCCACGGTCACTGCAACCCCGGCTGCGAACACCGACGCCGTGGGGGACCAGGTCCAGCAGCTCCTCGACCAGCTCAACCAGATGAATCAAAAAGGCGACCCGTTCGGCGACCTGCCGCAGCCGTAGCCCGACGAAGCCAAACCGACAACACAATCCCGGAAATCATAAAACGAGTCCGTTCAGATTCATCTGAACGGACTCGTTTTGTTATTTTAGGTTTGCAATGAATTGGCCGATTTACTCTATTGTCTCAGTGAAAATAGCATCAACAGATCCTCACAAAATGAGACTGGGTCCATCTCAACAGCAAGGGGATATTTTAAAACTCGTCTCAAGATGGAGTATCCGGGCAGGAAGGTAAGTCGGTGAAGTTATTCCAGTCAGAAAACTTCAATCTGCCTGAGCAACTCATCCAGGAGTTGGTCCCCGTCCTTCGAAAATAAGAGCTCCTCGAGAGTGTTGGCCAAGGCATGCCGGATAGTCATGTAGTTGGGTATGCCGGAACGTACGATTGCTCCATCATGGATATCCAGGGCTTTGTTCAGATAAATACCATCTGCACCCGGCCAGGCAAGGAAGCGGCCTTCGCGGAATACTTTCCGCATGGGAAGACCAATCCCGCGGCTGAACCTTTTGAAATCCTCGGTCTTGTTGCACAAAAGGTCGATCACCTTTTTCCCGAGCTGGAGGCTGACCGAGCCTTGGACGATCCCGAGATACCAATCCCCACGCACGCCTCCGCCCGGCAAGGCGCAGATACCGATCTTGTCTGCCAGCTCCCGGTATTCATTAAGGAGTTCCCTCAACTGGGTATACCAACATAGGTAGACAGCAGCATCTGGCCGGAGCCCGCATTTAATCTGGATCGCCAAGGGTTGGTCGCTGCCATTCTCATCGATCTGTTTCTTCAGGTCTTTGATAGGGACGTGGAACCATCGGGCCAGATCCGCAATAGGGGTTTCGCCATGCCCGAATTGGATACTCCTTTCTTCCAAGGAAGCCAGCGAGCCCGAGTAACCCGGCTGGCGCATCTGGATCAGGTCCCGGAAGGCTCGTACCTCATCAAGGAATTTCTTATTCTTCGGTCCATTCATTACATCGCGCAATTGGGCGAGCCCGAACGAATCCACATTCTGGCCAACGGGGTCGGCAGTCTGCTTAAGACCCGACAGAATAGCATCAGTCAGGAAACATGACATGGTTTCGTGAGACAAGTCAGCATAATCAAACAGCACATGAACAGGAGTCGCGCCGGTCTTTGGAAAGTCTTGGCCATGCTTCTGCAGTGTCGCCAAGATCGATCCCCAACTCAGGGAAGCTTCCGGGTCAATTTGATCAGCATCGAGCAAGTCCTTGCGATAAGCCATCAATAGGACATTCGCATAATAAGGTCGCCCGTGAGGCTTCTTTCCCAATACACCGGGGTGGTAGTCTTCCTCGCTGTCATTGGAATCTTTTTGATCCCCATTATTTACATCGACAAGGTAGACTTGGTCATCCGGCTGTTTTTCCAGGAACTCGTCGAGAGTGCAGACCACGGTCCGATCGATCGGCGCATCCCGCAGGACAGCCAGGGAGCTGTACATCGGTTCGGCTAGGCGAGTATCGAATGGGATCATGCTTACATCCGCTGACTGCCCGACTACATGCCGCCGTTCCGATGAAGATGGGACAGGCCGGGCCAAAGCAAACTGGAGTAACTTTTCCACTTCGTCGTTATACTGCCGGGTGACCGCGGAGGCCTGCATTAGGTGCAGCGACAGCCCTGGGCGGTGGATATTCTGGGTATCGAAGCCGACCAGGCCCTGCAGGAATTGCAAGTCGAGCAGGAAAGGAGTCTGGATGGGAAGGTTCGGGTATTTCTGCCTTTCGATACGAATGGTGCCTGGGATAGGTTCCCGCTTTCCAGAATCCCTGCCGACACCTGCGACCATACCTTCTCCGGAGACAGTTACAAACCGGTCCCCGAAAATATCACAATCCCGGCAGGTAACCACCGTATCGGCCAGACCGCAGGCCCGCTCGATCGCCTCGTCGGATTCCTTCAATCCACTGGGTGTCCCAATCATGAGTAGATCGACCCCGTAGTTACGCATCAGGTGGACGAAGGATGGCAGGAACAGGTCACCGGCAGTTTTGCTGCTACGGAGGAAGGGATAGCTGATCCCGATCCGGCTGACATCGTCCAGGACAACGCGCTTAATTCCGTTACCCTTATCCAAAAATTTTATGGTATCGAATACATCCCGAACGGTCTGGATGAATTCCTCTGCCATGAGCATACCTTTAGAAAAAGTCAGCTCCACCAAGCGACGGTGATTGTCGGTGTATTCCCATTCGGTTTCACGGATCTTGGGCGGTTTTTCGAAATGGATATGTTGCTTTTCCGGAACCACCTTGACAAGCTTCTCATGGAAGGTAAGGAGCTCATCAAGGTTTCTATCATTTTGATCCTCCGGCCTATTCATGGCATCTAGCAGTCCCCAGTTCAAGCGGACATGTCCCGCTTCGAACGACAGGGTATCCTGAAGCTCGATCAGCAGCACATTCTCGCCCCGATAGAGGCCGCGCAAGAGAAAATTGTCGGCCAGCGTAGATTTAAAAGTCGCCTTGGGACCTTCGATAGTGATCACGCTTCCGCGGCCGAGGTGTACCGGCAAGAGCATCTTGATTCCGCGCACTCCGAAATCGAACTTATCCTCATTTTCCGGGTCCCCTGTGCTGCTCTTCGGCTTGCTGTGGTCTGGGGTTTGCGTAATCTCTGGTGGAAGCAGGCTAGCGGAAGGGATGGAAGTGGGTTCAGGCACCCCTATTGTTCCCCTATCTCTATGTGGTTGCACATTAGGAACGACAGAGTTTTCCTCCGGCTGGGTTTTGTTCTTGTCCTGGGTCTCCTCGCCATCGGGCGAGGCGATCGAGGAGACGATGTAGTGTAGGGAGGGAAATATATCGTAAGCCTGGCGAGGGCATTGATTATCGGCTTGCTTTTTAGGATCGTAATCCTTCAAACGGAAAGGATGCTGGCCGTAAATTTGATGGTAATAGCGAGATTTTTGTATCTCCAGGTAACGCATGTAATAGCCATTGTCCTCGGTCGCCTGGAGGGAGATAACCGTGTCCGCCAGGTATTCGATCGTATTCTGGTGGAGATTCTTTACAGACCCCTGCTGTTCTTCATCGTAGACCTCCAAGATGAAGACGCCGATGATCTTGTGCCTTTTGAACAGGTCGAAGACGCGGAAGATCTCCTCGCGTTCCAGTAAGCGATCGCCGAAAGTGTTCAAACTGTCCAGGCAAACCAAGCGCGGGGCAGGGTAATTGCAGTCACGGTTATCCCTCAACCAGGCGGCGCCCTCCAGAAAATTTTCGAGTTGGCGATAGCGTTCCCAAAAAAGCTTGTTCTCTCGTGAATCGGCCGGTTGAATACTGCGCGGTGAAAGGGAAGGAAGCAGCACTTTGGGCTGTGGATCGAAGGGATTCATATAACAAGTGCAATAGGGCCGATCGCCACCCGAATTGACTTTGGCATCTAACAGTTGACGATTCCCCTTCCCCGACGAGACCATCTGCAGGATTGAACTCTCCTTCGGCACTCTCAGGATTTGGTCGAGAAACAGGCCAAGTTCCTCCGCAGAAGGCGATTCGCTCACGTTCTGCAGGTGCCTGACCGGGCGCAGCTGAGGCCCCCACCCGAACGATTTGGCTTTGTTCACAACGTGCTCGACCTGCTCCTCCATCGGAAAGAACGCGGCCGAGAAATTATTGTATCGCTGTGTACAGGCAAAGGCGATCTGGAAAGCTAAGGTAGACTTTCCCGTTCCCGGCTTCCCCTTGATGACGATATTCCCCGTACCTGCTGAAAAGTCATCTGGCAACCGGATACCGCTCTTGCCAGGGTCAAGGGTTTTGATGTGGTCTTTCGAGCGGATCCTGTTCTTTATACTGTTGAAATCATAGGGCTTACACTCACGGTTGAGCAGCAGGTCCAGCGGATACCCCAGCGAGATTTCTTGGCGGATAAGATTGATATTGGCTGGCTCTTTCATTTCGATAACCCTCCTGATTTGCTAAACGGATCCGGACTTTTGCAGTGGGTCGATGAATTCGCAAACGGTTTCCCAGGTAAGATAACCGGGACCTTTCCCGGGGGCCGGGCTGACGATCAGCCACTTCCAATTCCTATCCCCGGTCCAGATAGCCTTTTTCTCCACGTCGACGATGGCAATACGATGGACGGCCGCCTTGACCCGGGCAACCTGGGGGTCGCGCAAATCGTCGGCCAGATTTTCATAGGTAAAATAAGAAGTGCCGAATACAGTGGTACTGAGCTTCCACATACTCTTCACTACCCGGTGGAGGTAATCGTGAGTAAAGATTGGCTCGAAAGTTTCTCCACCCTTCTCATCATACAAGTGCTCGCGAAAATCGATGACCCAGTCCCGGACAGGGATACCATTGGCCGCCAACTCATCCCGGATGAGTTTCAAGGCCTCCCGGTTTTCGCGAATGTTGCCCACAATCATGGCAATCAGTTTTCGGGGCGGCCACTCTTCCTCTACTTTTGTTTTGTTCACAAAAAGAAGATGGCGGGAAGCCCACCATTCCGGATCGATCCAAGCAGAATCGAAGACGGCCTTCTCCAACGCAGATGGCTCTGAAGGTTTGCCAGAAATCCGGAAGATCTGACCAGCCTCTTTGGCAGTTAACTCAACCTTTTTCCCCGGAAGTGCCCAGGGTGGCATCAAGGCATTCTCCAACTCAGCCTTTCGGGCGAGATTTGGATTGATGCTATACCTGAAAAAGTCTTCGTGGCTTGTATTCTTTTTATCAGCAAGACTGTCGCTTACCACCGTGCGAATCAACTGGCAAAACGGGTCTACGTAGACGCCCCGGACGACATTCCGGAAGGCACCCACGGATTTGATATCCTGGTTTGAA
>DATJPX010000101.1:0-2932 GCA_035506155.1 Anaerolineales bacterium
ACCGAGCCGGGCCGGTCGGACCCCGAGCCGGGCGTCCAGGCTGAACGGGTCGATTTCGAGACCCTCCTGCACGAGGCGGATTTCATTTCGCTGCACTGCCCGCTGACTCCCGAGACGCGCGGCCTGATCAACGCCGCCAGCTTGGCGAAAATGAAACCGACTGCCGTGCTGGTCAACACCTCCCGCGGCCCGGTGGTGGACCAGGCGGCCCTGTACGACGCATTATCCAAAAAACAAATCTTCGCAGCCGGCCTGGACGTGACCGTGCCCGAGCCGCTCCCAACCGACAGCCCCCTGCTGACCCTCGAAAACTGCATCGTCGTCCCGCACATCGCCAGCGCCAGCTGGCAGACCCGCGAGAAGATGTCCGTCATGGCGGCAGAGAACCTGATCGCCGGCCTGAAAGGCGAGCGATTGCCGAATTGCATCAACCCGCAGGTATATCAAACCCTTGCGAAGGATAAGAAATAAACACAGGAGAGGCGGCGAGAAAATCAACTTCTTTCAGCACACTTGCTCAAGAAGCAACCCTTCGCCAAGGTTGGCAACAAAAAGAGCGCGAGAGAATGGTCTCGCGCTCTTCGTGTCTTGGTGGTTCTCGGACGCGTAGGGCAAAATACTATCTTGCCCTACAATGTGATCGGTTTCCCCGTCTTCGCCGACTCGAACAGCGCCAGGATGGCGGCCACGTTGGCGCGGCTGTCCGCCAGGCTGACGTGCTGGGATTTTCCATTCAGGATGGCATCCGCCATATCCTCCACCTCGGGGAGATAGGTCTCGGGGCCCTTGACGGCGATCTCCTTGGTCTTGCCGGAGCGGGTCAGGTAGAGGGTCTCACGCACGCCCGGATTGAACGGATGAGGAATGCTCAAAGTCCCCTCGTCACCGACGATCTCCATGAAGACGTGGAATGGGATTTTTACGCTGCAATCGAACTGGGCCAGGATATCGCCCGGGAAGCGCAGCTGGGCTGCAAAGACCTCGTCCACGCCGCTCGGACCGATGACCTGGCGGCCGAAGACATCCTCCGGCTCGCTCTCCAGCACCGAGCGGGTATAGCTCAGCGGGTAGCAGCCGATGTCCCACAACCCGCCGCCGCCCCATTCCGGTTTCCAGCGGATATCGTCCTGGTTGGTCATCATGAAAGTGAACGAGCCGTGTACCATCCTGATCCTGCCCAGGCTGCCGTCCTTCACGATCTCCCTGGCCTTGAGGGTCTGTGGATGGGTGCGATACATGAAAGCTTCCGCCACGACCCGGTTATGTTTTTCCGCCGCGGCGGCCATGGCATCCACCTCATCCAGGCTGAGGGCCAGAGGCTTTTCGCACAGGACGTGCTTGCCGGCTTCGACCGCCTTGATCGTCCATTCGGCATGCAGGTGGTTCGGAAGCGGGTTGTAGACGACATCGATTTCCGGGTCGGCCAGGAGCGCCTCGTACGAGCCGTAGGCGCGCCCGATCTTCTTCTTTTTGGCGTACTGGTCGGCTTTCTCCTGCGAACGGCTGGCAACCGCCAGGAGCCGGTTCCGTTGGGAGATTTTTAGCGGGGAGAACAGGGCGTCGTTGATGCGGGCTGTGCTGAGCATTCCCCATTGGAGGATTTTCTCTGGCATGGTCTGGTTCCTTTCCCTCTGAGTGTAGAGCAATCCACGGGCAGCGTCAAGGATTGCCGGAAGGTTTTACTCCGGGACGACCCATCCCGGCAAGCCGAAGTATAATCCGCCCATGTCCGAAACGACCAAACGACCGTCCCTCTTCCGCCGCCTGCTGACCCTATTCGGCTGGAGCCGTTCCAGCAGCGTACTGCTGGGCGGTTTTTTCCTGATCTGCGGGCTGATCGCCTATATCTGGTGGCCGCTGGCGCAGGAAGCGATGGTCTACATCGATTGGCATGGGGCCTGGTGGCGCTATATGGACTGGCTGCTGCTGGGCATTTTTACCTTCATGTCCCTGACCATCATGGCCCGGGCCGACCTGCGTAGGGATGCCTTGATCGTCTTCGTCGGTGCCCTGGGCGGGTTGGTGATCGAATCCTGGGGCACCCAGACCAACCTGTGGCACTACTTTACCGTCGAGCGCCCCCCGTTGTGGATCATCCCGGCCTGGCCGATCGCCAGCCTGTCCATCGACCGGATCACCCGCCTGCTGGATTGGGGGATAAAAAAATATACCCGCAAGGCAGCCCCGGGAAAAACGCCCGAACGATCCCTGTCCCTGGCCTTCAAAATCCTTTACTGGGTCATCTTCGTAGGTTTCTCGGTGCTGATGCTGTTCTTCGTGGCTCCGACCTTCAACAAATCCTATACTCTCTTGGCAATGCTGCTGTGCGCCCTGCTAATTGCCACGCCGACGGATTATCGCTACGCCGTGCTAACCTTTGTGGCCGGGAGCGCCCTGGGCTATTACCTGGAGCTATGGGGCACCACCCGTCAATGTTGGACCTATTACACAAACCAGACTCCGCCCTTCTTCGCGGTCCTGGCGCATGGGATGGCAGCCGTGGCTTTCTGGCGGGCCGGACTGATGGTCAGGCTGGTCTGGGGGAAGCTGCTCAGCCGCGTGCGGATCAGGCCTGGAAACGCATCCACACCTGGAGATTAACCCCAAAACACAAAGACCCGCACAGAGCGGGTCTTTGGCTTGTTATTTCCAGGGATAACGGTTAGGGGTTCTGCACTTTCAGGTGCACCAGGGTCCCATTGCGGGCGTCCGTGACCCATAGGCCGCCCTGGCCATCCGAGACGAGGCCGGTCGGCAGGCCAAGGGTGTTGGAAGTGTAACCATCCCAGACATGGGCGGGCTTCCCGTCGGGTGTGAAGGCGATGATGCGCGACAGCTCCGGATCAGTGACGTAAACGATCCCGCTGATGTCCACCGTGACGAAGGGCTTGTTGTCCAGGGACTGGCCGTTCCAGCCGTCCACCGGCCATTC
>DATJPX010000102.1:0-23386 GCA_035506155.1 Anaerolineales bacterium
TGGCGTGGCCGCGCAGGACATATTGTTCGTGCTCCACCGTATTGGTGTGGTTCGGCATTCCGCCGCCCGGCTCCATGACGAAACGCCGCATGGCGAAGTGCGGACCTTCCTGGGAGGAAATGAGCACCTGCATGGTCGCCAGGTCGCCGTTCTTGACATCGTTGAGCTTCACATCACTCGAATGTTTGACAGTCATGGGTTTCACCTCCAATAAAATCAGCTTTTGTCCGTATCCTTCCGCATTTCTTCTCGGCCCAATTCTTTTATCGTCCCGGATTCTACCTGCCAGGTCTCGGCCTTTTCGACGAATTCCGGGGAGAACAATTTCAGGTCGGTCGTGGTGAGCATGGCCTGCTCGATTTTGTCCAGGTAGGCCAACAGGTCCAGACGCCGCTGGGTGTCCAGCTCCGCCAGGACCTCGTCGAGCAGCAGGACCGGCCACTGACCGGTCTTGGCTTTCATCCATTCGACTTCGGCCAGCTTGAGAGCCAGCAGGGCCGTACGGGTCTGGCCGCGCGAGCCGTAATCCCCCAGGTCGACGCCATTGGCCAGGAAACGCAGTTCGTCCCGGTGCGGGCCCAGCACCGTCACCCCGCGGCGGATCTCCTCCGCCCGGCAATTTCGCAGCGCTTCCATGAACCCGCTCCGAATCTCGTCCTCCTTGAAGCCGTTGCGTTGGACGGTCGTCGTCAGTGGCATGGCCAGCTGCCCTTCCGGGCGCGGCAGCGGATCGTAGGCCGGCTGGTAGTTCAGCCGCAGCACTTCCGCGGCATGGGTCAGCTCCCGATGAATGCGGGCGGCCAGCTTTTCGATCTCCTGGACCGCTTCGATTCGCCGCAGAATGATAGAAGCGCCATTGCGAGTCAGGGTCTCGTCCCAGTAATCCAGCTGGGACTGGTCCCCGCCGCGTTCGGCCAGGGTCTTGAGCAGGGCATTGCGCTGGGTCAATGCTTCGCTGTATTCGCTGAGCTGGCGGGCATATCCCGGCACAGTCTGGGAGAGGGCCAGGTTCAGGTAGCGCCGGCGTTCGTCCGGGCCCCCCTCGATGATCTGGGACATCTGCGGAACGAAGATGACCGCGTTGAAATGCCCGATCACATCCGCATGCGGCCGCTTCACCCCGTCCAACAGGACCTCCTTGCGGAGGCGTTGGCCGGTGGCTCCCACCGCTTCGAGCACCAGGCGGACCTCCAGGCGGTGCGCCGTGGGGCCACGCGTGTATTCGGCGACCAGGCGTCCCACCGCCAGGGGTTTCTTGGCTTCGATGAAATTCACCAGCTGCCGGTCGGTGTGCGTCTGGAAGGAGGCGAAGGCCGCCAGGAAATAGACCGCTTCCAGCACGCTCGTCTTGCCCTGGGCGTTGCTCCCGGTCAACAAAACAACCCGCCGGGGTATGTCCATATCCAGGCGGGCGAAACTGCGGAAGTTGGTCAGGGAAAGATGGGTGAGGTACATTGAATCCCGAGGGCGGACCTTGTCCGCTTTTAGACGTTATCCAGGAGATTTTCTTCCGGCTCAGGTTCGGGCTTCCAAACCCGGGTGGCTTTATCCGTGAACACGATGCCGTTCAGGTGGTCGATCTCGTGCTGGAAGATGCGCGCCAGCCAGCCCTTCGCCTTGATCTTCATCGGCTGGCCGCGGCGGGTTTTCCCTTTGACGGTCACTGCCAGGGCCCGCTCGACCTCGCCGTGCAGCCCGGGTACCGACAGGCAGCCTTCCACGCCGAGCTCGGTCTCTGCGGATATTTCCTTGATCTCCGGGTTGATGACCACGAAGAGTTTCTTGGGGGCATCTTCATCCTCTTCGTCCTCGGTGTATTCCACAACGATCAGGCGTTCGGACACGCCCACCTGCGGGGCGGCCAGGCCGACGCCGGGCGCCTCGCGCATCGTCTCGACCATGTCATCGATCAGGGTTTGCAGCTCGGGGGTGAAACGCTCCACCGGCCTGGCTTTCCGCCGCAGGACCGGGTCAGGGAGATAAACGATTTGTCTCTTTGTCATGGGTCACCGTTAAATCAAATGGGATGAGGGCCATATTTTACTGCGTTTGGCATTCGAAGACAACTTACACCAGTCCGCCCGGTCCGGGTTCGCCCTCTTCCGGGGTATTTTTTTCTTCCTCTTCGGCCTGGCGGAGTTCTTCCGTGCTGTGGTGGTAGGCCGCGAACCAGTCGGCCATGCGTTCCCGCTCGGCCTTTACGGCGGCTTCTTCCTTTTTCGCGATCCGCTCGAGCCGCCGGCGCTCGATATCGTCCTGTACTGCCGACGGGCTGTAGACATCTTCGAAGATCATGTCCTTGCCGCCGCCGATGGTGATGTGGACGTTGCCATAGTTGAACAGGATCTGGCCCAGGCCGCGCCGCTCGTATTCCAGGTGCAGGATGTTGTCGAGGGAAGCGATGTCACTGGTCACCTCGCCAAGCGGCCGCTTGTTGATGTCCAGGATCTGGTCGGGGGTCACCTGGTAGATGTCATTGCTCCAGTCGATGTATCGATAGAACCACCAGGTAAAAATGATGACGAAAAGCAGGAGCCAGACGACCAGGAGAGCGTCCACGCCGGCGTTTTTAATCAAGGTTGGGATGGTCGGCAGCTTGATCGTCACGATCTCGAAGATGAGCCAGCCGAAGAGCGCCAGCAGGATCAGGCCTGGCAGCCAGGTTTTCTCGATCAGGACCACCCAGTGCTTCCGGTAGGTGATCGTGCTCATCCCCTCGAAGCGCACGCGGAAGAAGTTGGCGAATCCGCGCTGGTCGGAGTAGGGATTCTTTTTTCGAGGCTGGGGCTTTTCGACCAGGGAAGGAACGACTGCCGGCGCGGCTTGCTTGCGAAGCAGACGTTCGCGCAGGGCGTCCCGCATGGCCGTCTCCTCCATTCTCCTTGAGCTCTGCTTCGAGCGCTTCCAATGCTCCTCGACCAAGGCCGCAGCCTGGTAGGGATGATTCACATTCCTGAGGGTCAAGGTGCTGCCGACGATGGTGCGGACGATCAGATTGCCGTAGTCCATCTGCCGCCCGACGAATTCGGTCTGGACGTTGATGCGTTGGATGGCGGAAAGAGGCGCCTCCTGGCGGCTGTCGTAGATGCCGACGACCTTTTCTAGCCAGACCACCCGCTGGTTGGTCACGATGTAATAATCGTTTCCCCAATCCACCGCGTTCCAGCCCGCCCACAGCAGGATCAGCGCCAGGCCGATCCCTGTGATTCCCTCCAGCCACGGGTTCTGGGTGAGGAGGCCGGCAATCAAACCCAGCAAGGCAATCGTCGCAAGGAAGGCCGGCAAGAGTAGCATCCGGAAGAGCAGGATCGGGTGTTTGCGAGCCAGGAAATAGATTACTTCCCCATCGCTGTCTCGTAGCCACTTGAACTCCATACTGCGCGCCAGGCGATGGCTGTCGACCGCGACTTCGAAGTTCGCTTTGAGCTGATGGACGGTCTTCAGCAATTGTTTGAAATCGTCTTTCGAAAACGTCAGCAAGACGGTCTTCCCGTCTGCTGTGACGGTAGCATTTCGTTTGTGTGAGGTCAGCAAAGATTCTTCACCAAAATAATCCCCCGGCACCAGCTTGGCCAGGGTTTGGCCGCCGTGCGGTTTTTGCCGGGTGATCGTCACGGTTCCGCTGTAGATCATATAGAAGCGGTCTCCGATGGCCCCCTGGCGGACGATGATATCGCCTGGCTGACAGACCACTTCCTGGGCTTTCCTGGCGACAGACTCGAAATGTTCGTCTTCCAGCCGATAGAAGAGATGGATCCTACGCAAGAATTCGATCCGTTGGGCGAGTTCGATCATCAAGATGATTTTAGCATGAATCCGGCAAATGGCGGATAATGGCACAGCCGTAGGCCGGGGTATCGGCGGGGTCAGGCTGACCGCCAATGAGCAGCGCCTCGACGGCATCCTTCAAATACGGTATACTGGCTATACGCAACCTAAAGGTGACATTGTCGAGCGCGCCGCGGTAGCGGAGAAGGCCGGTCCGGTCGACGACGAACAGGTGCGGGGTGGCCTCGGCCGCGTACTCCTCCAGAATTCGCGGGCTGCCGCGCAAAACGAACGGGAGTCCACGCTCCCGGGCGGCAGCCGCCAGCAGTTCATCCGGTTCGTTGGTATTGGCGGCGATCGTCAAGAGGACCACCCGATCCCCCCACCCCTGAAGGTAGGACAAAAGCTCCCGGTCGGCGCGCTCCGCCCAGGGGCATTCCGCCGACCAGAAATTTAAGATGACGATCCTGCCGCGAAAATCGCTCAATCGATGGATATTCCCGGATAGGTCAGGAAGGGAAAAATCGGGGGCGGGCTGGTTGAGTTCCACAGTTTTCGATTATAGCAGAGCCCGGCCGGCCTGTCTCTTCTGGTAAAATGGATGCTATGAAAAGATGGCAATTCTGGGTCGGGGTATTGATCAGCGCCGTTTTCCTGTGGTGGGCGCTCAGCAAATTGAATTGGGGCGACTTCTGGCAGGCCATCCGAACAGCTAACTACTGGTGGATCCTGCCGGGCATCGTCGTCTACTTCGGGGCCGTCTGGGTGCGGGCCTGGCGCTGGCACTACCTGCTCCGGCCGGTCAAGCCGGTCAAGACCCGGATCATGTTCCCGATCACCTGCATCGGCTACATGGGCAACAACATTTACCCGGCCCGGGCCGGGGAGGTCCTGCGGGCGGTCATCCTGAAGCGCAGGGAGGATGTGCCCATCTCGGCTTCGCTGGCCACCATCATCGTCGAGCGCATCTTCGACGCGGTCGTCATGCTGGGCTTCGTCTTCGTCAACCTGCCCGAGCTGGCCAAGCTGGCTTCGTCAGATTCGGGCTTCGTCGGGAACATCCAGGAGTTTGCCCTGATCGGAACCGGCCTGTTCATCGGGGCGCTGGTCGTCTTCCTGCTAGCAGCCATGTTCCCACGCCTGACCCTGCGGATCGGGCAGTGGTGCATCGACCGCTTCCTGCCGAAGCGCATCCGCGAACAAAGCTCCGGGATCATGCATAAATTCCTGGACGGGCTGGCCTCCCTGCGCTCGCCGCTCAACATCCTGATGGTCTTCGTCACATCCATCCTGATCTGGCTGTTGGAAACGGTCAAGTACTGGTTCGTCATGCACGCGTTCAGCTTCCGGGTCAGCTACTTCGCTCTGATGCTGCTCAACGGCGTCGCCAACCTGGCCACCACCATCCCGGCCGCTCCCGGCTACATCGGGACCTGGGAGGCAGTGACCAAGGCCGTCCTGGTCGCCTACGGCGTGCCGGTGGCGGAGGCCCTCGGCTATGCCGTGGTGCTCCACTTCGCCCTCTGGCTGCCCATCACGGTGCTCGGGGCGTTTTACATGACCCGGGAGGGCGTCAAGTGGAACGACGCCCTGCGCCGGGAAAAGGACGCCGAGGCGAATGCCTGAAACCCTGTCACTCCCCTGGGGAAGCGAGACCCTTTCGCTGGAACTGCCCTCGGACTGGCAGCTCCTTGGCGTGATGCAGCCCAATCCATTGCCCGTGCCAGCGGACGCCTGCCAGGAGATCGAACGCAGCCTGGCCGAACCGACCGGTTCTCCCCGCCTCAAGGACCTCGTCAAACCGGGGGCGAAGATCGCCCTGGTGATCGACGATGACAGCCGCCCGACCCCGGTCCGTCTGATCCTGCCATTGGTTCTGGCCGAACTCGAGCGCGGCGGCGCCGGCCCCGACCAGGTGACCATCGTCCCCGCAACCGGCGTCCATCAGCCGATGAGCGAAGCCGCCCTGGCCCATCGAGTGGGCGAAAAGCTGCTTTCCGGCTTGCGCTGGGAAACTCATGATTGCGATGCGACTGAGAAACTCACCCTTTTGGGAACAACCAGCCGCGGCACGCCGGTATTCGTCAACAGGACCGTCGCCGGGGCCGACCTGGTCGTCTCGATCGGCTGCATCGAACCACACATCATTGCCAGCTATGGCGGCGGGTACAAGAACCTGGTCCCGGGCGTCGCCGGGCGGGCAACGATCGCTCACAACCACTCACTCAACTGCCGGCCGGATACGTTCAACAGTGTCGGCCAACCCATCGAGCCGAATCCGATGCGCATGGACCTGGAAGAGGCCGCCCGGTTGCTGAAACCGCAAGTCTTCATCGTCAATGCCGTGCTGAACAGCCGGCTGGAGGTCGTCCGCGTCGTCTGTGGAGAGCCGGTCCAGGCTCACCGCGAGGGAGCCCGAACGAGCAGCCAGATCTACGGGGCGAAAATCCCAAGGCTGGCAGACATCGTCATCAGCAGCTCGCATCCCATGGACCAGGACCTGCGCCAGGGGGTGAAAGCCCTGGCCAACACGGTCCAGGCCCTCCGCCCGGGCGGTGTGATGATCACCTGCGTCCGGGCCGAGGAAGGAGTGGGGGTCTTCGGGCTGGCCAACCGGAAACTGCCGGTCGGGCGGAAAGCGCTCAAGCTGCTGGCTCCCCTGATCCTGCTGCTCGTCCCACACATCAAGCTGAAAGGGATGGGCGAAGAAGATCGATTCTTCCTCTACTTCGCCCTCCAGGCCATGCGCCGGGGCGACCTGTTGCTCTATGCGCCGACGATTCCTCCGGAGACCCAGGCCAACCTGCCCTTCGTCACATTCGTCGACAGTTTCGAAGCCGGGTTGGCGTACGCCAGGAGGAAATACCCCCAGGCGGCAGAGGTGCTCGTCTTTCCTCACGGGGGCAGCACTTTTCCCATCGTGCCCAAGTGAATTCAAACAGAAGCGGAAACGCATCCTGCAATTTCAGCAAGGAAGATAAAGAACCCCGAAGTCGCCGGACTTCGGGGTTCCTGATTTGATCTCAGTAAATTGGAAGTTTGGTATCCACTTCCCTGGCCCAGGCGTTGATCCCGCCTTTCAGGTTCTTCACCTTCTTGAACCCGGCGCTGACCAACACCTCCAGCGCCCGGGTCGAGCGGACACCCGTCTTGCAGAACAGGACCATTTCCTGGGCGCTGTCCAGCTCATGCAGACGGGAAGCCAGCTGCCCGAGCGGAATGAGCTCCTCGTTGGGGATGGAGGAGATCTGCACCTCGTGCGGTTCCCGCACGTCGATCAGGCGGACCTTCTCGCCGCGCTGCAGGCGGGCGGCCAGGTCCGGGGCGGAAATGTCCCAGTCCATGCCAGCCGAGCCCTCATCATGGCCGAGGCCTGGGACCCCGCAGAAAGCGTTGTAGTCGATCAGCTCGGTGACTTCCGGGTGCGGTCCGCAGACCTTGCAACTGGGGTTTTTCTTCAGCTTGACGTACTCGAACGACATGTCCAAGGCATTGTACAGGAGAAGGCGCCCGACCAGGCTGGAGCCGATCCCGAGCAGCATCTTGATGGCTTCCGTCGCCTGGATGGTGCCGATCGTCCCGGGCAGGACGCCCAGGACGCCGCCCTCCGCACACGAAGGGACCAGTCCCGGCGGAGGCGGCTCGGGGAACAGGCAGCGGTAGCAGGGGCCTTCCTTGGCGTAAAAGACGCTCGCCTGGCCCTCGAAGCGATAGATGGAACCGTAGATATTTGGTTTGCCGAGGAACACGCACAGGTCGTTGGTCAGATACCGGGTTGGGAAGTTGTCGGTGCCATCGATCAGGATGTCGTAATCCTTGGCGATGCGCATGGCATTCTCGGAGGTAAAGGGTTCGTTGTAGATATCCACCTGGATGTCGGGATTCAGGTCCCGCAGGCGGTCACGCGCCGATTCGACTTTCAACTCCCCCACCGTCCCGGTGCCGTGGATGATCTGGCGCTGCAGGTTGGAGGAATCGACGACGTCGAAATCGACCAGGCCAATCCGGCCAACGCCGGCCGCCGCCAGGTAGAGCGCCAGCGGGGAGCCCAGCCCCCCCGTCCCGATGACCAGGGCGGAAGAAGCCAGAAGCTTCTTTTGTCCTTCCAATCCCACTTCGGGGATCAGCAGGTGGCGGGAATAACGCAGGATTTCATCGCGCGAAAGATCGGGGAGCATCAGTCCTCCCATCCGCCGGCGATGGAGGGGATCAGGAGGAGTCTGTCGCCATCCGCCAACGGGGTTTCGAGCCCCTGCAGGTCACGCACGTTGGCCTCCCCGAGAAAAAGGTTGACGAAAGGCCGGAGCTGCCCATCCCCGCTGGTCAAGTGCGGGCGCATGGCCGGATACTGGGTCAACAGGTTTTCCATGGCATCCGCCACGGTCTTCCCCTGGACGGTCACTTCGCTCTGCCCGTTGACGTAGGTCCGCAACGGGGTGGGAATTCGAATGACTGGCATAGACATATTGTATTCCTTTTTTTACGATTGCTTTCAGCATGGATGTTTTTCACGATAGGGCCGAGCCGCAAAGGGAAGGCTTCCAGCCCCTCCCCTTGCGGCCCAGGATTCAGACTGCTTCCGATCCGAGCGTGTTCAGGCTCAACATCCTTCACGAGCCACCACTGCCTCGCAAGAGGAGGCCGGGGTAATCTCCACCGATCCTGCCATTGCGAAGGGCTGCATGAACTTTTCGACGCTTGCCTTGTCCTTGGCTTCCATGATCAGATTCAGGGTATGCTGGCCGTCCAGAACGGCCTCGCCGTGCAGATCGACGCCGAACTTTCGGGCGTTCATCCGGCTGAGGTGGCTGAGGAGCATCTGGCCCATTTCAGGGTTCTTTGCCGGGCAGGTTTCAGCGGTGTGTTGGTGGCGTACGAAATACAGAGACATGACAAACTCCTTTTCTACCTATGAATGGATTTTCCAATTCGGACCGGCTCTTCGACGAAGGCGGAACGGTCCTCCAACAGGCGCCAGGACCGGGAAGCCACGGCTTTCCCCTTCTGGACGCTGGTGATGACATACGAAAAGAACGGCTGGGCCCAGTCGCGATCGTAATCGGAGGGCTGGTTGGGATGGTCCGGGTGGGAATGGAACACGCCCAAGACGGTCAGCTTAAGGCGGTCGGCTTCCCGTTCACCGTCCAGGTAATCCTGGGGGGTGATGATGTAGCGGTTATGCCGGGCGGCGCTTTCGCGTGCATTCGGCAAAGGCCGGATTCCAAGGACGCGCCGGGTCTCGCCGTCCACGCCCAGGAGGAAGCCGGCTCCCTCCTCCGGGTAAGCTTGCTCACCGTTGGCATGGATCTTGACCAGCAGGTCGGGAGAGATCTCAAGCATATCCGCCTCCCCAGATTTCCTTGTCGGACAGGTACTTGTACCCGGCGTCGGGGAAAAGCGTGACCACCACGCCCTGCTCCAATTCCGCAGCCAGCTGGAGGGCCGCCACGGCCGCCGCCCCGGATGAGATGCCGACGAAGAGGCCCTCTTCCCGCCCCAGGCGGCGGACCATCGCATAAGCTGCCTCCGTCTGGACCGGGAGGATGCGGTCGGGAAAAGCCGGATCGTAAATCCCGGGCCGGATGGCGGTCGGCATGTGCTTGAGGCCTTCGATGCCGTGCAGGGACTGGTCCGGCTGGATCCCGATGACCTGGATGGCAGGATTGATCTCGCGCAGGTAGCGCCCCACCCCCGTCAGCGTCCCGGAAGTCCCCAGCCCAGCCAGGAAGTGCGTGACCGCGCCGGCCGTATCTGCAACGATCTCGGGCCCGGTGGTGTAATAGTGCGCCTGCCAGTTGGCCGGATTGTCGTACTGGTTGGCATAGAAATACCGATCCGGGAAATCGGCGGCCATCTTGCGAGCCACCCGGATAGCCCCGTCGGAGCCCTCGCTCGGGTCGGTCAGGACCAGCTCCGCTCCGAGAGCCTTGAGGATGGCAATCCGCTCTGGGCTGGCGTTGGCGGGCAGCGCCAGGGTCACACCGATGCCCAGGCTGGCTCCAAAGGTGGCGTAGGAAATGCCCATGTTGCCGGAGGTCGAATCCAGCAAGCGCCTTCCGGGGGTCAATTCACCCCGCTCGAGGGCGGCATGCAGGATATTGAGCGCCGGCCGGTCCTTGACCGATCCGCCGGGATTGAACCATTCGGCCTTCGCCAGGACCTGCACCTTCGAACCCAATCCCGCGCCCACCCTGCGGAGCGGCAGGAGCGGGGTATTGCCGACGTGCGCTTCCAATCCGGCCAGGCTCGGTATTTCCAAACGGATTTTATTGGCAACTGTCGCCATGATTCTTCTCCGATCTGACAATAAAAATACCAACAGACAAATAAAAAGGACGGGAACACCACCGTGCGTAACACTCACACATGCGGGGGTCGCTCGCCGTCCTGCGTCTGTTGGCGGAAGATTACCAGTTCAGGGGAAGGCGGCTACGAACCCCGCCTCAAACACATGCAATTCAGTTTCATGGCTCTCCAGAATAATTATGATAAAGTTGATAAATATTATACGATAATATTCCGGCCTGTCAAGAGGCAGGTTGCTGAAACGGTTGGGAATCTAGATGGAAAAATCCTCGCCGGCCCAGGTGTTGCCCTTGGGGGCATGGACATGCGGGTTCGGGTCGGCGTGGCCTTCGAAGCGGGTCTCGAGGGCTTCCACCCGCTCGAGCAGTTGCTTCAGGGACAGGCCGACCACGTCCGGCAGGGAGGTGTGATTCAGGTCCGGGGCGTCGCTGGCATGATGCAGGTGGGTCCGCCGGACGATCTGTCCAGGCACCCCCACGACCACCGAGTTGGCCGGGACGGATTTGACCACGACTGCATTCGCCCCGATGCGGCTGTCCTCGCCGATGGTGATCGCCCCCAGGACCTTCGCCCCGGCGCCCACCACCACCCGGTCGCCGATGGTCGGGTGGCGCTTGCCCTTTTCCAGGCTGGTGCCTCCCAACGTCACGCCGTGGTAGAGGGTCACGTCCGCCCCGATCTCGGCCGTCTCGCCGATGACCACGCCCATGCCGTGATCGATGAAGAAACCCGGGCCAATCGTCGCGCCGGGGTGGATCTCGATCCCGGTCACGCCGCGGGCAGCCTGGGAGACCCAACGCCCGAACAATTTCAGGCCGTGGGTCCACAGCCAGTGCGAAAGGCGATGCCCCCAAACGGCGTGCACGCCCGGGTAGAGCAGGAAGACCTCCAGCGGGCCGCGCGCGGCCGGGTCACGCTCGAGCACGGACCGGAGATCCTGGCGGAGGGTGCGGAAGAACCCTTGCCGTTTTGCAGGAGCAGGAAGTGGGAGTACCGAATTGGTTTCCATGATCAATCTCCTTCAGGATGGATGCAGGCCACTAAAGGCAGCCTGCATCCATCCGCAATCGTTCAATCCGCCAGGCTGGCGAACAAAGCCGTCGAAAGATAGCGCTCGCCGAAATCGGGGATGATGACGACGATCAGTTTTCCGGCATTTTCCTTCCGGCCGGCCACCTCTAGGGCGGCCCAGGCAGCCGCACCGGAAGAGATCCCGACCAGCAGGCCTTCCTCCTTGGCCATCCGGCGGGCCGTTTCCAAGGCGTCGTCATCCTTGACGCGGATGATCTCGTCATAGATTTTGGTGTTCAAAACGTCCGGGACGAAGCCGGCGCCGATCCCCTGGATCTTGTGCGGACCCTTCGGGCCGCCGGAGAGCACCGGGGAGGCGTCCGGCTCGACGGCGACCACCTTGAAGGAAGGCTTGCGGCCTTTGATCACTTCGCCGACGCCGGTGATGGTCCCGCCGGTCCCCACGCCGCCAACTAGGAAATCGACCTTTCCATCCGTATCCCGCCAGATTTCCTCGGCAGTCGTTTTGCGATGGACCTCGGGGTTGGCCGGATTCTTGAACTGCTGGGGCATGAAATAATGGGGGTCGGAGGCGGCAAGCTCCTCGGCTTTTTTGATCGCCCCGCCCATCCCGTCCGGGCCGGGGGTCAGGATAAGCTCGGCGCCGTAGGCGCGCAGGAGCATCCGGCGTTCCTTGCTCATCGTTTCCGGCATGGTCAGGACGCACTTGTAGCCGCGCGCCGCGCAGACCATTGCCAGGGCAATGCCGGTATTGCCGCTGGTAGGCTCGACGATGATCGTATCCTTCTTGATCTTGCCGGCCTTTTCGGCGGCAGCGATCATCGAGGCGCCGATCCGGTCTTTCACGCTGTGGCCGGGATTGAACGACTCGAGCTTGGCCGCCACTTCGGCTTTCGCGCCCGCCGCAATCCGGTTGAGGCGGATGAGGGGGGTGTTGCCGATCAATTCCGTAACATTGCTCGCGATTTTCATATCCTCTCCAATCATTAAATATAAAAGCCAACGAATAAACAAAAAGGACGGCGCGAGGCGCCATGCGATAGAACTTTCGCATGCGGGGGCTCGTCCACCGTCCTTGATTCGTTGGCGGGATTTCTTTTACAAGGAGGCGGTGGTTACGATCCCCGCCTCAGACACAAGCAAATGAACATCGGTCGCTCCAAGAATATACTAGAAAATATTGACGCAAATTATATAACAAGTTCGAACTGCGTCAAGGTCTGGAATATTAATCTTCTGTCAGAGCACTTTCTTCAGGGCCTCCAGCTCGGGCTCGCCGGGGCCGAGCGGCAGGGTTACTTTGCCGCGCTGCACGACCGAACGGCAGGCGGCCATCATGACTTGGAAACCCTTGAAAGCGGTTTCCCCGTTGCAGGGATGGACCTTTGCCGGGTCGTCCAGCCAATTCGCGATATCCTGGATATACGGGGGCATGTCGTGGGCATAATCCATGGCACCCGGCCCGGAAGAAACGCCGTCCCTGGTCACGGCCCGCCAGCCGCCGCCCTTGCCTTCCTTGCCGGTCAGGACCTCGGCAAAGCCCTCCGTCCCCTGGGCGCCGATGCGGCACTTGTGCCACATCGAATCCACTTCCGGGACATCCGGCGCGAGCGCCCCGCATTCGATGATGCCGCGCACGCCGTTGGAGAACTGGACCAGCGCGCCGATGTAATCGGGGGAAGCATGGACATCCGAGAATTTTTCCTTCCCGTCCGCCTGGGCAACCACCCAGAGCGGATCGGCATAATCGTTATACCAGCTGGCATAATCGATCATGTGGGTCATCATGTGCATCATCCAGCCGATGGCGGTGCCATAGACGGTATGGACCCGTCCGATGGCCCCGCTGGAGATGATCTCCTTGACCTTCCGGTAGTGATCCCCGTAGCGGTGCTGGTGGCTGACGACCGATTTGACCTTCCCATCCCGCAGCAGCTTGTCGATTTCCAGGGCTTCGTTCATGGACATGGCGATCGGTTTTTCGTAAGCGATCAGCCTGGCGCCATTTTCCACGCCCGCCCGGATCAAGGGCAGCCGGATCTGGGGCAAAGTGCAGAAAACGAAGACATCCGGCCGGGTATCCTTCAGCAGCTGGACAGCGTCGGCGTTGATTGCATCCACGCCAAAGGTCGCTTTGGCTGCTTCCAGACGGGCAGCATCGATATCGCACAACCCCACCAGCTTGAAGCGGGGATTCTTGGAGATCGCCTCGGCATGGTGCATGCCGCGCTTCCCCAAGCCGGCGACGGCGACCGTGTAAGTGTTTTGGGCTGCACTCATGGCACCTCTTATTTGTGCTTCGGCCAGTCACACAGGACCTGGATGGTGTACTGGAGTTCCTCTTCGGTGAGCTCCGGGAACATCGGCAGCGAAATACAGGAAGAGGCATTCTTCTCGGCGTTGGTCAGTGGAAGGCCCAGGCGTGCCGGCTTGCCCCACGGGAAGCCTTCCTGCTTGTGGATGACGATGGAATAATGCGTCTTGGCGTCGATCTCGTTCTTATTCAAATATGCCAGCAAAGCGTCCCGGTCCGCCGGATTCTTGGTCTCGATCTCATACAGGTGATAGACATGACGGTAGCCGGGGCGGGCCACCGGCAGGTCGATGAAATCGCAGCCCTTGAGGCCGGCATCGTACTTCTTGGCGATCTCGATCCGGCGGTCGCTCCAATCCTTGATGTGCTTGAGCTTGGCGCTGAGAATCCCGGCATGCAGGTCATCGAGGCGGCTGTTGAAGCCCGGGCTGTGGACGTCCCGCTTGTTCGAGCCGTGATTGCGCAGCTTGCGGACCTTGTCATTGACGTGCTGGAGATTCGTCCAGATCGCGCCGCCGTCGCCGAACGTGCCGAGATTCTTCTGGATGATGAAGCTGGTGCAGACGGCGTCCGAGAGCTCGCCGATCTTGAATCCCTTGCCGCGTGCATCGAAGGCCTGGGCGTTATCCTCGATGACGAACAAACCGTATTCGTCAGCGATCTTGCGAATCTCGTCCATCGGGGCACACTGACCGTACAGGTGGACCGGCACGATGGCCTTGGTCCGTTTGGTGATCGCCTTGCGGATCGCTTCCGGATCGATGCAGCGCGTGTCCTTGTCGCAATCGACGAGGACCGCCGTGCATCCGGCGATCCAGATGGCTTCCGCCGTGGCAAAGAAGGTGTTGGCGTTGGTAATCAGCTCGTCCCCCTCCCCCAGGCCGAGCGCCATGAACGTAAGCCAGAGTGCGTCCGTTCCATTCCCGACGCCAATGGCGTATTTGGCGCCGGTATACCCAGCCAGTTCGTCCTCGAATTTCTTGAGCATCGGACCCTGGACATAGTTTCCGCTCATCAACACTTCCTGCATGTTGGCGTCGATTTCAGCTTTGATATTCTGGTACTGCCGTACGTGGCCGTAAAATGGGACTTTCATTCTCTCTCCTCCGGAAACAAGTTTGGTAGTATTAACCCTCAAGCGGGATTAAGTTACTTTCACAACGTTAATAACTTGCGGGTAAAATAAATTGCGGCAATTATCAACACAATGCAGCATCCTGTCAAGGGATGTCTAGACATATCTTTACGAAATCCCAGATTTGTGTCGCACTGACAGTCCCCCAATAAAAAAGGGGCGACCGGTTCGGTCGCCCCCTCGTGGGCAGCTATTCTTCCTTTTTGGCTTCCATTTCCTTTTGGTGGGCCGCAATGATCTCCTGGGCTAGGTGGTTCGGGACGATCTCGTAGCGGTCGAACTCCATCGAGAAGACGCCCCGCCCGCCGGTCAGCGAGCGCAGCTGGGTGGTGTAGCGCAGCATTTCCGCCAGGGGAACCTGGGCCACGACCACGGTCCGGCCGCGCTCGGACTCGGTGCCCTGGACGCGCCCGCGGCGGCTGTTGAGGTCGCCCATCACGTCGCCCATGTTGGCGTCCGGGATGGTGATGCGGACGTTCATGATCGGCTCGAAGAGGACCGGGCCGGCGTCCTGGACAGCCAGCTTGAAGGCTTCCCGTCCGGCAATTTCGAACGCCACCGGCTTGGAGTCGACCGGGTGCTCCTTGCCATCGTAGACGATGACGCGCACATTGCTGAGCGGGAAACCGGCGATGACGCCCGTCTGCAGGGTAGCGTGGATGCCTTTTTCGATCGCCGGCAGGTAGGACTTCGAGAGGTTCATACCGACCAGTTCATCGGTGAAATCGAAATCCTGCTCGGGACATGGCTCGATCTTCAGCCAGACTTCACCGAACTGGCCAGAACCGCCGGATTGTTTCTTGTGGCGGTACATGGCGTCGGCCTTCTTGGTGATGCCTTCCCGGTACGGGACCTTGGGCTCGGCGACGGTCAGGCCGACCTGGAGCTTGCCATCGGCGCGGCGGATGGCCACGTCGATGTGCTGGTCGCCCATCCCTTGCAGGATGGTCTGGCCGGTATCGTGTTCCTGGTACCAGGAAAGGGTCATATCCTCTTCGCACAGGCGGGTGAGAGTCGGAGAGATCTTGGCAGCGTCCGCCTGGGTCTTGGGATGGATGGCCACACGGAACAAAGCGGTCGGGTATTTGGGCATCGGCAGGGTCAACGGATGCGCCTTGTCGCCCAGGGTGTCCCCGGTGGTGGTGACGCTCAACTTGGCAACGATCGCAATGTCGCCGCTGTGGACTACTTTAACGGGCATCGTTTCCTTGCCCCGCATGATGGACAGGCCGGCCATGCGCTCTTCCGCGGCTTTGGTCTGGTTCCAGATGCGGGTATCGCCCTGCAGGGTGCCGGAGTAGACCCGGAAATAGGTCAGTTTGCCGACGAATGGATCGGCGGTGGTCTTCCAAACGTACAGCGCCAGCGGACCGGAATCGACGGGTTTGAGCGTCTCTTCGCCGTCCTTGCCCTTGGCAACGGCCGGGGCCACATCCGCCGGAGAGGGCATCAGGCTGAGGATGGCATCCAGGAGAGGCGTGACGCCCACCTCGTGCCCGCCCGCTGCCACGAAGACCGGGACGTACAGGCTGGAACGGATGGCCGCCTTCAGGCCGCGCATCAATTCCTCGTCGGTCAGGGCGCCGCTCTCGAGGTATTTTTCAAGGAGGGAATCCTCGCCCTCCGCGGCAGCCTCGATCAGTTTCGTCCGGGCTGCGTCGGCAGCCTGCTTGAGCTCGGCGGGAATTTCTTCAGCCGTCTTGCCGTCGCCGGCAAAGGCTTTCATCGAAAGCAGGTCGATCACGCCCTTGAAAGCCGCTTTTTCGCCCCAGGGCAGCTGGACCGGGATCAAGCGAATCGGCGAGAATTCCTGAACCGAGGCGATTGCCTTCTCGAAATCGGCGTTATCCCGGTCCATCTTGTTAATGACCAGGAAGCGCATCAATTTGAATGTATCGCAGTAGCCCCAGGTAATTTCCGTGCCCACTTCCAGACCGGCCACCGAATCGACCAGGACGATCGCCCCATCGGCCACGCGCAAAGCCGAAATAACTTCTCCGGTGAAATCGGTATAACCCGGGGTATCCAGGACATTGATCTTGTGATTTTTATATTCAACGGGGATTACAGCAGTAGAAAGTGAAAGCTTTCGGCGAATTTCTTCGTCTTCGAAGTCCGAAACAGTCGTCCCATCATCGATCTTCCCCAGACGGGTGGTGGCTCCTGTTACGTGCAGGAAGGCCTCCGCCAGCATTGTCTTCCCCCCCGATCCATGCGAGACCAGGGCGACGTTCCGGATGAACTCGGTCGTATACTCTTTCATGTGCCAACCTCATGTAAGAATGGGATGCTTCCAGCCGCCTGATTATACCTTAATTTATTTTTCCGAAGGAAAGCTTCCATCTTTCCACGGCAGATGGATAGGCAGACGACGAACCGGCAATCCGGATGGAGGAATCCATTGGCGCGGTATGAGGTACTTTATGTGGATAACACCGGCCGAGGTAAATATGGTATAAGTTTGTCAACATTATCCTGATTGTGGAGTATCGAAGGGAAATTACAGTATGAAAGCAACCAAAAAAAGGTACAGCCTGCACTTATTATTGACGATCGGCCTCGCCGTGACGGCCCTGGCCGCATGCAGCCTCGGCGGGAAACCCCCCGCCACGCAAACCGGACCGACTGCCACGCCCGCCAACGGATCGGGAGGCGATTCAGCCAACCAGAATACCGCCCATGTCATCACCCCCGCCGCACTCATCCCGGGGGCGATCAGCGTTGCCAACGACCAGAATACGCAGCCTTCCGCCAGCCTGCGCTACGTCGCCAGCGGGGATGCCTTCGACCTCAACCGGTTCGAGCGGCCCTTTACCCAGACTACCATGGATTATCTCCCCGCCCTGGACATTCAATCCCTGCGCATCAGCAAGGACGCAACCTGGTTCTATGGCAGTCTCCAGTTGGCAGGCGTCGATCAGAAGACGAACACCTTGAACGGCGGATACGGCCTGGAGATCGACCTGAACAAGGACGGCCGCGGCGACATCCTGATCTGGGTGACGCCGCCCTATACCACCGACTGGTCCACTGCCGGGGTCAAGGTCTACACCGATCCGGACGGCGACGTTGGCGGCCCGCGTCCGCTCAAATCGGATGCGCCCACAAACGGCGACGGCTACGAAAAGGTGATCTTCAACGCCGGCCAGGGCGCCGATCCCGACCTGGCCTGGGTGCGCATCTCCCCTGATTCAGCCAGCACCATTCAGTTTGCCTTCAAGCAGACTTTACTTAATGGAAATACCGCCTTCATGATCGGCGGATGGGCGGATGCAGCGGTGATGGACCCCGCCAAATTCAATTACAACGACCACTTTACGCCGAGCCAGGCCGGTTCTCCCATCCATGCCGACCCGAATTATCCCGTCAAGGCGCTCTTCGCCATGGACAATACCTGCCGGGCGGCGGTTGGATTTATCCCAACCGGAACGGAGCCGTTGGTTTGCCCGCTCCCGCCCACCCCAACACCGACCGTCATTCCTGGAAAGGTGCTCCCGACGCTTACGCCGACCCAGAGACCTCCAACCTAAAATCCTCCGAGACGCCGTCAAGGCGTCTCGTTTTTTATCAGGCTCCGTTGCAGGGCTCTTGTTCCCTTTTCGGTTCCATGCAATAATTATTCCAGTCGCCACAACCATATACTGAGGAGGAACAATGCAGAAACGTCTTAACAGCCTGTCGGCCATTGCGATGGCCTTCGTACTACTGATCAGCGCCTGCAACATGGTCCGAGGCGGGACGACGCCGCTCCCGCTGCCGGCGACCCAGCCTCCGACTTTGGCAGGCAGTCCGACGACTCCCCCCACGGACACGCCCATCCCCGCCTCCCCCACCCCGGGCTACCTGTCCATTCCCGCCGACCCGCTGACGGTCGTCTCGAAGATCAACGACCCGGTCTTTCCATCCAGTACCGGGGACAATTACTCGGTCGATCTTTACGAGCGTCCATTCCAGCCGGACAACACCTACCGGCCCGATGCGGACATCAAATTCTCTTTCCTGGCCGACGACGGGGAATGGTACTACTTTTCGACCCAGCTCGTGGATGTGAACCCCGCCACCAAGACACTGGACGCGGCCTACGGGATCGAGATCGACACCAACCTGGACGGCCGGGGCGATTTCCTGCTCTGGGCGACCCCGCCCTACACTTCCTCCTGGACGAAGAACAACGTCCAGGTCCGGGCCGATGCCAACCATGACGTCGGGAATCGGCGGCCGCTTCTCTCCGACGCCCCCAGCAAGGGAGACGGATATGAAAATGTCATCTTCGACGGAGGCAAGGGTCCCGACCCGGACGCCGCCTGGGTGCGCCAGGATCCCAAGGATCCGAGCTATCTCCAGATCGCGGTCAAGAAGGCGACCATTGGGGCAAAGGTCTTCCTGTGGAATCCCTGGATGGACTTCAGCCCGGTCGGACCGGACCAGTTCGATTTCAACGACTTCTTCACCGCCGCCGAAGCCGGTTCCCCGTACGCATCCAGCTCTTACTACCCGCTCAAGGCCCTGTATGGCATCGACAACACCTGCCGGGAAGCCTATGGCTTCACCCCCACCGGGCACGAGCCGGGCATCTGCAACCCTGCCAAGCCGGCCGCCACAGCCAAGCCGGCCGCGAAACCGACCAACACCCTCCCGGCTCCGCCTCCGCCCGCCCAGCCCGGCTCGATCAACGGCGTGGTCTACATCGACAATAATGGGAACGGCGTCCAGGACGCCGGGGAACCGGGAGCGAGTGCTTACTGGGTGTATTTGTTCGCTGGAACCTGTACGGGAAGCTCCATCTCCAGCACGACCTCTGATTCGAACGGGAATTACTCCTTCCCGAATCTGTCTGCCGGGAGCTACTGTGTGAACCTGTTCTATTCCGGCAGTCCGGTGAAGCCCACCAACCCCCAACTCATTTCAGTGTCATCGGGCGGAGCGAGCAGGGTCAATTTCGGCATCGTACCGCCAGGGTGAGATCGACGCAGGATCGAAATCGAGGACGGCCGGACAGGCCGTCCTTTTCTATTCCCCCACAAACCGCATGAAAGCCTGGTTGCCGAGCAGGCGTCCATGCGGCGTCAGCCGGATGATCTCCCCGCTCCATTCCAGCAGGCCCAGACCGGTCAGTTCCCGGATCTCCTTGCCGAAGACCTCGGTCATTTCCTTCCCGAACCGCTCGCGAAAGGCGGCCGACGAAACCCCTTCCTGCGTCAGCCGCAGGCCGGTCATCATGGTCTCCTGCATCTCGACGAACTCCGGGATTGCCTGGCGGTTGACTGCCGCCGGCGAGGCCGGGAAGGAACCTCCCCGACCGTCCGTACAGCGCTCGATGTAGGTTTTGATCCGCAGCACGTTGGCCGTGCGGGTCCGGTTGGCGAATCCGTGGGCCCCGGCCCCCAGGCCCAGGTATGGCAGCCCGCGCCAGTACTGCAGGTTGTGGCGGCACTGCCGGCCCGGCTTCGACCAGTTGGAGATCTCGTACTGCCCGTATCCGGCCGCCGCCAGCGTCTCCCCGGCCCACTCGTACATGTCGGCCGCCAGGTCGGGATCGGGGACCGGCATCAGGCCGCGGGCCGCCCAGCGTCCGAAGGGCGTGCCGTGCTCGAGGGTCAGGGCATACAGGGACAGGTGCTCGGGCTCCAGGTCCAGGACGCGCCGCAGGGACTCCTGCCAGCGGGAAAGGGTCTGCTCAGGCAGGCCGTAGATCAGGTCCAGGTTCAGGTTCTCGAATCCGGCCTGGCGGGCCCACTTGACGGATTGAATGACCTCAAAGAAATCGTGGATGCGCTCGAGCTGGCGCAGCTCGTCCGGGTGGGCGGACTGGACCCCGAAACTGATCCGGTTGAAGCCCAGGCGGCGCAATTCCCGCAATGCCTCCGCCGAGACCGTGCCTGGGTTGGCTTCAAGCGAAGCTTCCAGGGCAGGCTGCAGGTCGAAGGAATTCTTCACGACGGAAAAGATCTTTTCGAATTGGGCCGGGGTCAGCAGCGAAGGCGTCCCGCCGCCGAAAAAGATCGTCTGGACGGCCAGCCTTTCCGGCGCGGCGGCCGCCACGCTCCCAATCTCCCGGATGAGCGCCTCGACATATTCCGGGATCAGGCTCTCCTGGCCAGCGTAGGTGTTGAAGTCGCAGTAGGCGCAGCGATGGACGCAGAACGGGACGTGGAAATACAGCGAATGATCCATCCTACCTCTAAGTCGGTTCAGTCGTGGGGGACGGCAGGCGGCGAGGCAGGCCGATCAACAGGGCCAGCGGTCCCGCCAGCAGGATCCACATGGCCGGGGCCAGGCCGAAAGCCTGGGCCGCCAGCCCGATCCCGAAGGGAATGAGCTTGCCGAACAGGCCGGCCACGTCCCCGAGCGCCATGACCGTCCCGCTCCGCCCGGGCATGGCGGAGTACAGGTTGCCCTGCAGGATGGCGTACCAGCCCGAATTGAACAGGCCCATCCATCCCGCAACGACCAGCTTGAGCCAGGGGTTCGGGAAGAGCAGGAAAGCCGGGAAGAGGGCCAACTCGATCCAGACGCTCAGGCGCAGGTAGCTCACCCCGCGCACCTTCTCGAGCAGCGGGATGACCAGGAAATCGCCCAGCAGCCCAAAGCCGGTCCAAACGGCCACCGCCAGGGCTGCCCTCGAGGGGGTGAAACCGACCACGTCCACGAAGTAGAGCGCCAGGTAGCCGTAGAGCACATCGAGCATCAGGTCGGAGAACTCCAGCAGGACCAGCCAGCGCAGGACCTCCATGCGCTTCAGGGCGGCAAAGGCCTCCCGCAGCCCGGCCCAGACGGCGGAAAGCTGCGGCAGGGGTGGATGGTCCCGAGTGGGCAGCGGCAGCCAGCGCCAGGCGCCTGCCAACAGCAGCGCCGTCAGCCCAGCCAGGACGAAGAAGACGCCCCGCCAACCGAAGCCGACGAACGCCGCCACGCCCAGCAGCAGCGGACCGAGGACCACGCCGACCGACCCGGCGAAGGTCCAGCGGGCCATGTTCTGCTCGTGGCGCCTCGGATCGCTGTCCATCAGGGTGGCCTGGGACAGGCTGACGAAGGCCCCCGAGGATGGATTGAAGATGATGAAGGAGATCATCAGGACCAGATAGCTGTGGCTGACGGCGGTCAGGAAACAGGCCAGGCCGAAGAACAACCCGCCGCCCAGGATCAGGAGGCGCCGCTTCCAGACGTCCCCCAGGATGCCCAGGAAGGGCTCGACCAGGTTGGCGAGGATGCCCGGCAGGCTGAGCGCCAGTCCGATCTGGACGTAATTCAGGTGCAGGTCGGAGCGGATGAGCGGCCAGGCGGCGTCGGTGACGCCGAAGACCAGCTCGTCGATGAATTCGATCAGGAGGAAGATCAGGTTGGCCACAGGAAGGGCAGTAAAGTAAGACAACCAAGGGAGACGCAATGGAGAAAAGACCGCCGGAACGGCCCTGTCTCCCATCGGATCGGCTACAATATTGTTAATCCAATCATAACAGATTTGCTCCCGGCCGTTGGTAAAATTAGGCCAACCCATCGACGAGGTGACCCATGGCTCGAAAAGCGATCAGCGACGAAAAGCAGCGCAGGCGCCAGCACTGGGCCTGGTACATGTACGACTTCGGCAATTCGGCCTATGCGGCCGTCATCCTCCTGGCGGTCTACTCGGCCTACTTCAAGGGACAGGTGGTTGGCGGGGTGGCCGGCTCACGCCTGTGGGGGCTGGCCCTCGGCGCAGCCATGCTGGTCGTTGCGGTCCTCTCGCCGTTCCTGGGAGCGATCGCCGACTTCGCCGCCTCCAAGAAGCGCATGCTGCTGGTCTTCTCGGGATTGTCCTGGATCTTCACCGCCCTGCTCTTCTTCGTCCAGAAGGGCGACGTGGTCATGGGCTTCGTCTTCTTCGTCCTGGCAGAGATCGGCTATCGGGGCGGACAGGTCTTCTACAACGCCCTGCTGCCCGAGATCGCTTCGCCGGATGAGATCGGCCAGGTCTCGGGCAACGGCTGGGCGATCGGCTCGATCGGCGGGGTAGTCTGCCTGCTCTTCATCCTGCCGGCCATCGTCCTGACCAAGAGCAACCCGGCCCTCAACCTGCTTGTGGTGCGCAGCTCGTTCATCTTTACCGCCCTTTTCTTCGCCGCCGCCGCTTCGCTGCTCTTCCTCCGGGTCAAGGAGACCCGCAAGGGCCGGACCCTGCCGCCGGGCGAGAGCTACCTGTCCATTTCCCTCAAGCGCCTGGTGGCCACCTTCAAGGCGGTGCGCCACTTCCGCCAGTTCATCGCTTTCATTGTTTCATTCCTGATCTACAACGACGGCATCCTGATGGCCCTGGATTTCGCCGCCATCATCGGGGCGGTCCTGTTCGGGATGACCCAGACCCAACTGATTCTGTTCATGATCCTGGTCCAGGTGACCAGCGCCGCCGGGGCTTACCTGTTCGGGCTGCTCGGCGAGAAGATTGGTTTCAAGAAGGCCCTGCTGCTCTCGCTGGTCTTGATGATCGCCGCGGTCGTCTGGATGATCTTCAACCCCTCCCTGGCTGGTTATTTCGTCATCGGCGGCCTGGCCGGTTTCGCCCTGACCGGAGTCCAGTCGCTCAGCCGGACGATGGCCGGGCTGTTCGCCCCGGCATCCAAGAGCGCCGAATTCTTCGGCTTCTTTGCCGTGGCCGGGAAATCCTCCTCGTTCATCGGCCCGGCCACCTTCGGCCTGCTGGCTGCCGGCCTGGCCCAATACTTCCAGAAGGGCGGGCTGGACCCGGTCAAAGCCGAACAGGACGGCACCCGGGCCGGCCTGCTGGTGATCGCCCTCTTCCTGCTGGTCGGGACCCTGATCCTGCTCTTCGTCAACGAGAAGCGCGCCCGCCTGGC
>DATJPX010000103.1:0-20389 GCA_035506155.1 Anaerolineales bacterium
AGCCCGCGGCTGGCTCCGGTGATGACGGCGACCTTCCCTGCGAGTGTTTTCATACATCTCCTGATTGGATCGGAAGCGGAGGAATGCGGGGATACGCGGATATCTTCCTTATCATTCTATCCTTTTCCTCGTTCTTACGCAGTTCCCCGCCTCCTATTGTTCGGAAATCAGCGCTACGCCAGCCGGTGCTTTGCGAAATCGGTCGGCGATCCAGATGCCCAGCGCCACCAGGCCGGCCAGCACGAAGACCAACAGGTACTCGATCAATGGGATGCGTAAGACCTCGTTGAGTTGCACCCAGCCCCGATGACTGTAGACCAGCGCCGCTCCGCCCACGAACAGGCCCGTGAGGCCCCACTTCAGCCAGCGCGGCAGGCCCAGTCCGTGCATCTGGGTAAGGACGAAGATCCCGGCAAATCCAAAGGCGAACATCGGCCAGATGCCATTGCCCTGCATGATCGCCACCAGCGTTCCGTGGATCGCCACCGTCACTTCCTGGACGATCATCCAATACTTGTTGACGTGGATGCGGGTCAGGAACAGGCTGCCCTGAAGGAGCAAAAGGAACATATAGGCGAAGCCGATTAAATGCCCGACGGTATTCTCCATCGGATGATACCAGAAAGTATACACCGTGGCCCAGGCAAATACGTAGCCGTGATACTTGCGTACGAAGGAAACGATGCGCTTTCCCAGGGGAATTTTCCTGCCCCAAAAAAGGCCGCGGCGCTGGTTCTCCATAAGAAGAATGGCGACCAACATCAGGATGACCGATCCCTGCGAGGAGAAAATCGATACGTCCTGGGCCAGCCCGTCGTACCAGATCTGCGTCTGGACGAAGTGCAGGAGGATAAAAAAGGCGTTCGCGGCCAGCGCCCACAGGTTGACCGGGTGCAGGCCGGTGCTGTACTTCTTGACCCGCGTCTGGGCATAGAAGATCAGCGACCAGAGGGTGATTTGGTGAAGGGCGTAGAACATCCAGGCGGTGAAGTGCGACCAGAACGTCGGTGCCGCCAGCTTCCAGTAGTACCAGGCCGGACCCTGGTCCGGCAGGTGCGGAACGGCAGCAAGGCGCCCTGCGCCCCACCAGATGATGGCAGTAAAGGCTGCGCTGAAGGCGATTCCGCCCCAGAGGGCAATCCTTGCCATGCGGGGGTTGTCGAGCGGGTGGGTGAAGTTTTTTTCCATGATCATTATTCCTCTCGTCGGGGTCGTCTTGCGCCTCGACCCGGGCGGACCCATCGGTCCGCCGCTGTCAAAAATTATCAATCGAACCAGACGGTCGTATCCGCCAACGCCAGAGCCCTGAACCCGATCCCGGGCAGGCGGCGGAGTTTTCCCGGGGCATTCAGGTGGGCGCGGCGGGTAAAGACGTCGTAATCGTGATCCTCGATATCGCCGAGGATCGCTTCGTAGAGGTCGGCCGCCGCGGCGATGGCGAAACGGCCATCGCTCTCGAGCAGGGCGATCCCCGGCCAGGCTTCGGCATACAGGCGGCGGACCCGTTCGATCTGGAAACGCATGAATCGTCTCCAGCGTGGCGTCACTTTCCCGGCAGCGATGTCCCCTTCGGTCAACCCGAAGCGTTCGAGGTCTTCGAGGGGCAGGTAGAGGTGTCCGTTCCGCCAGTCCTCGGCCACGTCCCTCAGGATGTTGGTAATCTGCAGGGCCACGCCCAGCTTGATCGCGTAAGGGATGGCCTCGGGGCCGGAGAAACCGACGATGTGCATGGCCATCAAACCGACAGTGGATGCCACACGGTAAGCGTAGCCAGCCAGTTCTTCAAAAGTCCGGTAACGACAGCGGGTGAGGTCAGAGGCTACGCCGTCGAGCAGTTGCTCCGCATACCGGACCGGGATACCATATTCGAAGCGGGTATCCGCCCAGGCGAGGGTCACCAGGTCCTCGTTCGTGGGCGGCTGGGAAAGCGAGCGGGAACGCCAGGCATTCAAAGCAGGCAGCGGATCGGCACTGAGATTTCGGTCGACAATGTCGTCGCTGACCCGGCAGAAAGCGTATAGGGCGCGTACCGCCCGGCGTTTTTGGTAAGGCAGCAGCCCGGATGCCAGATAAAAGGTCCGGCTGTGCTGGCGGGTGACTTTTTCACAGGCCTGGTAAGCTTTGCTCAGCAGGTTAGAATCCAGCGAGGAGACGGCCGGGGTGCTGGAACGGTCGAAGGCTTCGTGGGCCATTCGCAGCAGGCTGGCTTCCCAAGGTAATGTATTTTGTTGCATGGTCATCGGATACCTCTATTGGCGATCTACGAGTAAAAGGAGCTTCACAAAGGATGCGGCTCCCATCGAACTTCCCGGAATTTCCTTCAGCCAAGCTCCTTCTGAATGCGCTCGGCAGTCAGTTTGGCGGAAAGCAGGACGATCGGCAGGCCCGTACCCGGATGCGTGCTGGCGCCGGCGAAGTACAGGTTCTTGTAGATGGCATGGCGGTTGTGCGGGCGCAGGTAGCCGATCTGGGTGAAGTTATGGCTCAGGCCGAAGGCGGAGCCCTTGGCCAGGTTGAGTTTCTTCAGGTAGTCGGGCGGACCCATGGTCTCTTCCAGGACGATGCGCTTGCCAAGATCCTTCACACCAATCCCCTCCAGGCGCTGGATGACGAAGCTGCGGGCCCGTTCGCGCAGTGCAACCCAATCCTGTGGTTTGGCTTCATCGATATGGCCAACCGGGACCAGGACCATCAATGCATCTCCATGGTCGGGGGCGAAGGACGGATCCGTGCGGGCCGGAGCGTTGACATAGAACGAGGGGTTCTTCGGCAGGCTCAAGTCCTTGAAAATGCGCTCGAACGAAGCCCGGTATTCATCGTCCGCCAGGAAGACGTTGTGATGCAAAAGCTCGGGAGACCTTTCGCCTTTGACGCCCCAGTAAAACATCAGGGCGGAGGAGGTGTACTTCTTGCGGGCCAGTCTGGCAGCGCTGCCATCGTCGGGCAGGAGGTTGGAATACGCATAGGGCAGGTCGGCGTTGGCAACGACGACCTCGGCAGACATGACATTGCCGTCTTCCAGCGTGACGCCGGTCGCCCGGCTCCCTTCGACATTGATCTTGCTGACCGCCAACCCATATTCGAAGCGCACCCCTAATCCTTCGGCGATCTCCGCCAGAGTTTCGATCGGCCGGTACATCCCGCCCAGCGGAAACCAGACCCCGTCCCCCAGTTCGGTGTACTGCAGGAGCGAGTAGGTCGCGGGGGCTTCGTATGGACTGAGGCCGAGGTACATGTTCTGGAACGAGAATGCCGCCTGCAGGCGGGAGTCCTTGAAGTAATGCGCCGTGTTTCCCGCATGATTGATCAGCGCCTTCAGCTTGATCAACAACGGCAGATTCCTCAGGTCAAAATACTCGGCCAGGGAATAGAAATTCCGGCCCACGAATCGATCCACCCCGATCCGGTAATTGGTATATCCTTCGGCCATGAATTTCAGGAACTGGCCGAAGGCGCCCGGCTCGAGGGCGTCGAGCTGCTCGCGCATGCGCGGCATCTGGTAAGTCAGGTCCAGGCTGGCTCCGTCGTGGAAATGCGCCCGGTAGGTGGGGTCGAGGTGAACCAGGTCGAGGTGATCTTCCATCCGCTCCCCCAACGCAGCGTAGGTTTCGGCAAATACTTCCGGCATCAGGAACAGGGTCGGGCCGGTATCGAAGCGATAGCCGTCCTTTTCGATAAGACCGGTCCGGCCGCCGGGATGTTTCGATTTTTCGATTACAGTGACATTGTGCCCGGCACGCGCCAGGCGGCCTGCTACAGCAATGCCTCCGATACCAGCCCCGATCACGATGATGTCCATCTCGAAATTCTCCTATCTCAATCTGAATTAGCCGTATTATAGACATCCGTTACCATTTTGTCAAGGTTTTGTACAGTATTTGCACATAATATATTGACAATACCGGGACAAGCGGGTAAACTTTCACTAGATAATACGTTTATTCGAACCTCCCGGTTACCAGATCGCCGAAATCGATCTGGACCGACAGGATTGGCAAAACTCGATGACCGAAGAACCCCTCTACAATATTGGTGTGGTGACGCGAGTGACCGGTGTGCCAGTAGCCACTCTGCGGGCCTGGGAACGCCGCTACGGTTTCCCCCATTCCTCCGCCCGGACAGCCGGCGGGCACCGCCTGTACTCCGAAAAAGACATCCTGCTGCTCCGCGCCGTCAAGGGACAGATCGACCAGGGTATTTCCGCCCGCCAGGCTGTTGCAGCCGTCCAAAGGATGGACGCGGAAGGCCGGCTGACCCTTCCCCACCCCGGCGAATCGCCCAAAGCCGAGCTGCCTCCCCTCCCGCCCGCTTCATTGCGTGAGCAACTGGCGGGAGCCCTGATGCGGCACGATCTCGCCCACGCCGACCAGGTCATGGGCGATATGCTGGCCTTCTATTCCCCCGAAGACCTGACCTTGAACATCATCAGCCCGGTCTTGAACGAGATCGGCCAGGCCTGGGAGCAGGGACAGATATCCGTCGCCACCGAACACCTGGCCAGCAACTACCTGCGCCATCGGATGCTGATGTGGATGGTGACAGGTCCGGCGCCCCGTCCGGTCAACCCGGTGATACTGGCATGCGCCCCCGGCGAATGGCACGAGGGCAGCCTGCTTATGCTGGGCGTGCTCCTGCGCCGGAAAGGCTGGCCGGTGGCTTACCTTGGTCAAAACGTGCCCTTCTCCGACCTGGCTACTTTCGTACAGCAGATCCAGCCGAGTGCAGTGGTGTTGGTTGCCATGTTGGAGGAGTCGGCCAAGGTCCTGGCAGGCTGGCCGAATTGGATCGTCCAGATCAACGGCAGACCGCTGATGGCCTTCGGAGGGCGGGCATTTGTCATCCAGCCGGAATTGCAAAAGCAGGTTCCCGGGTTCTACCTCGGGGACCACATCCTCGAGGGGGTTGCCAGGCTGGAAGCGGCCCTGGCATAGGTCCTGGAACGCTCCCCCAAAAGATCAAGGCAATACAACAAAAAAAACATCCCGCTTAGGCAGCGGGATGTTCGTTCGGATTATTCCTGGTATTCCAGTTCGTATTCGCCAATATAGACGGTCTCCCCCTCCTGCGCCCCGGCTTTGCGGAGGGCATCGTCCACGCCAAGGCGCTCCATTAATTTCTGGAACCTGCGCACCGACCCGGATTGATCCCACGGGGTCATTGCGGCGGCCCGCTCGATCGACTTGCTGTGGATTCGCCAGCCGTCCGGCTCGCGAGACAGGGTAAACTGGCGCGGATCCTCGACCGGGCGATACGTCGGCATGGCCGGCTCGGTCTCCTCCGCGGCAGGGATCTCGGCCAGCAGCGCGGCAGCCTTCTGGAGGAGCTGATGTACATCGGTCCGCACCAGGGCAGAGATCGCCACCGCTTCATAGCCGCGCTTCTTCAGATCTTTCTTGATCTTCGGCCAGCGTTCCTGGACCTCAGGCTGGTCGATCTTGTTCAAGGCGACGATCTGGGGCTTCTCGGCCAGGTGCGGGTCGAACAGGGCCAGCTCGGCGTTGATCTGGGCAAAGTCCGCCAGCGGGTCGGCTCCCAGGCCGTCCAGCAGGTGGATCAGGAGGCGCGTGCGCTGGACATGCCGGAGGAATTCGAAGCCCAGCCCGGCCCCCTGGCTGGCACCCTCGATCAGCCCGGGGATGTCGGCCAAGACGACCGTCGTCTCCTCGTCCACGTTCGCCACGCCCAGGTTGGGCTCCAGGGTCGTGAAAGGATACGGGGCGATCTTGGGCTTGGCGTTCGTCAGGGCCGCCAGCAGGGTGGACTTGCCGGCGTTCGGCACGCCGACCAGCCCGATGTCGGCAATCAGCTTGAGCTCCAGGCGCAGGCGCTTCTCCTCGCCCGGCTCCCCTCGTTCCGCGGTGCGAGGCGTCTGGTTGATCGAGCTCTTGAAGTGGGGATTGCCGCGCCCGCCCCGGCCGCCCTTACAGACGACCAGCTGCTGGTCGTGATCGGTCAGGTCGCCGATCAATTCCCCGGTCAGGGCGTCGTAGACGACCGTCCCCGGCGGGACGGGAACGATCAAATGGTCGGCGCTCTTTCCGAACTTGTTGTTCGTACCGCCGCCCTTGCCGTCGCCGGCCACGTATTTCGTGGTGAACCGGAAGGCCGCCAGGGTATTGAGGGTCGGCTGGACTTGGAGGAGCACGTCCCCGCCGCGCCCGCCGTCGCCCCCGTCCGGGCCGCCGCGGGTGACATACTTCTCGCGGTGGAAATGGACCATGCCATCCCCGCCCTTGCCGGATTGCACCAGGATTTCAGCTTCATCGATGAACATGCAGCCATTATAACCTACGGGGAAAAGACCCCTCCAGTTGGATCGGGATTGACAAAACCAGCGTTCTCATGTATTATAGGATAAATATATTATATGATTAGTCCTATATAAGGAGTTTCCCATATGTCGCTCGAATTCGCCATCCTGGGCTTCCTGAACTACCATCCCTATTCCGGCTACGATCTGAAGAAGATCTTCGATACTTCGGTCCGCCATTTCTGGCCGGCCGACCAGAGCCAGATCTATCGCACACTGGCGCGGTTGACGGAACAAGGCCTCGTCGAGATGGAAAAGGTCGCCCAGGAGGACCGGCCCGACCGCAAGGTCTACCATATCACGGAGGCCGGGCGGTCCGAATTGATGAACTGGCTGGCCGGTCCTCCCCCGCTGGATGGGCCGCGCAGCGCTCCGCTGATCCAGGTCTTCTTCGCCGGGCAGCTACCGGACGAAGAGATCCTCGCCAAGTTCGAAGGGGTCGCCGTGGCCATGCGAGCGATCCTGGCCCAATACGAACAGGTCCCCGACCAGATCGAGGCCTACCGGATGGATATCGATTCGCCGCGGGAGCACTACTTCTGGATGCTGACCCTCGACAACGGAATCCGCTCGATGCGCGCTTCGCTCGAATGGGCCGAGAACGTCATCGAGCAGATCAAAGCCGGGAAAGTACCCCAAAAATAAAGGAATAAATATGAGCAAAATTCTCGTTGCGTATGCCACCAACTCCGGCACCACTGCCGAGGTCGCCCAGGCCGTGGCGGAGGAAATCCGCAAGTCCGGCTGTCAGGTGGACCTCCTGCCCATTGCCGAAGCCGGCGAACTTGGATCCTATTCGGCCGTCGTCCTGGGAGCGCCCATGATCATGGGCTGGCATCCGGCCGCCTTGCAATTCCTGCGCAGGCACAAAGCTGTCCTGGCCAAAATGCCGCTGGCGGTCTTCACAACCTGCCTGAACCTGACTCGCACGGACGCCGCCAGCCTGGATGGCGTGCCGGTCTTCGTGGACGAAAAGCTGGCGTTGGCGCCGCGGAAGCCGGGGCGCCTGACCTTCAAGGAAGGCTACGCTCAGGTAAAGAATTACCTGCGCCCGATCCTCAAGGCGGCCGCGCCCGCCAGGCCGGTCAGCGCGGCCTTCTTCGGCGGCCGGCTGGATATCTATCGCTTAAAGTGGTATCAGGCGTTGTTCGTGATGCTGGTCATCCAGGCCAGGCCGGGGGAACACCGCAACTGGGAAGCCATCCGGGGTTGGGCAGCCGGCCTGCCGCCCTTTATCCTTATGACGAAGCCCGCCTAGGAGGATAATTCCATGATAATCACCATTCTCAATGGGAATCCGGGCCCCACTCCTTTCGACGCCTACCTGGCCGAGGCGCAGTCTGTCTTGGAAGCCGCCGGTCACTCCGTCACCCGGATCGACTTGCGCGACCTGCCGCTACGCTACTGCATCGGCTGCTGGGGCTGCTGGGTCAAGACGCCCGGGCAGTGCTCCAACGCCGACTCCGCCTCCGTCGAGATGGACCGGGCGGTCATCAACGCCGACTTCCTGTTGTGGGCTGCCCCGCTCAAGATGGGCTATCCTTCGGCGCTGCTCAAGATGGCAATGGACAAGCACCTGCCGCTCATCCATCCTTACATGGTCGTGGACCAGGGAGAGGCGCATCACCTGAAACGCTATACCCGCTACCCGCGCGTTGGGCTGCTGGTGGAAAAGGAAGCATTCACGGATGAGGTCGACCTGCAGATCGTCACAGCCATCTCCTGCCGTACGGCGCTCAACTTCAAGACCCGCCTGGAGTTCAGCCTGACGACTGAAACCCCGGTCCAGGAACTTGCCCGGCGCATCCTCGTCAAGCCGCCCCGCCCGCTGCCGCTGCCGGGTCCGCTGACCGCGACCGTCGGCATGGCCATCCGCCCGCCCAGCCGGCTGACGCTCTTCAACGGCTCGCCACGCGGCAAGCGCGGCAATACTCCGATCTTCCTCAGCGAGTTCGCCAGGGGCTTCGGCGGCCCGAGCGAGACGCACCACCTCATCCAGGTCAAGCAAACCGAACGCTTCGTTCAGGCTTTTACCGAGGCCGAATGCGCCTGGATCGGCTTCCCTCTCTACACGGACGCCATGCCCGGCTCGGTCAAGCATTTCATCGAAGCCCTCGAGCCGCTCGTCGGCCGGAAGGATAACCCGCCGGTCGGCTTCCTGGTCCAGTCCGGCTTCCCGGAGGGACTGCACTCGCGCTACGTCGAGCGCTACCTGGAAAGACTGGCTGCCCGGCTGGGCGGTCCTTACCTGGGAACGATCGTCAGGGGAAACGGCGAAGGCGTCCGCATGATGCCGCCTGACGCCACGTCCAGCCTGTTTACCGACCTGCAACTGCTGGGCGCCGGCCTGGCCGGCGAGGGGAAACTGGACTCGGCCGCCCTGGCCCGCATCGCCGCCCCCGAACGCTATCCGTCCATCCTAGGCCCGGTCTTCCAGGCCTTCCTGCGCCTGCCGATTGCGCACGGTTACTTCGACGGCATGTTGAAAAAGAACGGCGTCTACGCCCGCCGCTTCGAGCGGCCATTCGAAGAATTAGAAGGAAATTCATGAAACCGAAAATGATTGTCATCCTGGTCCTCGCTGTCATCCTGATCCTCGCCGGAGCCATTCTCTTCCGGCCCACGAACCGGGCTGTGACCGTCCCGGCCGGGGCGCATGCCGGGGAGGCCTTCCTGACCGTCTGTACGGTCAGGTTGGGCGGGGTCAACTACCGGGCCGATTGCGGCACGCTGGTGGTGCCCGAGAACCGTTCCGACCCGGCCTCCCGCCTGATCGCCATCCCGGTGAAGCGCATCCACTCGGCTTTGGCCGGGCCCGCCGAGCCGATCTTCCACCTGAGCGGCGGCCCCGGCAGCTCCAACATGAGCTTCCAACCTCCGGCCTGGCTGCTCGAAAATCACGACATCGTGCTGGTTGGCTACCGCGGCGTGGACGGCACTCCCAAGCTCGACTGCCCCGAGTTCTCCAAAACGGTGAACGGAGTGGACGGGAACGTGCTCAGCCCGGCTTCACTGGATGCGATGGGCGCGGCCATGTCGGCGTGCGCCTCCCGGCTGCAGGCGGAAGGCGTGGACCTGGCCGGCTATACCATCCCCGAAGTGGTCGAGGACATGGAGTCCGCCCGAACGGCGCTGGGCTACACCCGCATCGACCTGCTCAGCGAAAGCTACGGCACGCGCGTGGCGCAGATCTACGCGGACATGCATCCGGGCAGCCTGCTGCGCAGCGCCATGATCGGCGTCAACCCGCCCGGCCACTTCCTCTGGCATCCGCAAGTGGTGGACGACCAGGTGGGATATTACGCGGAACTGTGGAAACAGGCCGCCGGTCCCGCCGCGCCCGACCTGGTGGGAGCCATGCGCAGCGTCAACGCCGACATGCCCCGGCGCTGGCTGTTCCTGCCCATCGATCCTGGCAAGGTGCAGAACATGGCCTTCGTCATGCTCTACCATCGCACCACCGCACCGATCATTTTCGACGCCTATCTGGCCGCGGCAAAAGGCGACCCAAGCGGGCTGGCGCTGATGTCGCTGGCCTACGACCTGATGATGCCGCACATGATGACCTGGGGCGAATTCTTCGCCATCGGCTGCAGCGCCGACTTCCAGCCCGGGCGGGACTACCGCGCCGAACTGACGGCACCGGGGGCCGTCCTGGGCTCGCCGATGTCGCTGCTAATCTGGGGCAGCGCCGACTGGCCGCCCAACCCGATCCCCGCCGAGTACCGCCAGGTGCAGCCGACCGATGTAGAGACCCTGCTCATCAGCGGCAGCATCGACTTCTCCACACCGGCTCAGTTCGCCCAGGAGGAACTGCTGCCTTCCCTGCGCAACGGCCAGAGCGTGGTCATCTCTGAGCAAGGCCATGTCAACGATTTCTGGGGCTTCCAAGCCGCCGCGCGTCAGCGCCTGCTGACCAGCTTCTTCGATACCGGCAGGGCGGATGCTTCGCTTTACCGGTACCTCCCCATGGATTTCAAGCCGGCCATGCGCTTCCCGGTCCTGGCGAAGATCCTGGTGGCGGTTAGCTTCCTTCTGGTTTGCGGATTGGCCTGGGCAATCTGGGCCATCCTCCGGCGGATGACAAGGCGTACAACCCAGCCTGCGAAACAGCCATGAAACTCCAATGGAATCTGCTCAACTGCTTCTGGCTGATCCTCCCCCTCCTGGCCTGGAACCTGGTCCTCGGCCCGCGCATTACCCAGAAGGCGATCACATCGGACGCTCATTCGCCCAAATGGCTGCTAATCGTCGAGAACGTGGTGCGCATCCTGGTCTTCGCCCTGCCGCTGCTGCTCCCGTTGCCGCGTAGCGCAAATTGGCAATTTGCACTACGCACCGGCCTGGTTGTTTACATTCTCGGCACGCTGGTCTACTTCGCCTCCTGGCTACCGCTGATCCTTATCCCCGACTCGGCCTGGAGCGCCAGCCCCGCCGGGCTGCTGGCACCCCGGCTGACGCCGTTCCTGTCCTTCCTGGGGATCGCCCTGCTGGGGCAGTCCTGGCCGTACGGGCTCCTGGCCGCGATCTTCATCTTCTTCCACACCTGGCACGGGATCCAGAACCTGTAAACAGCATGGGGGAGGATCGTGCATCGTCTCCGCGAGGACACGAAGGGGATCCGCTTCTGCACGTCTGAACGACAAATCTGTTAGCGTTTGATTAGCCTCCCGATAGGAACATTTTCCCCTGCCCAGCGTATACTGGACATGAAATGGAGGTGTTCGATGAAAGGCAGTATTTGGATCGTCCTCAGCTTCGTGGCCGCCCTGTTGAGCCTGCTCGGCTGGCTCCTGTTCCGTCCGAGCGAATTCCGCTCGATCCGGCTCCCAGACTGGGTGCGGACACGCTAGGTAAAAAAGGAGGGGCGACCGGTCGGTCGCCCCTCCACGATTCATGGGGTCATCACTTTACGGAAACCAGCACCGCCCGGACCAGCACCCGGTACTTATAAGAATTGCTGGCCTCGTCGTAGCCGCGGCAGGTCACGAGCGTGATCCACGGCAGGTCCTCGTGCTTCAGCATGGCCGCCGTGCTGCCCGGCCCCACCTGCGAGACGCTGCGAACTTCGTAAACGTATTGGACGCCTCCGGCATGGACGATCACCCGGTCGCCCCACCATAACGTATTCAGGTAGCGGAAGGGACCCGGCTGTCCATATGCGTCGTAGACATGCCCGGTCAGGACCGAGTTGCCTGCCCAGGTCGGAAAGGCGGTACCGTTCAGCCAGCCGGCAGCCTGCCCCAGCCACGAGACATCCCAGGTTCCATCCTTCGACTGGGGCACGCCGACGATCGGCATCTGCACACCCAGCTTCGGAATCTCCAGCCAGAGGTTGCCCAGGCTGGTGTAGGATGTCGTCTGCGGCGGCAGGATCGTCAGCCGGTCCGGGGCGAAGCCAGTGACCGGGATGATACCGGCGGCTCCGGTCGTGTTTCCGGGGACCGTCGGGTCTTGAATATTGAAGGTCAGGACCGTATCCGCTCCACCGCCCAGGTGGTTGCCGGCCAAGTCGGTGATGGAGGTCGAACCGCAGACGAACAGGCGATATGCGCCCGCGGGAAGTGGGACACCCCCGTTGACCGTCACAGTTGCCTCGAAGGGTCCCATACCCAGATGATTGTTGTACGTGACCGGCCCTGTGGGGATTTGCACGTCGTTCCCCGCCACGCCGGTATTGCAACCGGTCGTCTCGTAGCTCAGGTCTCCTGGCTGGACCAACAGGTAGTTATGTGGGTTGGTCACAGCTTCCGGGTCGGTCGGATCGCCCGGGTTGTAGGCATCTTTACTGAAAGTCACGACGATGCTTGTAAAATGGGTTGAGTAAGTTCCGCCATCCAGGACCGCCAGGGCGCCCGGGTTGCCCGCCACGCCGCCGCCCATGACGGCGATCGGTGTGGTGTCATAGGTGGTCGAGAATTGCACTGCAGCGGTATTGTCATTGCCCGAAGTATCTTGCGCGACGCCCTGGGCGACATCGACCGTAACCGCCCCGTTGGCGGTCGGTGTAATATCCACCGTGTAGGTGGCGCCGGAGCCAGCAAAGTTGCCGGCCGTGCCGTTCCCGACGGCCAAGTCGGTCACATCGAAGCCTGTCACTGCTTTGTTGAAAGTGATCGTCAGCGGGATCGGCGAGACATTGGTCGGATTCGTTGTCGTGCTCGTAATGGACACCGTCGGTTGGACGTTGTCGAATGTGACCGTATCGTCCGTGCTGGTGCTGGCCAGGTTCAGGTTCCCGGCTTGATCCTCCACCAGGTTCGCCCCGAGAATAGCCGTCACCGTGCCGGGTCCGGTCACGCCGGTCACCAGGACGTGGAAGGTGGTCTTGTCGTTCGGGGCCACCTCGTTGATGTCGCTCACATATGCGCCGGGGGCCGTGCCGCCCAGGCTGATATCCGACAGGTCGAGCGTGGACTTCTTGATCGGCTCGCTGAACTTCAAGACGAACTTGATCGGTGTGGCATTGGTTGGATCATTCTGGGCAGGCGTCTGGTTGATCGTGGCGCTGGGCGAGTCGATGTCGTAGGTGACCGTGTTGTCGAAGCTGGTACTGGCGTTGTTCCCGTTCCCCACCAGATCTGTCACCAGGCCGGCGCCGATCGAGGCGGTGACGGTGCCCGAGCCGGTCATCCCGCTGACCAGGACATGGAAGGTGGTCTTGTCGTTCGGGGCCACCTCGTTGATGTCGCTCACATATGCGCCGGGGGCCGTGCCGCCCAGGCTGATATCCGACAGATCGAATGTGGATTTCTTGATCGGTTCGCTGAATGTCACCAGGAATTTGATCGGCGTCGCATTGGTCGGGTCATCCTGGGCGGGCGTCTGGTTGATCGTCACGCTCGGCGAGTCGATGTCGTAGGTGACCGAGTTGTCGAAACTGGTGCTAGCGTTGTTCCCGTTCCCGGCCAGGTCGGTCACCAGGCCGGCGCCGATCGAGGCGATGACGGTGCCCGAGCCGGTCATCCCGCTGACTGTAATGCGGAAGGTGGTCTTGTCATTCGGAGCAATCTCGGTGATATCCGAAACCGTTGCGCCGGGAGCCGTTCCGCCCAGGCTGACGTCCGAAAGATCGAATGTGGATTTCTTGATTGGTTCGCTGAATGTCACCAGGAATTTGATCGGCGTGGCGTTGGTCGGGTCATCCTGGGCCGGGAGCTGTTCGACGGTCACGCTCGGCGAGTCGATGTCGTAGGTGACCGAGTTGTCGAAGCTGGTGCTGGCATAGTTACTGTTGCCTGCAGGGTCGGTCACCAGGCCGGCGCCGATCGAGGCGATGACGGTGCCCGAGCTAGTCATCCCGCTGACTGTAATGCGGAAGGTGGTCTTGTCATTCGGAGCAATCTCGGTGATATCCGAAACCGTTGCGCCGGGGGCCGTTCCACCCAGGCTGACGTCCGAAAGATCGAATGTGGATTTCTTGATCGGTTCGCTGAACGTCACCACGAATTTGATCGAGGCCGCGTTGGTCGGATCGTTCTGGCCGGAGGCCTGCTCGACCGTCACGTTCGGCGAGTCGATATCGTAAGTGACCGAACTGGTATTACTGGCGAGGTTGGTATTTCCGGAAGCGTCCTGGACGGCGCCCGCGCCGATGGAGACAAGCACGGAGCCCGAACCGGTCATTCCGGTAACCGTAACACGGAAGGTGGTCTTGTCGTTCGGGGCGATCTCGGTGATATCCGAGACCGTCGCGCCGGGAGCGGTGCTGCCCGACAGAGATACGTCCGAAATCGTGAAGGTGGTCTTCTTGATCGCCACCCCGAACGTCACCACGAATTTGATCGAGGCTACGTTGGTCGGATCGTTCTGGCCGGAGGCTTTGGCGATTGTCGTGCTGATGTTTTGCGCCCGGAGCCATCCTTCCGCATCCGCGGACGCACTGGCTCGCAAGGACGGCAGCGCCCCGAAAAATCCCGCCGCCATGCTGGCGCAGAGCAATAAATGAATAAAACGTCTGATACGCATCCTGCCTCCCGACGGACAAAAAATAACGGCGCTCCCGCCGTTCTTACAAATATGATAGCTCATGAATTATACAGGAAGGGGCATCGGAACACAATGTTTTCGCGCAATTTAATCGGAAATTAATATTATATTTAAAAAATTGGAGCGGACTTTTGCCCGCTCCAATTCCGATTTACCCAATCAATCCAGGAGTCACTTCTTTTTCCCGAACTTCTTCTTCAAAATATCTTCCAGGGTCGGCTGGCCGATCTCCTGCAGCTCGTAGCGCACGCGCTGGTAGGGCTTGGTGATCTTGATGACGCGGGTCAGGTCGATCGGCGTACCGACGATGACCATGTCCACGTCCGCCTTCTTGATGGTGGCTTCCAGGTCCTTCATCTGCTGGGCGCCGTAGCCCATGGCCGGCAGGATCGGGCCGGTCTTGGGATACTTCTGGTAGGTGGCAGCGATCGACTTGACCGCGAACGGCCGCGGGTCGACGATCTCCTTGGCGCCGAAGCGCTTGGCGGCCACGTAGCCAGCGCCGTAGGCCATCTCGCCGTGGGTCAGGGTCGGGCCGTCCTCGATCACCAGGACGCGCTTGCCCTGGATCTGCTCGGGATGGTCGACGAAGAGCGGCGAGGCGGCTTCGATGACGGTCGCCTTCGGGTTGAGCGTGCGCAGGTTCTCGCGGACCTTAATGACCGCCTGCGGGTCAGCCGTGTCGACCTTGTTGATGACGATCACGTCCGCGTCCCGGGCGTTGACCTCGCCGGGATGGTAGCTGGACTCGTGGCCGGGGCGATGCGGGTCGGCAACGACGATCTTCAGGTCCGAGACGTAGAAAGAGAAGTCGTTGTTGCCGCCGTCCCACAGGACGATGTCGACTTCCTTCTCGGCCTGGCGCAGGATCTTCTCGTAGTCCACACCGGCGTAGACGATCACGCCGTTGTCGATGTGCGGTTCGTACTCCTCGCGCTCCTCGATGGTGCACTCGTGCTTGTCGAGGTCGGCATAGGTGGCGAAGCGCTGCACTTCCTGCTTGACCAGGTCTCCATACGGCATTGGATGTCGGATCGCGGCCACCTTGTAACCCATCTCCCGCAGGATCAGCGAGACACGCCGGGTGGTCTGGGACTTGCCCGAGCCGGTTCGGACGGCGCAGACCGAGACGACCGGCTTGGTCGACTTGACCTGGGTGAGCTTCTCGCCCATCAGGCGGAAGTCCGCCCCAGCCGCCAGGACCATCGAAGCCTTGTGCATGACCACTTCGTGGGGGACGTCGGAGTAGGCGAAGACCACCTGGTCGACTTTGAGGTCCTTGATCAGCTTGAGCAGGTCGCTCTCGGCGTAGATCGGGATGCCCTTCGGGTACATCTTGCCGGCCAACTGCTTCGGGTAGGTGCGGCCTTCGATGTCGGGGATTTGGGTCGCAGTGAAAGCCACCACTTCATAGTCCGGGTTGTCGCGGAAGAAGACGTTGAAGTTGTGGAAGTCGCGCCCGGCGGCGCCCATGATGAGGGTACGGACTGGGGACATAAATGAACTCCTTGACAGAAAAGATGAATATCAGCCAGGTTCTTCTTATCAGTGCGGTAGCCGCTGCTCGGGCAACGGCGAGGAGGCTCCTGCGCTTTTTCGGAGCTCCTGTGCCTACTCTGGCATCCTGCACTGAAGCAGGAACCCGCTGATTTTCGCTCTGACCATCGGCCAGTGCGTCACATCACTTCTGGGGCTGTGATGCCCAAAAGCGCCAAGGCATTGGCAAGCGTATATTTGGTCGCTGCGACCAGCCGGAGCCGGGCGTCCCGGACCTGCGGCTCGGCCTGAACGACCGGGCAGGCATCGTAGAAGCCGGCAAAGGCTTTGGCGATGTCGTAGGCGATGGTGGCAATGACCAGCGGCTTGTACTCGGCCGCGGCCCGCTGCACCTCGCCGGGGAAACGGGAAAGCAGGTCGATCAACTCGACCTCAGCGGGATTCAAGGGATAAGCGAAAGAAGAAGCCGGCAGGTTCGCCGGATCGGCGCCCGCCTTGCGCAGGATCGAGTTACAACGCACGTGGGCGTACTGGATGTACGGAGCAGCCTGCCCGTTGAAGTCCAGGGCGGCCTGCCAGTCGAAGGTGACCAGCTTGGTATTCTCCCGGGCCAGGACGGGATACTTCAGGGCTCCCAGCCCGACCGCCTTCGCCACGCTCTCGAGCTGTTCTTCGGTCAGGGAAGGATTCTTCTTCTGCGCTTCGGCTTTCGCCCGGGCCGTGGCTTCCCGCAGCAAGTCTTCCATCAGGACGACGGTCCCCTCCCGGGAGGACATGACCACGTTCCCGGGCAGGGTCACCAGCTCGTAGGCCACATGAACGCACTTCTTGGCTTCCTCGTGGCCGGCGATCTCCAGGATCTTGAAGACCTGGGTGAAATGCAGGGATTGACGCACGTCGACGATATAGATGGAGCGCGTCAGGTTCGGGTAATCCCGGAACTTGTGCAAGACCAGCGCCAGGTCCTCGGTGGCGTACAGGGCGGTCCCGTCCGAGCGCAGGATGACGGTCGTGCGGTACTGTTCCTTGGTCAGGCCGAGGACCTCGTCGATCTTGACCACCACTGCCCCCCCCTCCGGGCGTTCATCGGTGGCAATGCCGCGCTTGACCAACTCCTCGACCAGCGCCTTGCCGGGCTGCTCTTCTTCGCTGTTGAAATAGTATTTATCGAAGCGGATGTCCAGGGCGGCGTACATCTGGCGGAAGCCTTCCAGCGACCACTCGCGGGTCTTCTCCCAGAGCGAAACGATCTCAGGGTCGCGCTGGTCCCAGCGGGCGTAGACGGCCCGCACTTCGGCTTCCAGGTCGGGAGTCTCTTCGAGGCGGCGGCTGGCATCCGCGTAGACCTTGCCCATCCACTGGGTGATATCGGTCTCGGGCTCCTCGCCGTTGTGGTATTTCAGGTAGGCCCACAGCCACTTGATGACGTGCAGGCCCATGTCGCCGGGATAGTTGGCCCGGATCACATCGTAGCCGGCGAACTCGATGATCCGGGCGAGGGCATCGCCCAGAATGGCCGAGCGCAGGTGGCCGACGTGAAAGGCTTTATGGGTGTTGGGCTGGGAGAACTCGACCATGACGCGCTGCCCGGTGGCCGGTCCGGACCCGAAGCGGGTCTTCCCGTCCAGGACGGTTTCGACGACCCGGCGGGCATACTCGGCAGTGTCGAAGTACAAATTGAGATAGCCTTTGAGCGCCTCGACGTGACTGATCCCGGGCAGCTTTCCGACCTGCGCCTTGACCGCTTCTGCAATTTCCTGGGCGCGCTGCGGGACGACGACCTCCTTCCCGGCGCGGGCCTCGGCTGCCGCGGTGGCGAAAAACGAGGTGGAGAAACCCCATTCGCCGCTGAAGGGAATTGGCTTCCACTCCAGCGCGGCAAGAGGGATATCCTGGGTCTCGCAGTACGATCTTATCTTTGCTTCGATGGTTTGCTGTTCGGTCTGGAACATGGTCGCTCGCTCGGGAAATTATATCATCCCCAAAGGGGATATGATTCCAAATCTTAAAGGACGCAGGCATCCGCCGCAGAAACAAAACGGGAGGCCCGACGTTCCGGGCGCTCCCGCAAATGGTTTTTGCAAGCCGCGAACGATAGGACTACTTTTTCGCAGCAGGTTTCTTGGCGGCCGTGGCCGGCTTCTTGGCAGGCGTGGCGGCCGGTTCCTTCTTGGCAGCGGCTTTCTTCGCCGGGGCCTTCTTCGTCTCGGCCTTCGGTTCGGCAGCTGCTTCCGCCTTCGGCTCGGCCTTGGCGGTCCGTTTGCGCGGGGCGGCCTTCTCGGCTTCCGGTTCGGCGACGGATTCAGCCTTGACGGGCTCTTCAACCTTGGCCGGGACCATCTTGCCGAACGCCTTCATCAGACGGCTCTTGCGGCGGGCGGCGTTGTTCTTGTGAATGACGCCCTTCTCGGCGGCCTTGTCCAAGGCGCTGATCGCTTTCTTCAGCTCGGCCTGCGACTCGGGGGCGCCGGCGTCGATATTCGTGCGGGCACTCTTGACAGCAATGCGGGCAGTACCGCGATAAACACGGTTGCGCAGACGACGCTTGTCGTTCTGGCGGTTACGCTTGATTTGAGACTTGATGTTAGCCACTTACGTCCTCCGGAAAATAAATCCTAATGTACGGCGGGTTATTTTACTTGAGGGTGGAGATTCTGTCCAGTTGTTTAGCGGGGTGATTTGTTAAAGAAATGGGCACGCATCCCTGACGGCGCGTGCCCTGGGAGGAAAGGAGGGACCGGTGAGACCGGTCCCTCTCCGGGTGCTAAGCGACCTTCTCGAATTTCTCGGCGGGCGTGGAGCAGACCGGGCACTTCTCGGTCATCGGACCTTCATGGGTGAAACCGCAGACCGGGCAAACATAATACTCGGTCGCCGGAAGGTCCTTGCCCTTGCCGAAGAATTCGGCTGCCTTTCGATAGAGCATTTCGTGGATCTTCTCCACTTCCAGGGCCCACTTGAAGGAACGGCTGGCGCGCTTCTCACCTTCGGCCTCGGCTTCGGCCAGCATGGGCGGGTACATCGAAACGACTTCGTAATTCTCGCCGCCGATGGCTGCCTGCAGGTTCTCGGCCGTTCCACCAACTCCGTCCATCGCCCGCAGGTGATTGTGGGCATGGACCGTCTCGGCGGCAGCCGCGGCGCGGAAAAGCCGGGCGATCTGGGGGAAACCTTCTTCCTCTGCTTTCTTTGCGAAGGCCAGGTACTTGCGATTGGCCTGGGATTCACCGGCAAAAGCCGCTTTCAGATTATCGATAGTCTTGGACATTTTTGGCTCCTTATATAAGAATTCCTCTACATTTCCATTAAAGCATATCCCCTTCATTTCTCGACGGTGAAATGGTCATCATTCGCGGGTGATAAACCTCCTCAATTTGTGATACCCGGCACGAAAAGAATTTTTCCCGCCGAGATTGACTCATCCGTCAAGAGACGGTATGATACCCCCGTCTTCAGGCTGGCCGGACGGTCGCGGCTCCATGCTTCGGCAAGGGGTCGAGGAAAGTCCGCACTCCAGAGAGCACGGCGCCGGGGAAACCCCGGGACGGGGCAACCTGCCGGAACAGGGCCACAGAAACAGACTGCCGCCGAAAACCCCTTCGGGATGTTCGGCGGCGATGGTGAAAAGGTGGCGTAAGAGACCACCGGCGTCCGCAGCAATGTGGGCGGCCAGGTAACCCCCGCCGGGAGCAAGGCCAAACAGGGATGAGAAGCTGCTCGCTTCGCGATCAGTCCCGGGTAGGCTGCACAGAGAGATGACCGCCCAGGCAAAAGGTCCGGGATGACACCGCAAGGCGTAAACCGGCTCCCTCCGCCAGACAGAATGCGGCTTATAGGCTGGCCTGAGGATGATTCGTCAAATCCTGCGAACTGCGGAGATGCATGCAGCCAAGCCTAGCACCAGGAATGTCCTTGTTTGTATCTATCCCCAGCCCGCAAGTCGGCGGAAAAAAGGCAGAACGTTTTCCGTCTTGACCTTGTATGGACGGAATGCCTTTGGTATAATTGGCCCGCTTAAGCCGGGAAAGGGCGCTTGCCGACGTAGCTCAATCGGCAGAGCAACCGCCTTGTAAGTGGTAGGTTATGGGTTCAATTCCCATCGTCGGCTTTGATCGTTGACAACACCCACCCGTTATCGGTTCGTCGGTTGGCCTCATCCCAGGATGGGACCAAGCGACCAGCTCACGAACGGCTGGAAGACAAGATGGGCAGTTACCCAAGTGGCCAAAGGGGACTGACTGTAAATCAGTTGGCAGACGCCTTCGGAGGTTCGAATCCTTCACTGCCCACCTTTTATTAAATGCCCGCCGCCGGAAGCGACGGCCCGGCATGCAACGAAGCGCCCTCATAGCTCAGTCGGTAGAGCACGTTCTTGGTAAGAACGGGGTCATGGGTTCAAATCCCATTGAGGGCTTCGTGACCAGAGACATCGTATTCGGAAGGAGAAATAAACATGGCGAAGCAGAAGTACGAACGAACGAAGCCGCACATGAACGTAGGGACGATGGGGCACATCGACCACGGGAAGACGACGTTGACGGCGGCGATCACGAAATACAGCCAGATGTTGGGGAAGGCGCAATTCCGGGCGTA
>DATJPX010000104.1:0-13737 GCA_035506155.1 Anaerolineales bacterium
AAAAGTCTCCTTGGTTGGAGACTCCTTGAATCGAAGACCGCAAGGCTGGCCGATTTTCGGTAGCCTTGCGGTCTAAGATTGCCTTTTAGTTGCGGGGGGTGGACTCGAACCACCGACCTCCAGGTTATGAGCCTGACGAGCTGCCACTGCTCTACCCCGCGCCGGGTACAACGAGCCGCTATTGTACACCTGCCACCTGGATGCGTCAAGGATTCAGGAAAATCTCTTGGCTGTATAAGTACATCGTCCCGCTGATCCGGTCGTCGGGCTGGCGGACTACCAGCAGGGCCCAGGCGCCCGACGAAAGGGAATAAGGGACATTTGCATGGAAAGCGACGTAGCTGTCCTTGGCCGTCGGGGCGATATCGACCTGCTGAGAGCCGATCGTCCTGCCATCCCGGGTGATCAGCTCGATCGTCAGCGGCAGGTTGTTATAGGGCCGCATCGACCCCGCCACGGTCAGGGCTCCGCCGGCATTTCGCTTCCCGGGGTAGGGATTGTCGATCACGCAGCGTTCCCGCAGGTTGCCGGGCGGGTTGATGATCGAGGCGCCCTCCGATAGCAGGAGCAGGTGGACGGAGTAAAGGGCGGTCACTCTGCCGTATTGATCCTTGGTGCTCATGCTCAGCCGGCCAAGCTCCCCGGCGGTGTCGATCGTGAAGGGGAGCTCCCAATAAAAATACGCCCAACGATAGATGCTGTTCAACTGGACCACCTGGGAGGCCAGGACTCTCCCGTCCTCCGCGTACAGGTCGAGGCGGCCTTTGTTGCCGTAGCCCGGGATGGAATAGCCATACGCCTTGACCGGCGAAACGTTCTTCGAGAGCGGCCCCGGACCGATCAACTGGATCGCGCCCGAATCGACGGCCGGCTGGGGGATATCGGTGGCAGCCAGGGTCGGCGGCATGACGAACGTCGGCAGCACGAAGAGGGTCTCGGTCGGGGCCGGCTCCAGGGTGTCTGCGACCAGTTCTGGGGTCGGCGAAACGATCTCCGGCGTCGGCGTGGCCGGCAGCTGGGTGGGCGAACTGGCCACGGGAATGGCAAGCAAAGTCGGCGAGGGCGTGGCCGCCTGCGGGCGGGGTGTTAGGCTGGGGATGAGGGTCACGCTGGGGGCCGGTGCGCAGGCGGCCAGGAGGACCAGGCTGATGCAAGTAAGGAGGATCCGGCGGGGCATGCGAGGATTATAACCCAGACCGGAAAAAGAAAGCCGGCGCGCCATTCAGGCGCGCCGATACGTTAAGAAAGATCGTCTTACAGTCCGTAGATCTCGCCAAACTTCGCGGTCAGGTAACGGACGTAGGCGGTCGGGTCGATCTTCGATCCGGTCACCTTCTGGACCAATTCCTGGGGCTCGAATTTTGCGCCGTGGCGGTGGACCTTCTCGCGCAGCCAGGCCAGGAGCGCTTCGAACTTGCCATGGCGGATCTGGTCGGGCAAGTCGGGGATGTCCTGGTCGATCTTTTCCCATAACTGGGCCGAGATCAGGTTGCCGAGGGCGTAGGTGGAGAAATAGCCGATCATCCCGCCCGACCAGTGCACGTCCTGCATGACGCCCCTGGCGTCGTTCGGCGGGGTCACACCCAGATACTCGTTCATCTTCTCGTTCCACAGAGCGGGCAGGTCCCGGGCTTCGACCTTGCCTTCCAGGAGGGCGATCTCGATCTCGAGGCGCAGCATGATGTGCAGGTTGTAAGTGGCCTCATCCGCTTCGACCCGGATCAGGGAGGGCTGGACCTTGTTGATGCCTTTGTAGAATTTCTCGAGGGGCACATCCGCCAGCTGCGGGAAGACCGACTGGAGGCGCGGGTAGAAGTATTCCCACATCGGCAGGGACCGCCCGACCAGGTTCTCCCACATGCGGCTCTGGGACTCGTGAATCCCCAGCGAGGCGCCTCCCTCCAGGCCGGTGCGATCCAGCTCGGGAGCCGCCCCCAGGCCGTAGAGGGCATGCCCGCATTCGTGCATCGTCCCGAAGAGCATCGTGTTGAGGAAATTCGGATCGAGGCGGGTGGTGATGCGGACGTCGTTGACCCCGAAGCCCTGCGTAAAGGGATGGGGCGACTTATCCTGCCGACCGCGATTCCAGTCATAGCCGAATTTGCTGATGACTTCCACGCCGAAATCCCACTGCTTCTGCTCGTCGAAGGCCTGGTGGAGGAAAGAATCGTCCACCTGGGGCTTCCCGGCGATCGCCTTGATCAACTCGACCTGTTTTGAGCGCAGGCCTTCGAAGATCGCCTTGACTTCGGATGTCTTCATGCCCGGCTCGAAGTCGTCCAGGAGGGCATCGTAAGGATGCTCGACGTTCGGAAAGAACGAGGCGTACTCCCGGCGCAGGCCGACGATCTTCTCCAGGTGAGGCCGGAAGATGGAAAAGTCAGATTTTTGGCGGGCTTCCATCCAGGCTTGCTGGCCCAGCGTGGTCGCCTGGGCGAATTCGACCACATGCCCGGAAGGGACGCGGGTCCCTTTTTCGTAATTGCGGGCAGCAACCTTGATCAGGCGGGCATCGTCCGAATCGGGGTCCAGGCCGGCCGCGTACGGTTTCAAATCTTCCAATACCTGGCCCAGCTCCGGCGAGGTCATCCGCTCGTGCGCCAGGCGTCCGAGCGTGCCGAGCTGGTAACCGCGCCCTTCGGCGCCGCCCGGGGGCATGTAGGTTTGCTGGTCCCACCCGAGCAGGGCGGAGGCGTTGTACAGGTCCGCAGCCTCGGCCAGAATGACCTTCAATCTTTGAAGTTTTTCATCCATGAAATTCTCCTGGGTACAGTGAACTTTTCGTCCGTTCCATTATACTTCCGCGCAGAAGGCTGCGGACGCGCCAACCGGAACGGAAGCTGTCATCCGGAGCGACTGGCCTGATAGAACGAACACCTACCCACCCTGGCAGCGAATTACTGCATGCCGAGGTACTGGTAGTAGAAGAAATTGACGTTGGTCACCGAGCCACCGTTCCCAACCGTCACCGCTTGCGGTCCAGTGTGGGTGTAGGACAGGGTGGCCGTCACGCAATATTTCCCGGCCGGAACGGTAAAGCTGTAATGTCCCGAAGAGTTCGTGGTCGTCGATCCGACTACCGCACCCAGGCTGGAGCAATCGCCCGAGTGGATCTGCACCGGAATACCCGAGCGCGGGATCGAGCCGGCAAAGTACGCCAGGCCGCCGTTGACCCCATTGTCATAGACTGTACCGGAAACCGTCCCGGGCAGGATCGGCGTGGGCGTGGCCGGCACCGGACAGATGCCGGGTTCGGTGCCGGTCGGCTTGAAACCGACCACCCAGCGGCAGGTATTGTCCACTTCGGCGAAGGCTTTGAGCGGATAATACTGGGTCAGCTCGATCAGCGGGGAACCGGCGTCGGCAAGGGTAAAATGATCGTTGTAATCAAACCAGGCCGGATTGAAGGTCTTTTCGCTCATTGCCCAGGCACCCCACATGTAGCTCCCATCGTCATTGATCAGGGCGGGCTTGAAGGCAATCTGAACTTTGTTCGGGGAGGTCGGGTCGAGGCGGGCCCAGGCAGCATCCGGGTCGGCGCCGACGCCCTGGTCGAAGACCAGGTTTTCGTATCCATCCCCGGTGAGCGGCGCATCCGATTGGATCGGATGGATTCCACCGACGTCGTGGTTCGGATCTGTCCAGGCCCGGACTCGGTCCGTGGACCAACTGGTCCCGGGTTTGGAGGCCATGATCAATACGTCTCCCCGGCCGTCCATGTTCAAGTCGAGTTCCACCCCGTAGAGGCCGTCCATGTTTCCGTCCGAGCCGCGCCCGACAAGCTGGATGGCCACGTAGATCCACTTGCCGTCCGAGAACAGGCGCGCCTTGGTGATGTCGAGGTCGGGGAAATACTGATCCATGCTCTGGGCGTTGAAAGGCCGCTCGAACAGGTCGGTGGCGAAATTTTCGCCCCCATTGGCCCGCTTCTGGTCGGAGAAGACCGACGAATCCCGGTCGGTGATCTCGCTCAGCGAGCCGGCAGGAGGTTCGCCGGGTTTCGTGACATGGTGAACGGTCGGGATGGATGTGTCGGTGCTGGCAACCCCGGTATCCGAGGCAGCTGGAGCCGTCGTCGGGGAACCATTCTGGGGGCTGCTGGCGGTCCCGGGCGTTGCGGACTGCGACGCATTACAGGCCAGGATCGAGAACAGCATCACGAAAATAAAGAACAATGAAGAGCGGGAGCGAGTCTTTCCGATCATAGGAACTCCTTCCGAATATGCGGGTGGGATACCAGGAATGATCAACTGCGACGACCCACTTTCATTTTACCCCCTTGCACGGACAAAGTGAACCATACTAAAGTCGGGGATGGATAAAGAATATTATCGGGGGGCCAGGTCAAGATACCAGTTCAACATGACCTCATGGGCTACGGCGGGCACACCGGCGTAGCCGTATCGATGGATCTCGCCCAGGCGTGCTCCCATGCGCCGGTAGAACCGGCAGGCCGGCACGTTGATATTCTGGGTCTCGATCTTGAGCTGCGTACAGCCGCGCTCCCGGGCCCAGGCGGCGGCAGAGCGGAAAAGGGGAATTCCGGCCCCGCGCGCTTCCGGGGCGACGCGGATGTCCCAGAGCACCGCCAAGTCCCGGCGGGATTCCAGCATGAAAACGCCGGTCGTATCGAAGGCGACCGTGGCCGCCCCGGCCGGACGGCCGCCCAGCCGGGCGAGGAAAAACCCCCAATTCCTGACATCGAATTTCCCCGGCCAGTCCTGGGGGTTCTCCTCCCGGTCGTAATCCTTGACGTACGGCGTCTCGACCGGGACCTCCTGGAGGGTCATGCCCCCCAACCCTCCATCGATCAACTCGACCCGATAGATCGATTTGACCATGAAGGCAATGGATACCCGGGCATATTCATCCAGTCGATCCGGCATGATTTCCTCGATAACAGTCTTCATACCCCCATTATAAGAGAGGACCGGGGCGTTCCCGTCCCGGTCTATGATCCATTCCTATTCGTAACGCAGCGCCTCGACCGGCTCCAGGCTGGCCGCCCGGTTGGCCGGGTAGATCCCGAAGAACAGGCCGACGGCCGCCGAGAAGAGGGTCGCCAGCAGGATCGAGCTGAGGTTGACGGTCGGGCTGAACGGGTTGCCCGAGGCGGTGGCGATCTTGCCGACCAGCAGGGCCAGCAGCCACCCCAGGACGATCCCGATGATGCCGCCCAACAGGCTGAGCAGGGACGACTCGGTCAGGAACTGGACCAAAATATCCCGCCGGCGCGCCCCCAGGGCTTTCCGCAGGCCGATCTCGCGGGTCCGCTCGGTGACCGAAACCAGCATGATGTTCATGATGCCGATCCCGCCGACGAGCAGGGAGATCCCGGCGATGCCGCCCAGGAAGATGGTGAAGACGCCGGTCACGGTCGTGGCGATCGAGAGGACGTCCTTCTGGGAGAAGATGGTGAAATCGTCGATCCCGATCGGAGTGCGATGGCGCTGACGCAGGATCTCGGAAACCTCCTCGGAGGCCTGGTTGACCGTTTCCGAGCTGGTCGCCTGGATGAGGAGCTGATCGACCTCGTTGACGTTCGTGCGATGCAGAAGGCGGGCCTGGGCCGTGCTGAGGGGCACGATGATCCGGCTATCCTGGTTGCCAAAGGAGCTGCCGCCCTTCGACTCCAACACGCCGACCACCCGGAAAGGCTGTCCGTTGATCCGCAAAGTTTCCCCAACGATCCCTTCGTGGCCGCCGAAAAGCTTGTCGGCGATCGTCGGGCCGATCACGGCCACGGAGGCGTTCCCCAATTCGTTTTCTTCCGTCAGGAGGGCGCCTTCGGTCACCGTGTAATTCTGCATGCTGAAGTAATCCGGCGTGGCCCCGATGATGGCGCTGTTGGTCACTTTACCGCTTGGCGAGGTGATCTCGGCGCTGCCCTGGATGCTGGGAGAAACGGCCGCCACATCCGGCGCCTGCAACGGATCGATCAGGGCCTGGGCGTCTGCAAGGGTCAGGGGGCGCGGGTTGCGCACATCCTGGGTATCGTTCCCGGAAAAGACGAACAGCAGGTTGGTGCCGATCCCGCTGATGGCGCCGGTGATGGTCGACTGGGCGCCCTGTCCCACCGACAGCATGGCGATGACCGCTCCAACCCCGATGATGATTCCCAGGATCGTCAAGCCGGAACGCAAGCGATTCGCATTCAGGCTTTCGAGCGCTTCGATGATGGATTGTCCGATATTCATACCGCCTCTACTTCCCCATCCCGCAAATGGATGACGCGATGGGTCTGGGCCGCCACGGTCGGGTCATGCGTGATGATGATCAGCGTGGTTCCCTTTTTCGTATTCAGATCCAGCAGCAAGGCCATGATCTCCTTGCCGACTTTCGAATCGAGGTTGCCGGTTGGCTCATCCGCCATGATGATGGCCGGGTTGTTGACCAGCGCCCGGGCGATGGCGACGCGCTGCTGTTGTCCGCCGGAGAGTTCGGTCGGGCGGTGCATGACCCGCTCCTTCAGACCGACCGCATCCAGGGCTTCCAGGGCTTTCTCCCTGCGGCCCGTGGTAACGCCGGCGTAACGCAGCGGCAATTCCACGTTGGCGAGCGCGGAGGTCCGGGAGAGCAGGTTGAAGCTTTGAAAGACGAAACCGACCTTGCGGTTGCGAATATCCGCCAGCTGATCGTCCTTCAATTCCGATACCCGCTCCCCGTCCAGGATGTACTCGCCGGAGGTCGGCAGGTCGAGGCAGCCCAGGATGTTCATCAGGGTCGATTTGCCGGAGCCCGACGGTCCCATGATGGACACGACCTCGCCTTTTTCGATCTCCAGCGAGACCCCACACAGTGCCGCGACCTCGAATTCGCCCATCTTGTAGATCTTCTTCAGGTCTTTGGCAATAATGACAGGCTTTCCCATTTACAGGCCTCCGCCGAACGCACCGCCTCCACCGCCGCCAGGACGCTGGTTGAAGAGAGTCGAAGGCGGATTCAGGATGACGAGGTCGCCGACCTTCAGATCGCTCGAGACCACTTCGCTCATCGTATCGGAAGAGGCGCCCAGGGTAACGTTGACCATCTGGGCCTGGCCATTGCGAAGGATGTAGACAACCCGCTGGCTGTCCACCAGGCGGACTGCCCGGTTCGGCACCAGCAGCACATTGTTGAGCTGTTCGACGGTGATCGTGACGGCTGCGGTCATGCCCGGCTTGACGCTGGCATCCGCATTTGTCAGCTCGACCGTAACGGTGAAATCGACTGCGCCCTGGATGGTATCGCCCGCCTTGGCCACTTCCACCACTTTGCCGGAATACGGCTGGCCGGAAATGGCATCGAAGGTCAATACGACCGGCTGCCCGACCTGGACGCTGTTGATGTCCACTTCCGAAACCTGGACGTCCACCTGCATGTGTGACAGGTCGTCCACGCGGAAGGCGCTCGTGCCGGGGGCGACCTGGTCACCAACCATCCCGGAGACTTCGGTAACGGTCCCGCCGAACGGCGAGATGATATTCGCCATATTGATGGCAGCCTGGGCCGCGTCAACCTTGGCCTGGGCAGCCAGGATGTCGCTCGGATCCGGGCCGCCCTTCAGGCGGTCCCACTCCCGCTGGGCGTCATCGAGCTGGGCCTTGGCCAGGTCGAGTTTCGCCTGGGCCTCTTCCACATCGCGACCGCCCGGTTTCAGGATAAAGTAGTTGAGGTTGTCTTGGGCATTCTTAAGGGCCTGCTGGGCGTTGTATAAATTGGTATACGCCTGGGCTCTGACCGAGTCGGTCTCGCTGAGATGCTTGGCATAATCGTAATAGGTTTGGGCCGCCTTGAGGTTGTTTTGGGCCACGACGAGCTTGGCCTGGGCATTCAGGACATCTTCCGTGGTGCCTCCATGATTGCTCGCCAGGTAATTGTCCAGCGTGCCCTTGGCGCTGTCGTAATTTTTCTCAGCCGTGACCAGGTTCAGCTCTGCCTGGGCCTGCTGGGTGGCGGATTGCTTGACGCTGTCCAGGTTACGCTGGGCAGTCACCAGGTCCGATTGGGCCAGGATGATGCTCTGCGGCAGGGAGGTCTGCGAAAGGCTCGCCAGGATATCGCCGGCCTTGACCTGATCGCCCGGCTGGACCTTGATCTCACCGATCGTACCGCTAGTCTGCCAGGTCAGGATGGCGGTTTGATTGGAACGCACGGTGCCGGTCGCCCCGATGGTGGCCGTCAGGGTGCCTTTTTCCACCTTGGCAGTCTGATAGGTGGTCGTTGCGGCGGTGTTGCTGCGCTTGCGCAGGATCGGTATGCCGATCAACAGGGCCAGCACGACCACGACCGCGAGGATGATCCAGGTGCGTTTCTTGATGTTCTTGAACCAGTTACCCAACTTTTTCATTTCCAACTTCCTCCGTCAATGAATTTAAATTCCATGCCAGACCAGTTCCGAAATGGGTGGCGATGACTGCCCCCAACCCCAAACTGGTCACCATGATCACGATCAGCCCACCCAGGAGCGGGATCCGGATGAGCGCAAACAGGAGCAACACCCCAAGCATCAAGGATGCCAGCGGGGAGAGCCTGGACCAGCCAGCGCGGTCCAGCAGGGTCCGCCCAAGGGTATATGCCAGCGAAACGAATCCCAAAAAGCCGACCATGAACAATCCGCCGATCAGCAGGATGGTCAGGGGAAATGTTCCGATCATCAACGCCGAACTGACGCCCACGGCGAGGATGAGGACTTCGATGAGGAATCCCATTAACATTAAACGAGCCAGGGTACCCAATTTATTCGGAATGGCTTCGGAGATCCGGCGGATCCGCTTCGGGAAAAGGTATAACGCGATGGTCCCTGAGATAAACAAGGTGATGAGCGCCACGAAGGAAGACACGAGCACTGTCGTCGTACCAAGGACAGGGTGCTCGCCCTGGAAGCGGCCACTCTCCCAACCAGCGGGAAGTTTGAGCGGCAATGCGATCCGCCCAATCACCAGGCTGCTGGCAACCAGCAATCCGATCGAGACGAGCACCAGGATGGCGACGACCCATTTCCAGATTTTCATGCCTCTTTTCCTTTTCTCTCCGTCCCGGGCTGTTGCGGGACCAACTGTCCCAGGGCGATCAGCACGCTTAGAGCCAGGGCAGTCAAGCCGATCCAGGCGCCCGGGCCAATGAAGGCGGTCAGGTTGTTCTGGGCGCCCGTCAAGCTGCTCCATAAATAATTCAGGGAACCCTCCAGGCCGGCAAGGCCAGCCTGCAGCCAGTCGCCCAGGACGTGGATGGCTGACCCGGAAAAGTTCGTCGAAACCGGCAGCGTCGCTGCTGCCGGGGTGCACAACCAGATCCCGCAGCCTGCCAGGGCCAGGCTCGCCCCAATGCGGACCAAAGACCTTCTCCGGCGTCTCACCCGGACAAAATGTTTCACCCGTCCGGGAAGGTCTCCCTGCGGCTCCGGGGAAGGAAGGCCGGTCAGCAAGCGATCCAGATGATCTGGCTTACCCATACGCCTCCTCGAGAAGAACCTGAAGCTTGGACTTGGCCCGGTGCAGATAGGTGCGCACCGTGTTAATCGGTAAATCCAAAGCGGAAGCGATGTCCTCATAGCTCATCCCGGCATCGTATCGCAAAGCAATGACTGCCCGGCAAAGCGGCGGTAAATCCTTCACGCTCCGCGCAAGCTTCTCCATTAATTCGGCTGCTTCCACCTGCTTTTCGGGGGGCGGCTGGTCGGAGGCCAGCTCGGGCAGGTCCTCGAGATCCTCCCGGGCGAGCCGGCGGTCTTTTCGCCACTCATCCCTCACCAGATTGGCCGCGATCGTGGCCAGGTAGGGGAAAAAACGCCGATCGGCGCGATAACGGGGAAGCGCCTGCCAAACCCGCCAGAATGTCTCCTGTACAATTTCCTCGGCCAAGCCGGAGCTCGCCGCCATCCGCCGAACGACCCGATAGAGCGCCGGCGAGAACGCTTCGATGAGTTCTTCGAAGGCGTCTTCGTCGCCGGAGGCTGCCCGACGAAGGATATCCTGCTCGACCGAAAAAGATACTTCCATACAGTAACACGCACAATCCCGGGAAAAGTTTCAAGCAACTCAAAAGAAGAATTGCCAGACCCTGTCACAAAAACCAAGTGATTTTACTCCAGGCGGTCTGCCCGGGTAACCCTGAAAACGACTAATCTTATGATATTTTTATACAATCGACATTGTGATAATCGTCGCAAGCAATAATGACATATAAGCCTTGTTCGCAGCCTAGGATTGAGTATGATACATATCAAATTAGTGTTGTTAGGTACAGGTAGTTCGGAGGCTGCAATGCAAACGATCCCGAGTGAAAGCCTAGAAATAGATCGCAAAGCCCGTGTATACATGCCGTACCAGGACCCGGCTCTGCGCCCGCCGACGGAACGCGTCTGCGACTTCGGCGACGTCGCCATCCCGCTGGATTCCGACCGGGCCATGGTCGAGGCCTCCCGCTGCATTCACTGTCCCGATCCGGCTCCCTGCATGCTGGCCTGCCCCTGCCACAACGACATTCCTTCCGCCATGTGGCTGATCGAGCAGGGACGCTATATCGAAGCGGCCCAGCTCTATCGCCAAACCTCCTCCCTGCCAGAGATCTGCTCGCGGGTCTGCCCGCATGAGCAGCTCTGCCAGGGCTCGTGTGCATTGAACAAGACCCATGAACCCGTCCTGTGCGGCGCCTTGGAAACCTTCGTGACCTGCTACGAGCGCAAGACCGCCGGCGTGGCCATCCCGGTTGGCAAACCGACCGGCAAGAAGGTCGCCATCGTCGGGGCCGGGCCCGCGGGACTGGGCTGCGCCGAGCAACTGCTCCAGCAAGGTCATTCCATCACTTTCTTCGACACCAAACCCGCCCCGGGCGGCCTGCTGGTCTACGGGATCCCGAACTTCAAGCTGGCCAAGGAAGTGGTCTTCTGCCGCTGGGGGGATTTCGAAAAAGCCGGGGCCACCTTTGTCGGCGGCACATCCATCGGCAAGGCCAAGAAGATCGACGACCTCTTCAAGGAAGGCTTCGAGGCCGTCTTCGTGGGGGTTGGCACCGGTCTCGATGCCCGGATGGATATTCCCGGGGAGGATCTGCCGGGCGTCTACGAAGCCACCGATTTCCTCATGCGGGCCAACACCGACCTGAAGCTGCTCCCGGAAGGGAAACGCGAACGCCCCACCCTGGGCAAACGCGTGGTGGTCATCGGCGGCGGCGACACCGCCTCCGACTGCCTGCGTTCGGCCTTGCGCCTGGGAGCCGATGAGGTCACCTGCCTGTACCGCCGGACCGAGAAAGAAATGCCGGGAGGCCGCAAGGACCGCATGATGGCCAAGGAAGAAGGCGCCAAGTATCATTTCCTGACCCAGCCGGTAAAATTCATCGCCGGCGAGGACGGTCGCCTGGCTGCCATCGAATGCATCGAGATGAAACTCGGCGAACCGGATGCCAAGGGCCGCCGCAAACCCGTCCCGGTGGAGGGTTCCAATTTCTCCATCGCCGTGGACACGGCCATCAAAGCCCTCGGCTACTGGCCGGATCCGGTCATCGGCGAAACCACGCCGGGGCTCGAGACTCATGACTACGGCCTGACGTCCGTCCTGGACAAGGAAACCGGGTCCACCTCGCGGGAAGGCGTCTTCGCCGCTGGGGATGGCGTCACCGGGCCGGACCTGGTCGTCACCGCCATGGTGGGCGGCCGGAAGGCCGGAAGGGCCATCGACGTTTACTTGAAATCGAAAAACTAATCGAAGAACCAAATGAAATCGGCCGGCTTGATCAAGCCGGCCTTATTATTTAATAAATGCGAATCCACTACGGCATGGGGTTGTCATGCGCCCAGTCCGAACCGACGGCCAGGATGATATCGGCAGCCGCCTTCGGATCGAAGTCGATGACCAGCTGGTTGCCGCTGTCGAGCTTCATCAACCCGCCCAGGTATTCCAGGGTATATAACTTCCCGGCATGGACGATGATCTCCGTCCGGGTGGGCAGCGGCGGGAAACGGTAGAGGTCGGGGTAATCTGCCCGGTTGCCGGAGGCGATCACGTTCATCCCCTGGGATTTAAGATAATCTGCCGTGCGGGCGGCCATCCCGTTGACGTCCGAAGCATTGACCACGATCACCGTTGCGGCGTCGGCCTGCATCAACTCGACCTGCGACCCTTTCGCCAGCGGCTGCATGGCCCCGCTGCCGAAGATCTCATCCACTAAAGCGCGAATCTTGTCCGGGTAAGGCTGCAGCAGGTCGACATCCTGCCCGTTCATTTTGACGACCCGCTCCTGCTCCATGGTGAAATCGATGACCTTCGACTGGATCGAATCGAGCGGGATGTCTTTCGCCAGGACAGCCAGTTGCATCACATCGGTCAGCGACAGGTTGGTATCGATCCCGGCTGAAAACTGGGCGTACAGGCTGGGCGCTTCGGACATCAGCTTGAGGAAATTCCCGGGTTCCAGGACCTTCTGCCGGATCGCCAGGATGACCTGCTGCTGGCGTCCGGCCCGGTCGATGTCGCCATTTTGTGTATGCCGGTTGCGGGCATATCCAAGCGCCAGGGCCCCATTCAGGTGCTGCAAGCCCGGTTCGAGGGTAACGGTATTGCCGGGGCCCAACGGATCGACCACGATCTCCGCCGGGACATTGACGTCGATCCCCCCGATCGTGTCGATCATATTCACGAAGGTCTGGAAATCCACCTTGACATAATATTGGATCGGCACCCCCAGGAACGCCTCGACGGTCCTCATCGCCAGGGCGGAACCCCCGCCCTGCAGGTGGGAGGCCTCTCCATCCGCATAGGCGCTGTTGATCTTGCTGTATCCAAAACCCGGGATGTTCACCCACAGGTCGCGCGGCACCGACAACATGGCGGCTTTTTTGGTGACTGGATCGACCGTCAGGAGCATCAGCGTGTCCGAGCGCGGCGCGCCCTGGCCCGTCTCCCAATCCCGGTAATCCAGGCCGATCAGCAGGATGGTCACCCGGCTGGCGCCGTCCCAGGGCGGAGGCAGCACATCCTTGGGGGTCCCGGGCGTGGCGGTCACCGCCGGGGAGGGAACTGCGGCGGACGGAGTGCCCGGGAGCGTCCCGGTCACCGGCCGGGTACAACCTGCGGGCGGGACCCCGGGAAGGGAGGTCAACCGCCAACAGGCGATCAGGGAATCAGAAAACAGGAGAAGGATGATTCCAGCCGCGATTCCAACCCCCATCAGGAGGAACTGTGCGACGGTCGGGCGCCGGAAGGCGCGCAACCGTCGGAGAAAACCGTGAAGGAACCCGGAAAGATTGGGAGCCATCGTTAGGGACAGGGCGCCATCAGACCCGGTTTAAATGGTCGTCCCGGAGAGTTTGCCTCTCCGGGACGACCATTTCATTGGCCTGGGATGGCGTTGACGTAATCTGCGCCTACCACAAGGACGATATCCGCGGATGCATTCGGATCGAACTTGACCACGATCTGGCTCTGGCTGTTGAATTTCATCAGGGACATTAAGTACTTCATCACGTAAGGCTTTCCGGCATGGACGATGATCATCGTCCGGCTGGGAAGCGGCGGGTAAGCGTACGCGTCCGGGTAATCGGCGATGTTCCCGAAATTGACCACATTCACGCCCTGGCTCTTCAGGTAATCGAAGGTGGTTTGGGCCGCCCCGTTTACCCCGGAACCGTTGACGACCAGCACCTTGGCATTCTCCGCCTGCATCAACTGGGTTGGATCGCCGGAAGCCAGCGGTTCGACCGTTCCCGTTCCGAAGACCTTGGCCACCAGTTCGCGGATCTTGTCCGGGAAAGGTTTG
>DATJPX010000105.1:0-2776 GCA_035506155.1 Anaerolineales bacterium
GCAGACCCCCGACGCCATCTTCGCCCACTTCCCCGGGCTGAAGGTGGTCGCTCCCGGGACGCCCGAGGACGCCAAGGGGATGATGAAAGCCGCCATCCGCTCGAACGACCCGGTGCTGTTCCTCGAGCACGCCACCCTCTATCAGGTCCGCGGCGAGGTGCCGGATGGGGATTACGTCGTCCCGATCGGCAAGTCCAAGGTCCAGCGCCCCGGTCAGCACGTCACGGTCGTCACCTATTCGAAGGGATTGGAGATTTCGCTCAAGGCCGCCGACGAGCTTGCCAAGGAAGGCATCGAGGCCGAGGTCGTCGACCTGCGCTCGCTGCGGCCCCTGGATATGGACCCGGTGATCGAGTCGTTCAAGAAGACCAACCGGGCCGTGGTCGTCGAGGAAGGCTGGAAGTCCTTCGGGGTCGGCTCGGAAATCTCCAGCCGCATCTACGAGCAGGCTTTCGACTACGTCGACGCGCCGGTCAAGCGGGTGGCCCAGAAGGAAGTGCCGCTGCCTTACAACCGCGCCCTCGAGCAATCCGCCCTGCCGCAGGTTGCGGACGTGATCGCGGCGGTCAAGGAGGTGCTGTAATGGCCGAAACCGTCAACATGCCCAAGCTCGGCTTCGACATGGCCGAGGGTACGCTGGTCCGCTGGGTCAAGAAGGAAGGCGAGACGGTCAACAAGGGCGAGGTGCTCGCCGAGATCGAGACCGACAAGGCCACCGTGGAAGTGGAATCCTCCGCCAGCGGCGTGGTGCGCAAGCTGCTCGTCGACGAAGGCGCGGTGGTGCCCGTCAGCACCCCGATCGCCGTGGTCGGTACGGCGGACGAGAAGATCGAAGCCCCCTCGGCTGCCGCGGCCAGGCCCGCGCCCAAGGCGGAGCCTGCCGCCCCGCAGCCGGTTCCCGTCCCTGCGGCCGCCCCTGTCGCCGTGGCGGGACCCGTCAAAGCCAGCCCGCTGGCGAAGCGGATCGCCCGCGAATCCCAGGTGAACTTGGCCCTCATCCACGGGAGCGGTCCGGGCGGAAGGATCGTCCGCCGGGACATCGAGGGCGCTTTCTCGCAAGAGCGTCGAGACGCTGTGGCGGGCGGGAGCCCACGCCCGGCCGCCCCGGCCCGGGCTTTCCCCTCCCTGGCCGACGAGGCGGTGGCGCCCAGCAAGCTGCGCCTCGCCATCGGCCGGCGGATGGTCGAATCCAAGACCACGGTCCCGCACTTCTACCTGACCCACGAGTACAATATCGCCGCCCTCCTCGACCTGCGCAGGCAGTACAACGCCATCCTGGCGGAGAACGAAAAACTCTCCGTTAATGACTTCATCGTCAAGGCGGTCGCCCTGACCCTGCGCCAGTTCCCCAACCTGAACGCCTCGCTGAACGGCAGCTCGGTGCTCCGCCACGGCTCGATCAGCATTGGCATCGCCGTCTCCGTCGAAGGCGGCCTGCTGACGGTCGTCTGCCGGGACGCCGACCGCAAGTCCCTGCCGGAGCTTTCGGCCGAAGTGAAGGCCATGGCGGCCCGGGTGCGGGAGGGCAAGGTCAAGCCCGACGACATAGAAGGCTCGACCTTCTCGATCTCCAACCTGGGCATGTTCGATGTGGAGAACTTCGCCGCGATCATCAACCCGCCCGAAGCCGGCATCCTGGCGGTCGGTTCCGCCCGGGAGGTGCCGGTGGTCGAGAACGGGGCGGTCAAGCCCGGCTGGCGGATGAAGGCCACCATCTCGGTGGATCACCGGGTCAGCGACGGCGCCGAAGCGGCCAAGTTCATGCAGGCCCTGGCGGTCTATCTGGAAGAGCCACTGCGTTTGATTTTGTAACCGAATCAAGACACCCCGGCGTTCTCGAAAACGTCGGGGTGTCTTGAGTGAAATGAGTTGTCGAGACCCCCGGGATTTCGAATTCCCGGGGGTCTGCTCGTTTTATTATCTCGTAACCTGCCAGACCAGGGTCACTGCGGCGGGCGTCACGCTGACCGACTGGAGCGTGCTGTGGGCGGTCTTCTGACCGACCCTGGTCAGGCCGTCGGCCAGTTTCTGGTTCCAACTGTTGACCAGGTCCGGCCCGGCGAGCCAGTTATCCACCTGGACGTTCGAGACGGTCGCGGCCAGGTGACCATCGGCCACTCCCAGGTCCAGGCGGAAGGACAGGCTGTCGGTCCCCGTCCCATCGGCTCGGACGTGCTTCCCGCTGACCAGGATGTAGCCGTCCTGCAGGCTGGCGGCCAGGGAATTGATGCTCGGGTCGGCGAGCGAGTTCTGGATGGCGGTCTGGATCTGGGGGCTGGTCAGGCTGGTCGTCACTTGGAAGACGCCCTTGCCCGTGCGGGTGACGGTGTAGGAGCACCCGGCGACCAGGAATAGGAGGACGATGGGGAGGAGAAAACGGATGAGTTTCATGGAAGACTCCTAAATCATTGGTAGGTCACGCTCGTAGGCCACGCTTTAAGCGTGACCTACCTCGCCCTCGACCTTGTCGGCCCAGGGATAGCGCTCGGTCCCGCGGGCGGCCTCCCGGACGGCCGGATCGTCCGAGTAACAGCCGCGCAGCTCGGGTGGAAGCAACTCGGCGATGGCGCGCATAATCTCGTGCCCGATCTCGTCCAGCCGACGGCGGTGGGACCGGCCGGAGCCGTCGGCGGAGAAAGGCCCGATCGGCTTGCCGATGTTGACGGTGGCGCGGGCCCGCCGGCCCCGCCCGAGGCCGGGGAACACGTCCGTGAAGCCATAGAAGCCCACCGGCAGGACCGGCGCGCCGGTCCGGGCGGCCAGGAAGGCGGTGCCG
>DATJPX010000106.1:0-39023 GCA_035506155.1 Anaerolineales bacterium
TTTGTTTTTGTGACATGATTTTGGTCGACCTTTGTTTTAGCAGTTTCTGGCATTTGTTTCCTAAGCGATTCTATGTTTGATATTACCTCTCTACAAATTACCCAGGCGAGTATTGCCCCAGGTATAGAGAAGCCTAAGAAATAATATTCCTGATAATGTAAACCTATGATTGCCCATGGGATAAAACAAGAAATCAGAATAACGATGATATAAACACCAATTCTCGTTCTGAATTTTCCCAAATACAATGCCATAGCTTGTATTAATATAATGACGATGATGAACGAGAGAATTTCTATTCGAAGAATGAGTTGGAAGGTCTTTTCCAGAATGACAAAAGTGATTAATGCTCCTATCATCACACTGAATATGTTGTCGATAAGATTTACACCTTTGCCTTCATTACAGGGGAATACTCTTGCATTTTCTTCCTCCCTAAATAATTTCGGTATGTTTACTTCTTCCTTCTCGTTCTCCTCAGCCCATCCAGCAGCTTCCCCATCTCTTCCTCTTCCCCCGCCTGATTATTGAAATACTCGCTCATGAACTGGCTCCGGCGCAGGCGCAGGGCCATCGGCGCCACGGCCTGCAGGTCTTCGGGGGTGACCCTATCCCGCCCGTCCGCGGCTGCATAGGCCCGGGCGGCCTCGAACCAGGTGATCTCGGCCCGCAGGCTGTCGATGCCCATCTTCTGGACCAGCTTGATGGCCGGTTTGGCGATCCGGTCGGGCAGGCTGACCTTCGAAAGGCGCGCCCGGGCGGACTGGATCTCCTCGGCGGCGGCCAGCATCTCGTCGCCGTAAACTGCCGCCATGGCGCGCGGGTTGGCCAGGTAGGCCTGCACCCGCCGATAGGCTTCCAGGCGTTCGGCCGGGTCGTCCAGGCCGCGGACGATCACGCGCAGCCCGAAGCGGTCCAGGATCTGCGGGCGCAGGCGGCCTTCCTCGGGGTTCATCGAGCCGATCAGGACGAAGCGGGCCCGGTAGGTGGCCGAGACCGGTCCACGCCGGACGGTGTAGCTGCCCTGGGCGGCCGCGTCCAGGATGGCGTCGACGATGTCGTCGGCCAGCAGGTTGATCTCGTCGATGTAGAGCAGGTTGCGGTCGGCCTGGGCCAGGATGCCGCGCCGGACGCGCAGCCGTTCGTGGACGGCGGCGCGCTCGTCGATCCCGCCGACTACGTCCTCCAGGCGGGAGTTGAGCGGCAGCTCGACCAGCCGGACCCGGTCCGGGGCGACCAGCGGCTGGCCCTCGGCGTACTTCCTGGCGCAGTCCGGGCAGACCGCGTCGATGCCGCCGGCCTCGATGTCCTCGGGCAGGCAGCCGTAGTAGCATAGCGAACGTTCGACTTTGGGGAGGATGTCGAGCAGCGAGCGGACCGCGGTGGTCTTGGCGGTGCCACGCGGACCCACCAGGAGGATCCCGCCCACGGACGGATTGACCAGCCCGAGCAGCAGCGCCAGTTTCATTTCCTTCTGGCCGACGATGGCCAGGAACGGGAAAGGCAGGGCCTCGGCCAGGCCCACTTCCTCGACGGGAGCAGGCGGCAGACTTTTTCCGGAGACATGATCGACCAACTCCCGCAGGGTGCGGAAGGGGTGGGCGACGCGGTCCTTGGGTTCGCTCTCTTCGGGGAGGGGCTCAGGCGGGGGTTCGGTCGGACTCATCTTGGCGGGTTACTTGCCTCTCAGGGCCAGGCGTTGTTTCTGGCGCGCCTTGGCGGCCTCGATCCGGGCCTGTTCTTCGGGCGTTTCGGCCAGGAGCGGCGGGACCTGGGTGGGCTTGCCATGGTCGTCGATGGCCACATAGACCAGGAAGGCCGTGTTGGTCTGGATGCGTTCGCCGGTCATCGGGTTCTCCGCCAGGACCTGCACCTCCACTTCCATCGAAGTGTGCCCGGCGTAGGTGACGTCGGCGTTGAAGATGACCAGGTCGCCGATGTGGATCGGGTGGTGGAAGAACATCTGGTCCATCGCCACGGTCACAGTCCGATGCGAAGCATGCCGGGTGGATGCCAGGGCCCCGGCTTCGTCGACCAGCTTCATGATCCAGCCGCCGTGGACGTTGCCCTGGCTGTTGGCATGCTCCGGCTGCATCATCTGGGCCAGCTGGATGTGGGACAGGCGCATCGGCTTGGGCGTGTGCGAGTGTTCCATCAATCGATGTCCTGGCGCTGTTCCCCGGCGTCGAGCGTATGCAGGCGCTCGGGCTCGTCGAGCAGAACGTCCACTTGGCCGAAGCGCAGGTCGCCCATCAGCGGCGGGAGGGGGATGGTCGCCGGGACGGGCAGGCGGGCCGGAGGCGAGGGGGGAGACTTGCGCGGCTTGAGCGTGGAAGTGATCCGCTTGCGGATGATACGCGGTTCGGCGGTCATTTCACCAACGAAAAAACCGAGCACCGAGTAGACCTGGCGTTCGGCAGTGACCCAGCCGACCCATTCCCCGAGCCGGTTGTACAGGTAAGGGTAGACGAGGAAAGCTTCCGCGTCGCCGCGGGTGGTGTAGATAGGGACGATTGCACGTTGTTGTGGACTCATGGTTTCACCTTGTCAACATCATTATACGTCCAATACCGGTTGACGAAGAAGTTCCACAACATAACAATTCCGACAGCTACCGCCAGGGTGAAATTCTTCCCGAGGAATTCCGGCGTGAGGAAAATGTTCAACGAAAGGCGGGCGAAGAAGCCCCGCATCGGTAGTTCCAGATAGTGCAGGATGGGCAGGCGGATGGCCAGTCCGGCCACGTTGACGATGGCGAACATGACCAGCTGCTTGGTGAGCGGCCGGGAGCGCGAGTCCGGATACGTCCAATACCGATTCCAAAAGAAGTTGCTCAGGATGGCGCAGATGAAGGAAATCGTGCCGGCCCAGACGAGCGGCATGCCGAAAAGTTTCGAGAACAGGTTCATGATCCCGAAATCGACGATGGCGCCGATGATCCCGACGACCATGAATTTGAGGAAGCGGGTGCGCTCCTGACGACTGGTGAGAATGGTCATGATACTCCGATTTTTTGGGTGAAGTAGGCGATGGTACGGCGCAGACCTTCTTCCAGGCCCACTTTGGGTTCCCAGCCGAGCAGGGATTTGGCCCGGCCGATGTCTGGCCGGCGGCGCTGGGGATCGCTGCCGAGGCGCTTGTCGGGCTGGGGATCCAGCCCGGCGGCATTCCCGGTCAGGCGGTTGATCAACCGGGCGAATTCGAGGATGGAGGTCTCGTTGGGATTGCCGATGTTGACCGGCATGTGCTCGTCCGAGAGCAGCAGGCGGTAGATGCCCTCCACCAGGTCGTCCACGTAGCAGAAAGAACGGGTCTGGACGCCGTCGCCGTAGATGGTCAGCGGCTGGCGGCGGAGGGCCTGCTGGATGAAGTTCGGGACGACCCGCCCGTCGTCTAGGCTCATCCGGGGACCATAGGTGTTGAAGATCCGGACGATGTGGGTATCCGTGCTCTTCGAGCGAAAGTAAGCCATGGTGAGGGCTTCGGAAAACCGTTTGGCTTCGTCATACATCGAGCGAAGCCCGACCGGGTCGACGTGTCCCCAGTATTTTTCGGTCTGCGGGTGCTCGAGCGGGTCGCCGTAAACTTCGCTGGTGGACGCCATCAGGAAGCGGGCCCCGTTCTTCATGGCCAGTTCCAGGGCGTTCAGCGTGCCAAGAGATCCGGCCCGCAGGGTCTCGACCGGCAGGTTGGGATAGCCGTAAGGCGATTTGGGGTTCGGGCTGGCCGGCGAGGCGAAGTGCAGGACCGCATCGAGCTTTCCGGAAATGGGGATCGCCTCCGAGACGTCTTGCTCGATGAAAGTGAAGCGGTCGTTCCCCGACAGGTGGGCCAGGTTCCCGGGATTCCCGGTGACGTAATTGTCCACCCCGACGACTTCGTGGCCCTCCGCAAGCAGCCGGTCACAAAGATGGGAGCCGAGAAAGCCGGCTGCCCCGGTGAGAAGGATGCGCATGGAATTCTCCAAGATGATTTTCCGGCCGGTGGGGCGGCCGGGCCTATTTCCAATCCAGGGTATTGGTCAGGCCGTCGCCGGTGACTTGCTGCGACTGTCCGCTGATGGCATCCACGACCCACAGGTTGCCCTGGTAGACGACCCCGATGAATTCGTTCCCGGAGGCCGACAGCCCGGGCGCCCAGACGGGGGTTTGCGGATCGAGGCCGGGCTGGCCTTCCGCCGGGAAGAGCAGGCGGGGATTTTTCCCGTCGCCGCCCATGACGTAGAGGCTGTAGCGGCTGGTGGCGGATTGGGCCGGGAAGATGGCTTGCAGGTAGGCGACCAGGGAGACGGGCCCGGAATCGCCCTGCTGGACCGAGGAAACCGACGGATAGGCAAACATGCCCACCTGCGGGGCGAGGACGGTGTTCGAGCTGTCGCTCGTCGAGAGCAGGCTCAAGTCGAAATTGGGGGATTCTTCGGGGGTGATCAGGCCGGTCGGCGCAGCATGATCGACCACGAACAAGGCCCGGCCGTCGCTTCCCCAAGCCAGGCCGGGCGTCCAGGCCCAGTCTCCGTGGGTGTTGAAGGGCGTCATGGTCAGCAGGGTATTCAGGCCCGAGCCGTTGATGTCCACCAGGCCGATCCCATCCGGGCGGGAGTAGGCCAGGCGCTGTCCGTCGGGGGACCAGGCGAACGACATGCCCCACCAGCCGTAGATCCCGCCGGAATTGGCTTCCAGGATATCGTAGACCTTGCCGGGTTTCCCGTTCTCGAAGGTCAGGAAATGCAGGTCGTTGTTGGCCTGCCAGCCCGGGGCCGTGGAGCGCGGCTCGACGGTCGAATAAGCGATCAGGTACTTCTGCCCCGGTTCCCAACTGGCGAAATGGACGACGTTGGCGATGCCCAGGTCGACCGGCACGGCCGGTTGGTCGGTGGCGCTGACGGCCCAGAGGGTGTTGATCTGCTGGTCGGCAGGCCGGCTGGACTTGCGGGTGAAAAGCAGCCACTTGCCGTCCGAGGACAGCGTGAAGATGTGACCGTCCAGGTCGCCGCTGGTCACCAACGGCCGGCGGAGCGAAGTGGAGGTCTGCAGCACCCAGGCATTCCCGCCAGTCAGGTAGACCAGTGTGCCAGGGATGGAGAGCGGCGCAAAGGGGGACTGCACGCCGATCATGACGATCTCGGGAACGGCGGCCTGCAGGACGGTTTCCGAGACGGTCGAGCTGCCGGTCTCGACCCCATCCTCGAAAACGTGCCGGATGGTGATCTCGCTCAGCCCGTTCTGTCCGGCCTGGATCAGGCGGGTTTCGCCGGCGGTCAGCGACTCGTTGCGCAGCTCCTGCCGTTCGAACGGGATGACGACCTGCTTGGTCTCGAACTCCTCCCGGACGCGGGTGACCACGATCGTCATGCCGGAGGCCAGGGTGGTATAAGCCGGAGGATTGACCCGGTCGGTCTGGGAGAGGCTGAGCTTGGCGGCGTCGAGCGCCTGCTGGACCGTGCTGCCTGCGGGAAGCGTCACCGAGTGGCTGTTGCCGTCCGCCACGATGTTGACGGCCACAGTCGTCGCCTGGACCGGCTGGGCGCCGCAGGCGGCCAGGAATGTCAGTGCAAGGAAGAGTGCGAGAAGGGTCTGAAAACGATTCTTCATGTCCATCTGGTTGCTGTCAGGAGGAATTCCGATCCGGAACGTCGATCCGACGTGCCGGTCTCCAAAACACTTGCTGGTATAATCCAACCGCTATTTCGTCCGCCCGAGGATGGTCATCGAGCCGTTTGCGACGGTGACGCTCTCCAGGCGGAAGCCAAGCGCCGCCGGTCCGATCGCGCCGGTGTAGGCTTCCTGGATCATCGCCGTCAGCGCGTCCTTCAGGTTGGCCGGGACCGGCTCGGGCCCGAAGTCTGCGGAAGTGAGCTCGATGGTCAGCTGCCCCTGGGAGTCGACCCCGGCCGTCACGACGATCGCCACGCTGGCAATGAAGTATCCCTGCCGGGCCATCCCATAGATCTGGATCTTGCCGTCCCGCAGAAAAACCTGCGGATTGTAGAAGAGCGGATCCTGTTGCTGAGCCAGTTTGTAGGCAATGTAGGAAGTCAGCTGCGGCTCGGTGATCACCAGGGTGACTTCCCCGGAGTCTGTCCCCGAGACGACCGCCGTCTGCATGGCGGATTGGAACTCGCCCACCGCTTCGGTGGAAACCGGGATGTGCTGGTCCGGGTAGGCTGGCCCGCCCACGTCGATGGTGCAGGCCAGGATGCCTGCCGCAAGGGTCGCCAGGCCGGCGAGAAGAGCGATTTTACGAGTTTGCATGGAACCTCTCATAGATCGGGAGTTATTATAGCATGAGCGAATCTGAAAACCCCACCACGCTGGATATTCCGGCGGCCATCGAATCGCTGCTGTTCGTCTCCGCCGAACCGGTGGTGCCTTCCCAGCTGGCGGCCGCCCTGGAGATCTCCGTTGCGGCCGTAGAGCAGGCCCTGAAGCAGCTCGAAGGCGAGCTGCAGACGCGCGGCCTGCGCATCCAGCGTCACGGCGGGCGCATCCAGCTCACCACCGCCCCGGAGATGGCCGAGACGATCGAACGCTTCCTTGGGTTGGAGGCCACCAGCCGGCTCAGCCGGGCGGCCCTCGAGACCCTGGCGATCATCGCCTACCAGCAGCCCGTGACCCGCCCGCAGATCGAGGCGGTCCGCGGGGTCAGCAGCGACGGTGTGATGAAGTCCCTGCTCAGCAAGGGGTTGGTCCAGGAGGTGGGCCGGGCCGAAGGCCCAGGCCGGCCGATCCTCTACGGGACCGCCCCCGAGTTCCTGCAGCACTTTGGTCTGGATTCCCTGACGGCTTTGCCGCCCCTCAACCTGGCCGAACCCGAGCCTGCTGACAATCACGACGAAATGCTGAAAGGCTAGCATGGAAGAACGTCTGCAGAAGATCCTGGCCCGCGTCGGATACGGTTCACGGCGGAGCTGTGAAGAGCTGATCACGGCCGGCAGGGTGCGCGTCAATGGGAAGGCCGTCGGGCTCGGTGACAAGGCTGACGCCTCCCGGGACAAGATCACCGTGGACGGGAGGCCGGTCGAAGCAGCCGAGAAACTCGTCTATGTGGCGCTTTACAAGCCGCGCGGCGTGATCTCGTCCGTCACCGACCCGGAACTGCGGCCGGCGGTCCGCGACCTCATCCCGGTCGAGGGGACGCTCTACCCGGTCGGCCGCCTGGATTACGACTCCGAAGGCCTGATCCTGATGACGAATGACGGGGACCTGGCGAACAAGCTGACCCATCCGCGCTACGAGCACGAGAAAGAATACCGCGTCCTGGTGGCGAAACATCCGGACCAGGAGCAGCTTGCCACCTGGCGGCGCGGGGTGGTCTTGGAGGACGGTTTTCGCACCTCCCCGGCCGATGTCTATGTCGTCTCCAAATATGGAAAAGGGGCGTGGTTGAACGTGACCCTGAAGGAAGGCCACAAACGCCAGATCCGTGAGATGGGCAAACAGACCGGCCTCTCGGTGGTCCGGATCGTGCGCGTCCGCATCGGCGATCTGCGGCTGGGCAGTCTCCAACCTCGCGAGTGGCGTTACCTTACCGTGCAGGAGATTGAAGCCCTGAAACAGCCAGCCCTGGCGAAACGCAAACGAGCGAATCCTCCAAGGAGTAAACCGAAGACCGGCCGTTGAGGCCGGTCTTTTGATCCAAGGCAGGAAGAGCGATCATTTCCCCAACCAGCCGGTGATCCAGCGGATCGAATAGAACCCGGCGTAAGCGAACATCAGCATTTTCAGGATCTTCCCGATTGCGCAGGCGGCCAGGAATTTCCAGACCGGCAGCTTCAACGCGCCGGAGGCCATCCCGGCCAGGTCGAACAGGGGGTTGGGGACGAAAGCCAACACGACGATCGCCAGGTAGGCCAGATTCTGGTGCCTGCGCATCCAGCCCGTCAGGCGTTCGTAGAGGGCGGCCCGTTCGATCACTGCCTGGCCGCTGAACCCGGCCATGTAGCCGGTCATCTCGCCGATCGCTGCGCCCAGGCCGGAAGCCACCGCAACCCCGATCGGATTGAAGATGGCTCCCATGGCCGTGGTAAAAGCCACACCGGGGAGGGGGATGATGATGGTGGCGTTGGCGGCGATCGAGATCAGGAAGATCCCGACGTAGCCGTATTTCTCGAGATGTTTTACCTGGTTCCGATAAATGAATAGGGCGACGATCAGCGCTATCACGCCTGCCAGTGTGAGAATCCGCAGGAAGGTGAGACGCTGCCGCTCGTTCATGCTTCCTGGATGGTGACTTTGTTCAGCTTTACTGCCGGGGCATTGGCGTTCATCGGGTCACGGACCGGGATGGATAGCAGGACGTCCATGCCTTGGGTGACCTGTCCGAAAATACTGTGTTTGCCATCCAACCAGGGGGTCGGAACGTGGGTAATGAAAAACTGGGAGCCGTTCGTTCCCGGGCCGGCATTGGCCATCGAGAAAACGCCCGGCTTGTCGTGCTTGAGGGAGGGATGGAACTCGTCGTTGAAGCGGTAGCCAGGCCCGCCGCGGCCGGAGCCGGTCGGGTCGCCGCCCTGCGCCATGAAATCCTTGATCACCCGGTGGAAGATGGTCCCATCGTAGAAACCTTCGCGGGCCAGGAACACGAAATTGTTCACCGTTGTGGGCGCCTTGTCGGCGAAGAGCTCCAGGACGATGTCACCTTTGTCGGTGCTGAGGGTGGCCGAATATTTCTTCTTCGGGTCGATCGACATTTCGGGCGGTCTGTTCCATTGCTTGGCTGTCATTTGGGTTCCTTTCGGGTAGATTAGTGAAGCATCGTCTCGATGCGGGCGACCACCATGTCCAGGGCGGCGGTGTTGAAACCGCCCTCGGGGATGATCACGTCGGCATAGCGTTTGGATGGCTCGACGAATTCCAGGTGCATCGGCCGCACGGTGGCCAGATATTGTTTGATGACCGATTCGGTGGTCCGGCCGCGCTCGGCGATATCGCGCTGCAGGCGGCGGATGAGCCGCAAGTCGGAGTCGGTGTCGACGAAGATCTTTACGTTGAATAATTCCCGCAGCTCGATCTCGGCAAAGATCAGGATGCCTTCTACCAGGATCACCCCGCGCGGCTGGACGGAAAAGGTTTGCTTGGTGCGGCTGTGGGTGGAGAAATCGTAGATCGGGACTTCGACCGGATTGCCGGCGATGAGTTCCCGGATGTGCTGGATGAGCAGTTCGTTCTCGAGGGAATTGGGGTGGTCGAAGTTGACCTCAGCCCGCTGGGCGGGGGGGAGACCACTCAGGTCTTTGTAGTAGGCGTCGTGCTGGAGGAAAGAGATCCGGTCCGGGCCGACCCGCTGGAGGATGGTCTGGGCGACGGTGGTTTTCCCCGACCCTGATCCGCCGGCGATACCGATAACGAGCGGGGTGGTACGATCAGACATGAGTGAATTATACACTCCCCGGATATCTTATTGTACAATTAGTTATCCTGCTTGTAAGGTTGACCTGCCTTGCTTTCATCTATCCCGATTTATTCTCCCGAAGACAGATATTATCCAGAGATTTCCAGAATCTATCGCGAAGCATTTGCCGACGAGGAGCGTGTACCATTCGATAGCTTGCTGGAATGGGTCAATTCCGGCCTGGAGGGGATGGTCGGTCTTTTAGGCGCTTTTATCGATGCCGGGCAAGTGGTTGCAATGGGCTCGGCGGCTTTCTTTCCGAATTATTGGATGGGCTATCTTCCTTACTTGGCAGTCAGACAGGATGTGCGCGGCCGCGGATATGGCCGGCAGACGGTCGAATTCCTGTTCGATTGGATCATGCAGCGGGCGGGAGAGATGACTGGGGAGAACCCGTGTCTGGTCTTTTGGGATGTCCGGGACCCCGACGATTCACCGGACGAAGCCGAGCGGACCATTCGGCAGCGCCGGATCAAATTCTATCGCCAGCTTGGCAGTGAGGTCCTGCCCATTGCTTATACTTACCCACCGGTTGCGAAAGGCCAGCCGTATGTGCGAAGCCGCCTGATGGCATTCAAGTACGGACAAGGAAAGGCCGTCATCACCCGCCAGGAGGCCATCGATCTGGCGTATCTCGCAATCATTCGGATTGGGCATAACCCCGAGACGAGCACTTATTGGAAAGATGCGCTTCAATCGATCGACCGACATTGGCCGAGCTGAAAGATCATTCCCCGTCATCTGGGTTTGTTTTTGGCGATTCCTCATACAGTTTCTTCAATTCCGGAATATACCATTTGGTGTTCTCCTCGAAGTACCTGCGCAAGACCGGACTGGTGGAAAACATCTCCTTGATCCACTTATCCCAGTTCTCTTTGAATTCCAGCAGCTTCTTATAATCTTTCAGGCCGCTCCGGCTTTCGTCATCCGGGGTAATAAAAAGTTGTTTCTGTTGGGTGGAGAACAGGTCGTATAGGGTCAGAACGTGGTCGAAATAATCCAGCAGTAGTTCGGCGACCCCTTGGATCTTTCGCTGGAGCTCCTGCGAGTCCCGTTTGCTTATATCCTTCCCGTCGTAGAAAAAGGGCCGCACCTCGTTGTGGGTGATGAAGTGTACGTCGATGTCCAGGATACTGGCCTCGAGAGTCATGTAGATGTTGTTGATCATCGTCCGGGATTGCATTTTGGTCTGTTCCGCCAGAAAAGCGGTCTGCCGGCGGACATAGATCAGACTTGCGACGACCACGATCGTTCCGAGAAGAGATCCACCGATGGAGAGATATTCGTAGATGGTCATAGGCTTTTTCCCCTTTCCCGTGCCGGAGCGGAATGGCTGGATTAATTATATATACATTTAAAAAAAGACCTCCCCTGTGGGATGCACCGAGGAGGAGTGGGTGAGCCACCAAAGAGATTTGAACTCTTGACCTGGCGTTTACGAAACGTCTGCTCTACCGACTGAGCTATGGTGGCGTAGCGGCGGGGATTATACCAGTAATTTTCCATATCGCGCAAGCAGACATGTTATACTCTTCGGCATGCTGCGGATTGCCATGCTTTCCTATCATACCTGCCCGCTGGCCACCCTGGGTGGCAAGGACACCGGTGGGATGAATGTCTACGTCCGTGACCTGACCCAGGAGCTCGGGCGGATGGGCATCCATGTCGACGTTTTCACCCGCTCCCAGGATGAGCACGTTCCCCATGTTTTACATGATCTGGGATTTGGGAATCGCGTCGTCCATGTGCCGGCAGGGCCGGAGGTTCCGCTGCCCAAAGACGAGCTGGCAGGATATATTCCGGAGTTCGTTGAAGGAATCAAGCGATTCGCCGAAGAAAAGGACATCCATTACGACCTGATCCACAGCCATTACTGGATGTCGGGCCTGGCGGCCGAGGCCCTTTCCGATGCCTGGGGCGGCATTCCGATCGTACAGATGTTCCATACGCTCGGCGAGATGAAAAACCGTGTCGCTCAAAGCGAAGCCGAAAAGGAAGGCAAATACCGGCTGGATGGGGAACGCCGCGTCCTGGCGCGTGCCGACCGGATCATCGCCTCGACTCCGGCGGAACAGGCCCAGCTGGAATGGCTCTATAAAGCGGATGTAAAGAAGATCGTCGTCATTCCTCCGGGCGTGGACGTCTGCCACTTCTATCCGATTTCGCCGGACGAGGCCCGCCAGTTCATCGGCCTGGCACCCGAAGACAGGATGATCCTTTTCGTCGGGCGTATCGAGCCCCTTAAAGGGCTCGATACGCTCATCAAGGCGGTTGCCTGCCTGCGCCTGAAGGACGCCCATGAGCTGGTCCACCTGGCGGTCATCGGCGGGGACCCGGATGTGGCGCCCGAGCAGATGACGACGGAGATGGTCCGTATCCAGAAGATGTGTGACGATCTGACCGTGGGCAAGGCCGTGGCTTTCCTTGGCAAAAGAGGCCAGGATACATTGCCCTATTACTATTCGGCCGCGGAAGTGGTCGTCATGCCATCCCATTACGAATCGTTTGGGATGGTGGCCTTGGAAGCCATGGCGTGCGGAACCCCGGTGGTCGCCTCGCAAGTCGGCGGACTGGCCTACCTCGTCCAGGACGGCGTGACCGGGTACCACGTCCCGGACGGCGACGAAAATGCCCTCTGCGAAAAGCTCACGGATGTCCTTGGCGACGGCTGCCTGCGGATGATCCTCGGCCGGAACGCCGGCGAGTATGCCCAGAGTTACGCCTGGGAGAAGATTGCCAAGCAGATTGTGGGGGTCTACACCGAACTGATCAATAAATGACTGCTGGATGGGATAGCAAAGGAGTGCGAGGCCGGCAAACGGCCGTCTCGCACTCCTTTTTTGTTGGCGGAATTTGCTCCGGCTACTCTTTGATCTTGATGTAGAACAACGTCGAGCCGTCGATTTCCTGCGTGCGCATCTGGAAGAGGTCCTTGTAGCTGGCGATCAGACGGGAAAGCTGCCGGTGACCGTATGTGCGCGGATCGAAACCGGGATCGAGTTGGTAGAGGGCATTGCCCATGTGATCCAGCCGGGCCCAGCCATCCTCCTGGACGGCCATCTCGTAAGCCTGGCGGATGAGCGGCATGGCTTCGGGTTCCTGTTCGGGTTCTGGTTCGATGGCTGTATCTTTGGCAGTATCCTTGGGTTTCTTGTTATCTTTATGCGGTGTGCTGCGGGGTCTGGGGGGTTTCTGGTCGGGGACCAGGTTTTCCGTGTAGACGAAAACGTCGCAGGCGTTGACGAAGGGTTTGGGCGTTTTCTTGGCGCCCAGTCCCATCACGAAAACGCCCGACTCACGAATGCGGGTGGCCAGACGGGTGTAATCGCTGTCGCTGGAGACCAGGCAAAAACCGTCGACGACGCCCGTATGGAGCAGGTCCATCGCATCGATGATCATGGCGCTGTCGGTGGCATTCTTGCCGACGGTATAACGGAATTGTTGGACCGGTTGGACGGCGTGAAAATTAAGCACGTCCTTCCAGGAATTCATATTGGATGTGGTCCAGTCGCCGTAGATGCGGCGGACGGTGACCAGTCCATACTTGCCGGCTTCCACCAGCATTTTGGGCAGCAGGTTGGCCTGCGCGTTATCGCCGTCGATCAGGATGGCGATCTTGTGGCGTGACAGGGAGGATAATTGTTCTTCAGGCATTTTTTCTCGTTTTTTCACCCGCATTTGGGGCGTTCGATAATTGCATCGGGCAGGTTTACCCGGCTGCATCCATTATAACTTGTTTCCCCGACAGGCCATTCCGGTTATTGGATGGGAACCGGGATCCCCACCTGGCCCGGCTCCCCGCCGAACAGGCTGATGTCCCGACAGGCTGCGACGCGCAGGCTTGCAGTCGCGCCCTGCTGGGATTGGACGTCCACCTGGATGGCGGTATCCTGTTTGAAGGTGGTATCGACGGTCAACTTGAGGGTTACCTGGTATTCGTTGGGGAGGATCGGGACACAGGCCGTCTTGTCGGGATGAGCCCGGCCTTCGTCGGTGGCGGAAAGGGTGGCGCAGACGTTCGTCAGGTCCGTTCCGCTTACGTTGCGTAGAACGGGAAAGGCATTGGTCACCTCTCCCAGGCCGTGGGTGATGTCCAGGCTGGTATTGCAGCCCAGGATTTCGATGGAGATCCCAGGCTGGGGTGTTGCACTGATCGTTTCTGTCGGGGAGATTGAGGCCGGGATCTCGGTTGCCGTAGGAGTAGACGTGACAGTCTGGTCTGTTCCAACAGGCGTGAATGTACCCGTGAGTGTTGGAGTGGTAGAGGCGACAAACGGTGGGGTGGGGGTCAAGATCGCCGGCGGTTGGGAGGGTGAGACCATCGGTGTCACCAAGTCCAGGGGGATATTCCCGCCGATGCACGAAGTCAGGAAAAGCATAATGACAAAAGCTGAATAAAGTCGTAACATTCCTCATCTCCAATTCCTGATAATTGTAATGGATAATTACCCGCGACGGCTTGATTTTTTCCGATTTTGGGCTAAAATGAAGCTGCCTGTTGTTGGGTGCCCCCCTCACCCAACAGCAGGTATTTTTTCTTCCACTCAGCTTCTCGTGCTATACTTGAGGAAACGATCGTATGATCTTGGGATATGGCGCATCCATCCGGGAATTTACCCGCTCCAAAAAACTTCGGATCAGCATTGGAAAGCGATGCCAAGTTTCGGACGTTGGCCGAAATGACCGCGTCGGCGATTTTTATTTTTCAAGGTACCCACTTCAGGTATGTAAATCCTGCCACTGAGCTGCTGACCGGCTATTCCCAGGAGGAGCTCCTGGGAATGAACTTCTATGACCTCTTCCCGAGCGGGACGAAGAAATCCATCCATCGCTGGGGGGCGCAGGTACAACGGGGCGAGCAAGCTCCGCCGCGCGCTGAATTCAGAATTGTGACGAAGAATGGCGAAGAGCGCTGGATCGATTTGGCGCTTGCCCCCATCGAGTTCGAAGCCAAACCCGCTGCCCTAGGCACGGCAGTCGATTTTACGGAGCGGAAACGGGCCGAGGTTTTGCAGGATGCGGTCTATCGGATTGCCCAGGCCGCCGACCGGTCGAAACGCCTGGATGACTTGTTCCCGGCCGTGCACGCCATCATTTCTGAGGTCATGCCGGCGCGTAATTTCTATATTGCCCTGCTCGACCCTGATTCGGACCTGATCCTTTTCCCCTATAGCGTTGATGACTATGATGCTCCCCCGCGTGGCATGAAGCCCGGAAAAGGCCTGACCGAGTACGTTTTGCGAAGCGGTAAATCCCTGTTGTGCACGGTCGAGAAACAAACCGAGCTTGAAAAGTTGGGAGAGATCGAACTGGTTGGCACATCCTCTCTGATCTGGCTGGGTGTCCCCCTTTCGGTAGGTCCCAAGGTGATCGGAATGATGGCTGTTCAGGATTATGAGGATTCGACCGCCTATGGGATTCGGGAACAGCGTATCCTGGAATTCGTTTCCTCCCAATTTGCCATGGCGATCAACCGAAAACGCGCCGAGGACACCCTGCGGGAGAACGAAGCCAGAATCCGGAGGCGGGCAGATGAGCTGACCGCCCTCTATCAAACCACGCACGACATCGCCACCCAGAAAGATACAAAGACTTTACTCCAGACCATCGTCGACCGGGCGGCCTCCCTTTTGAATGCCTCCGGTGGTTCCATCTATCTTTATCACGAAGACACCAAAGAGATGGAAATGATGGTGGCGAATGGCTACCAGGGTTTCGTCGGGATGCGCCTCGGACCAGGAGAAGGCCTGATGGCGCAGGTGACCAAGACACACCGACCGCTCTCGGTGGAGGATTACCGGGTTTGGGAGCACCGATTGCCGCAGTTCGATGCCATCCGGATCACGGGTATCATGGTCGTCCCGATGCTGTACAGCGGGGTACTGGTTGGAGCCCTCTCAGTCCATGAGGTGGACAACGGCAATGGTTCGCCGATCCGGAAATACACCAATGCGGAAATGGAACAGTTGATGTTCTTTGCCGGCGCAGCTGCCAGCGCGGTTCACAATGCCCGGATGTTCCAGGAGACCCGCCAGCGGCTGGTCGAATTGGAACTCCTTTACCAGGCCAGCCTATCGGCAGCCCAGATTCACAGCGTTCATGCGGTGGCCCAGCGCATTGTGGATACCATCGAACATTTATTGGGCTGGACCGGTAGCATCTGGCTCGTGGAAGATCAACATCCGCATATCCTGGCGCTGAGCGCCATGGGGCTGGCCGGGGAGGCTTATCAAGAGACATTCGACCGCGTCGGCGAGGCCGTGAGCGCTTCAGATGGCGGGATCATTGGCTGGGTTTGCAAGATGGGACGCTCCCTGCGAATCGGCGATGTCGAAAAGAATCCTCTCTACATTCAGGTGCTGGAGGGAATCAACTCGGAGCTATGCGTGCCGCTCAAAGTTGCCGGAAAAACGATCGGCTGCATCAACGTCGAGAGTCCCACGCCGGACGCATTCGGTGAACACGACGAACGTCTGCTCAACACCCTGGCGAACCAGGCGGCCGTTGTCATCGAAAATGCCCGTCTCTTCGAAGAGACCCGGCGGCGGGCCATCCGGCAGGTCGCCCTCAATGCGATCATCAGCGCCTCGGCCCGCGCCGGCACCAGCCTGGACGAGATCCTCAATACCGCCCTGGAACAGTCCCTCAAAGCCTTGGGATTGGATATGGGCGCCATCTGGCTGTCCTGGTCCCCGCACAATATCCAGCGGGTCGCTTCGAAAGGCGTGCCCGCCTCGATCAGTGCGTTGATGGCAAACGCGGCGATCGCGGGGGAATTTTCCCTCTCTCATACACTCGTCGTCAATGACTTCAACAGCGTAAAGGCACGCTTCAGCGATATCTTTATATCCATGGGAATGCGCTCCACCATAGCGGTTCCATTGATATCCAAAGGCTTGCGGATTGGTGGGTTGGCAGTCTCATCGCCTGTTCCCCGTTCGTGGACGACGGAAGAGATTGCCCTGGTGGAGGCGATCGGCCGGGAAATAAGCCTGGCAGCCGAGCGGGCAAAGCTATTCGATGAGACGACCTCGCGGATCACCGAACTCGAGATCGTCAATAAAGTATCCACATCCCTGCGCCTGGCCCAGTCGATCGAAAAGATGCTGCCGCAACTTCTCGACGATACACTGAAGGCCTTGGGCGTCGATACCGGAGGGATCTGGCTGGGCGACGATACAGACCGGGGAGATCTGAAGCAGATCGTCTCGCGAGGCTGGCTGACGAAGGCAGCAGGTTTGGAAATTTCACGAGCCGGAAATTTATTGGGAAGCGTCCTGGTCACAGAGGATATCTATTTCTCTAACAATGTTGCCATCGACAACCAGGCTGTGCGCGGGCTGAGGGATGTCGCCCCGCCGGACTGGTCCGCGGTCTGCGTCCCAATTCGTACTGAAAAGGAGGCCATCGGACTGATGATGGTCTCCGCGCCCTTGCCGCGCGAATTCGCCGGCGAGGACGCCCGCCTGCTGATCACCTTGACCGAGATGGCCGGCAACGCCATCCATCGAATGCGCTTGAACGAGAAGACCCTCCATCACGCCGCGGAACTCGAGACGCGCGTGACCGAGCGTACCGCCGAACTCCAACTGGCTTTGCAGAAAGCACAGGCGGCCGACCGGCTGAAATCCGAATTCATCGCCAATATCAACCATGAGCTGCGTACACCGTTGACCAATCTGGTCCTTTATTATCAAATGCTGCGCGCTCAACCGACGGTGAAGACCGAAGAACGCCTGGATGTCATTGGCCGGGAACTCCAGCGGCTGCGCAGCCTGATCGAGGACCTCCTGAATCTCTCCCGGCTGGATCTTGGCCAGGTGACCTTCCGGCCGGTCCAATGCAATCTAAACGATCTGGTGCAAACCCTGGTGAATGACCGCCAGGCGCTTGCGGAAGAGCGCGGCTTGACCATCCTGACGGAACTCCAGCCGGACCTTGCTGCGATCTACGTCGATGAACCGACCATGCTCCAGGCGGTCTCGAATCTATTGACCAATGCCTTGAACTATACTCCTTCGGGGGGGCAGGTGATCGTCCGGACCATTGCAGAGAACGGCAGCAACCCGCCCGCGGTCAGGCTGGTGGTCGAGGATACCGGCCCGGGGATCAACAGCGAAGATCTTCCCCACCTTTTCGAGCGTTTCTATCGCGGAAAAGCCGGCCATGGTTCCGGTGCGCCAGGGACAGGCCTCGGCCTCTCGATCGTCAAGCAGGTGGTAGAACATCATCGCGGCCATATCCAGGTCGAGAACGGCCCGGACGGGCGTGGCGCGATCTTTTCGATTTGTCTGCCGCGAACACAGTCCTGACGCCGGGGCAATTAAAAAAGAACAGGAGACCGGTCAATTGGTCTCCTGTTTGGATTAAACGTCAGCGCCCCTGGAGAGGCTCGAACTCTCAACCACTGGATTCGAAGTCCATTACTCTATCCATTGAGCTACAGGGGCGGGCGCCGGAATTATACTCGAAATTTGTCCTTGCCTCCTTCCCTGACGCATGTTATAATCTCGCCCCGCGCCACAAGGTATGCTTAGAATATTCAAGAAGGAAGACATAAAATGATCGACTTGAACAAAGAATTCAACACCACCAAGAACCCGAATATCCCCGATCTGAATCCCGGTGACCAGGTAAGTGTGCACGTCCGCATCAAGGAAGGCGATCGCGAGCGCATCCAGGAGTTCAAGGGTACCGTCATCCGCATGCGCAAGGGCGGCAACAACTCGAACTTCACGGTCCGCCGGACTGCCTCGAACGGGATCGGCGTGGAGCGGACTTTCCTGCTGCACTCCCCGCGCATCGACAAGGTCGTGGTGGAGCGTCACACCCATACCCGCCGGGCGCAGCTCTATTTCCTGCGCGGGCTGACGGGCAAGAAGGCCCACTTGAAGCAGAAATTCGAGTAGGCCCAAAAGCGTGTACAATAAAAGGGTGCAGCCATGGTGCTGCGCCCTTTTCTCTTTTATAGGAGCAGGAATGACTTTACCAGTGATCGGCTTGACAGCTTATCGTGGGCTGAATGGCAAGGACAGCCCGATTGTTGCGTTGATGGAGTCGTACCTGTTTGCGGTGACTGAGGCGGGAGGCGTGCCCGTTTTGGTTCCCCCCGGCCTGTCCGATGCGGCGAGCCGGGAACTTTACACCAGGTTGGACGGTATCCTGCTTACCGGCGGCGGCGACATTGCTCCGGAACGCTTTGGCGGCCAGCCTCACCCGAAGATCGGGGACGTGGATCCGGAAAGGGACGCGGTCGAATTTTCCCTGCTTTCGGGCGCGGTGGATCGAAAAAAACCGTTCCTGGGGATCTGCCGGGGCTTCCAGGTGGTAACCGTCGGCCTGGGTGGTACGTTGTATACCCATCTCCCGGATCAATTCCCGGGCGCCCTGGAGCACGATTATGAGAAGAACCATCCTCGCGATTACCTGGCTCATCCCGTCAATGTAACGCAGGGGTCCCGGCTGGCGCAGGCTCTGGGCGAGATCCGGCTTTCCGTGAACAGCCTGCATCACCAGGGGGCGAAGGAGTTACCGCCTGCGCTCATGCCCGTCGCCTTGTCCCCGGATGGACTGGTCGAAGCGGTCGAATTGACGGGTCATCCGTTCGGGATTGGCGTCCAGTGGCACCCGGAGTGCCTTCCTGATCAACCTGCCGCGCGGCGGCTCTTCAAGGCTTTCGTGGAAGCAGCCGACCGTTGTAAGGAGAATCGATGAGTTCGGACCGGCCGATCGGGATTTTTGATTCGGGAGTGGGGGGGCTTTCCGTCCTGCGGGCGATCCGCCGGCAGATGCCGGGCGAGTCCGTGGTCTATTTTGGCGACCAGGGTCACGTTCCTTATGGCCCGCGGCGGGTTGAAGAGGTCCAGGCCTTTTCGGAAGGGATCGTCCGCTTTCTGATTGGGCAGGACGTTAAGCTGGTCGTGGTTGCTTGCAACGCCGCTTCGGCGGCTGCCCTTCACTACCTTCGGGATAAATTCACCGATCTGCCTATCGTCGGTATGGAGCCGGCTGTCAAACCGGCTGCCGAAACCACCCAAAGCGGCGTAGTTGCCGTGCTGGCCACTCCGGCGACCTTCCAGGGCGCCCTGTACGCCTCGGTCGTCGAAAGGTTCGCCGGCAACGTTACCCTTCTCCAAAGCACCTGCCCTGGTCTGGTCCAGCAGATTGAGCGGGGGCAGCTGGATAATGTCGAAACACGGGCGATCCTGGAATCCGCCTTGCAGCCGATGCTCGCGGAAGGTATCGATACCGTTGTCCTGGGCTGTACGCACTATCCTTTCGTGATCCCCTTGATTCAGGAAATCGTTGGGCCCGGGGTGCGGGTGATCGATCCGGCGCCTGCGGTTGCCCGCCAGGCCGGCAGGCTGCTGGATGCTGCAGGAACCCGGTCGGACAATACCCGGCAGGGGCGGCTGCTCTTTTATACCAGTGGGGACGCTTCCCAGTTCAGGCTGATATTGCCTGAATTGTTGGGCGATCCGGGCGAGGTCCATCAGGTATTCTGGGGAGCCAACCAGGTTTATTTGAACAAATGAGAAGAGCCGGTCTTCGGGACCGGCCTTTTGTATCCTTTATACTAGCAGCCCTTTATCGTTTCCTCCTGGAGAAAAAATGGATCCCTCGCCTTCCCCGGATTCACGCCCAATCTATCGAGTCCCTTATGGTCAATCGACCCTGGAGTTCAGGCTGCCTGGGACGATGCACGCGACCGTTGCCGTGTCGAGGCCGGGCGCGCCCATCCCGGACGTCAAGCAAGCGATCCGAGAAGCCCTCGACGGCCCGGTCGGGACGCCTCCCCTGAGGGAACTTGCAAAATCAGCCAGGACGGTCTGCATCGTTTTCACAGACAGCACTCGCAGCTGCCCGGATCACCTGATGGTTCCGGCCATGTTGGACGAGCTTGCCTCGGCCGGGATCAAGGATGAAGATATTACGCTGCTCTGCGCTGTCGGGATGCACCGTCCTTCCACGGAAGTGGAGAAGGTGGCCAAGCTGGGAGCGGAGGTCGTCCGGCGATACCGGGTGATCGACAACGAACCGCAGAACCCTACAGTACTGGTCGATCTTGGCAAGACGACTGGAGGAGTTCCTATCCTGCTTCATCGAGCCGCCGTCGAAGCCGATCTGCTGATTGCAACTGGGGTGGTGGAACCCCATCAGTATGCCGGATATTCCGGCGGGTCGAAGACCCTGGCTGTGGGCGCCGCCGGCGAAGCCTTGATCGCCTTCACCCACGGACCGGCTTTCGTCGACCACCCGGGCACGCGGCTCGGCCGCATCGACGGGAATCCCTTCCAGGAAGCCGTCATGGAGGTTGGGCGAAAAGCGGGTCTCGATTTCATCGTTAACGTGGTCCAGGATGACGAAAAACGCGTCCTGCGCGTAGCCGCTGGCGATCCGGTATTTGCCCACCGCCAGCTTGTGTCGTTTGCCAAATCGGTCTATGAGGTGCCGATTCCATCCCAGGTGGATATCGCGATCGGCGGGGTCGGCTCGCCGAAGGATGTCAATCTCTATCAGGCCAGCCGCGCCCCCTCGTATCTGTTTTTTGCCCCGACCCCGGTTGTCCGGCCGGGCGGGTATTTCATCATTCCGGCGCGATGCGACGAAGGCGCCGGGCAGGGTGTTGGCGAGCAGCGCTTCCTGGCCGCAATGCGGAATGCCCCGACGATCCATTCCATCCTCGAGGATGCCCGAAAGAACGGGTACCCTCCCGGGCAACAGCGTGCATTTGTCATGGCGAAGGTGCTGGAAGGGGCAAAAGTCGTGATCGTCGGCAGTCGATTCCCGGATCTCGTCGCCGACTGTAAAATGATTCCAGCGGAGACGATGGAAGAGGCATTGGCGCACGCGGCAGGTGAATTGGGTCTGGCTTGTGAGGTCCTGATCGTACCCCATGCCCTGTTGACCCTCCCGGTCGTCCAGGCGTAAACGCCTGGAATCGCCTGGCGGGGAATGAGTAAATGGGGGAGCCTGAAGTATCCAAGGGAGTCCGGAAATTTCGGTCATTTTAACTGTTGCTGCCTGGTGGGGGAATTAGCTATCCGTTTCCTATCCGTCCTCTATCAAAAATGATTCTTGAGGGTTTCCTGCCTATAATGCAAATCAAGCTATTTTGAAGGGAGGAATCCGAGGATTTCTTTTCCCGCTCACAGGACCACTTGATCGGGTGACGCTTGTGTTGACATCATTTAGAAGTTACTTTGGAGATACCCATGAAAATCCTTCTGCTCTATCCGGAATTTCCTGATACCTTTTGGAGCTTCAAGCATGCCCTGAAATTCATTCGCAAGAAGGCCTCCACCGAGCCGTTGGGCCTCCTGACCGTGGCGGCCATGCTCCCGTCGGAATGGGAAAAACGCCTGGTGGACTTGAACGTTCGCAAGCTCAGGGACCGGGACCTGGCCTGGGCGGATTATGCGTTCATCAGCGCCATGACTGTCCAGAGAAAGTCGACTTTCCAGGTGATCGCCCGCTGCAAAGCCGCCGGCCTGAAGGTGGTTGCCGGAGGGCCGCTCTTCACGGCCGAGCCCGGGAGCTTCCCGGACGTGGACCACTTCGTGTTGAACGAAGCCGAGGTGACCCTTGAGCCTTTCCTGCGGGACCTGGAGGCCGGTCATCCCCAGCATATGTATACATCGACGGATTTCCCGGACATCTCCCGAACCCCGGCCCCGCTCTGGGAGCTGGCCGACCGGAAGCGATACGCCACCATGTCGATCCAGTACTCGCGCGGCTGTCCGTTCGACTGCGAGTTTTGCAATATCACCTCGCTGTATGGTCACCTGCCAAGGGTCAAGACGTCTGCCCAGATCCTGCGCGAGCTCGATGGCCTTTATGACCTCGGCTGGCGCGAACCGGTCTTCTTCGTGGACGATAACTTGATCGGAAATAAAAAACACCTGCGGGAGGACCTCCTGCCCGCGTTGATCGAATGGCGCAAGGGCAAAAAGGGTATGCCATTCAATACCGAGATCTCCATTAATATCGCTGACGATGATCGCCTCATGGACCAGATGGTCCAGGCCGGTTTCGATACCGTCTTTATCGGGATCGAAACCCCCGACGATGACAGCCTGGCAGAGTGCAATAAAAAACAGAACCTGCATCGCGACCTGAACGCGGATGTCAAGAAGATCCAACGCGCCGGCCTGCAGGTCCAGGGCGGATTCATCATCGGTTTCGACAGCGATACCCCTTCCACCTTCCAGCGCCAGGTGGATTTCATCCAGAAGAGCGGAATCGTCACTGCCATGGTTGGTTTGCTCCAGGCGCCGGTCGGGACGCGGCTCTACAAACGGATGGAAGAAGATGGACGGTTGATCGGCAGCTTCTCGGGCGACAACGTGGATGGCGAGACGAACATCGTTCCGAAGATGAAGATCGACCTGCTCCAGGAAGGCTACCGGGCGGTCGTCCGGACCCTGTACGCCCCCAAGAATTACTATGCCCGGGTCAAGACGTTCCTGCGGGAATACAAGGCCCCCAAGATCACCAATCCGATCAACGCCGAATATTTCCGGGCCTTCCTGCGCTCAGTGGTCCGCCTTGGGATCATCGGCAAGGAGCGCCTGCAGTACTGGAATCTCCTCCTGTGGACGCTGCTGCGAAAGCCAAAACTTTTCCCCCTGGCGATCACCTTGGCCATCTATGGGTATCACTTCCGCCAGGTCATGGATCTGCACCTCACTTGATTTTTAGGCCGATTCTGCGTGGATCGCCGATCATTCGTGGGACAAGGCTTGATCTTGTCCCACGAATGATTCCTTGTGAGAGTTGCGTTAGGGCCGGCGATCTCTCTCCTTTTATTTTCGCTCCTATTATGATAATATTTATCATAATAGGAGCGATGGGAATGGACCTGTCCAAAGAAACCCTTTTGGAAATGTATTGGACCCTGTTACTCGCCCGGCGCACAGACGAGCGAGCCTGGGCGCTACATCGCCAGGGCAAGATCGCCTTCCATATATCCGGGATCGGCCAGGAAGCGGCCCAGGTCGGAGCAGCATACGCAATCAAGCGAGGCTACGACTGGGTCGCTCCTTATTATAGGGATCTGGCGATGATGATGGCGCTTGGTTTGACCCCTTACGAGTTCATGCTGGGACTGATGGGAAAGAAGGGGGAGCCGTCTTCAGGCGCCCGCCAGATGCCCAGCCATTTCAGCCTGAAACGGGCCAACGTCGTCAGCCTTTCCTCCCCGGTCGCCTCGCATAATCTGCACGCGGCCGGGATTGCCCTGGGAATCAAGATGCGCGGCGAAGACCGGATCGTGATCACGTCCATCGGCGAGGGCTCGACCGCCCAGGGCGAATGGTACGAAGCCGTCAACTGGGCGGCCATCCATTGCCTGCCGATCATCTTCATTGTCCAGAACAATTCCTACGCCATTTCCGAGCCGATCCAGAAACAGATGGCCGTCCCCAGCTCGGCAGATAAGGCCTGTGGGTTGGGCCTGCCCGGGGTCACCGTCGACGGCACGGACATGCTCAAGGTCTACGAGGTCGTGCAGACGGCCGTCAGCCGGGCGCGCAGCGGGGAGGGTCCGACCCTGATCGAGGCGCGCGCCTATCGCCTGACGCCGCACTCCTCCGACGATGACGACCGCAGCTATCGCTCGCGCGAGGAGGTGGACGAACATAAGAAAGACGACCCCCTGTTGGTCACCCAGCGAACCCTCCAGGCGCAAAAATACCTGACCAAGGCGAAGATCGACGAGCTGGAATCGAAAGCCATAGCGGCAGTCGACCAGGCTCTGGCGGATGCCGCCGCCGCGCCTTATCCTGAACCGGCGGATGCGGCTTTCCCCGTCTACGCCGAGGAGGTCCAGCATGCCTGAGATGACCCTCGTGGATGCGGTCAGGCTGGCCCTGGATGAGGAGCTGGAGCGCGATCCGAACGTTTTCGTCGTCGGTGAGGACGTCGGCAAGCGCGGCGGGGTATTCCGGGCCACGGTCGGTTTGATCGACAAGTACGGAGCGGAGCGGGTGATCGATTCGCCGCTCTCCGAGGCATCCATCGTTGGGGTAGGGATCGGGGCGGCCATATACGGCATGCGTCCGGTCTGCGAGATCCAGTTCTCGGATTTCATCTACCCGGCCTTCAACCAGATCATCAACCAGGCCGCCAAGATGTGTTACCGGTCGGGCGGCGAGTGGACCGTCCCAATGGTCATCCGGGCGCCCTATGGTGGCGGCATCGGCGGCGGGCTCTATCATTCCCAGTCGGTGGAAGCCTTTTTCACGAATACCCCCGGCCTCAAGGTGGTGGTCCCATCCAACCCTTACGACGCCAAGGGTCTGCTCAAATCCGCGGTTCGCGATCCCAACCCGGTGCTCTTCTTCGAGCCGAAGAAGGGCTATCGCCTGATCAAAGGAGAAGTGCCCGAAGGCGAGTACACCGTGCCGATCGGACAGGCAAAAGTCAGCCGGGAAGGCGCGGATTTGAGCGTCTTTGCCTACGGGATGATGCACTATTACTGCCTGGAAGCCGCCGGGACGCTGGCCGGTGAAGGAATCAATGTCGAAGTCGTCGACCTGCGCACGCTCTACCCGGTCGACCGCCAGACCATCCTGGCATCCGTTCGCAAGACTGGCAAGGCCCTCGTGGTCTACGAGGCCAACCTGACCGGCGGGTACGGCGCCGAGATCGCCGCCAGCATTGCCGAGGGCGCTTTTACCGACCTCGACGCGCCGGTCCGCCGGCTCGCTGGCCCGGACGTGCCGGCCATGCCGTACAGCCATCCGCTCCAGGACTGGTTCATGCTCAATCCCGAGAAGATCGCCGCGGCGATGCGGGACCTGGCAGCATATTAACGGCGTACGGGGCCGGAACGGGAAATATCGAAGGACTGGATTCGCAGAGCACGAAAAGGTGGAAACATGCCGACCAAAGTCATCATGCCCCAACTGGGCGAGTCGATCGTCGAAGGGACGGTCGTCAAGTGGTTGAAGGGGCCGGGCGAGAAGATCGCCAACCTGGAATCGCTCCTGGAAGTGGAGACGGATAAAGTCGTTTCCGAGATCCCCAGCCCGGCCGAAGGCGTGCTCCTGGCTGCCCTCATCCCGGAGGGGACGACCGTCAAGGTCGGGACGGTGATCGGCTGGATCGGCCGACCTGGGGAGAAGATTCCCGAATCTGACAAGCCTGCAGCAGCCGCCCAGCCTGAAAAGGCCATGTTCGTTCCGACGGAAACCGGGGCGACCGGCCCGGTGGAGGCGCACGAGCTGGGATTCATCTCCCCGGTGGTGGCGAAGATCGCCCGGGAAAAGAAAGTCGACCTGCAGCGGGTCAAGGGGACCGGACAGGGCGGCCGCATTACCAAGAAGGATGTGCTGGCGTTCCTGGAAGCGGGTCCGCAGGCGGGTGCGGCTATTTGGGAGACGCCCGCCGACGGCGACCTCTTCCGCCCGACCGAGCTGGTCTTCGCAAAGGATGATGCGGCCAAAGCGCAGGGCGGTCAGGCCCCCGCGATGATACCCGGTAACCACTTCGTCCCACATACCACGATCCGCAAGCAGATTGCCGAACGGATGGTCTTCTCCAAGACGACCGCCCCGCATGTCACGACCGTCATGGAAGCCGACCTTTCGCGGGTCGCCGCGCACCGGGAAGCCAGCAAGGCGGCTTTTGCCCGGGACGGCGCCAACCTGACCTATACCGCCTACCTGGTGGCCGCGACCGTGACCGCGCTGAAGGCTTATCCGATGGTCAATTCCTCCTGGGAGGAGACCGGCCTGCGCATCCACCCGGCAATTTCCATCGGCATGGCAACCTCCCTTGGGGAGGAAGGGTTGATCGTCCCGGTCATCAAGAACGCGGATGGGCTGTCCCTGCTGGGAATTGCCCGGGCGGTCAACGACCTGGCGGAACGGGCGCGCAGCCACAGGCTTCAGGCGGATGAAGTCAAGGACGGGACGTTCACCATCACCAACCACGGGGTGACCGGGTCGCTTTTTGCCACGCCGATCATCAACCAGCCGCAGTGCGCCATCCTGGGGGTGGGCCTGATCCAGAAACGGGTCGTCGTCATCAACGACGCTATCGCCATCCGTCCGATGGTCTATCTCTCGCTCACTTTCGACCACCGCATCCTCGACGGGGCCTCCGCAGACCGGTTCCTCTCCAAGGTCGTGGACTGCCTGGAAAATTGGGCTTGACGCCGGAAGACCTTTCAGTAATACTGGGGACAACGAACGTTTGTTTGGACGAGCCTGGCATGCCTGCGACCATCCATCCTTTGACCCCCGATCGTTGGACGGGCCTGGAGACCCTCTTCGGTCCACGCGGCGCTTACTCGAACTGCTGGTGCGCCTTTTGGCGGATCAGGCGGGCTGATTTCAACCGGCTGAGTGGGGCGGGCAGGAAAGCAGTCCTGCACGAGGCGACTTTCAAAGGCGAGGCGCCCGGCCTGCTGGCCTACGTGGGTGGGCAGCCTGTGGGTTGGTGCTCGGTCGGGCCGCGTGAACAATTCGGGGCATTGGAAAACTCCCGCACGCTCAAGCGCCTCGACGATCAGCCGGTCTGGTCGATCGTCTGCTTCTTCATCGCCAGGGAACATCGCAGGCAGGGGCTCATGGCGGACCTGCTGGGCGGGGCGGTCGAATACTCCCGGAGCCGGGGCGCCAGGATCGTCGAAGGATATCCGCTGGACCTGGATGTTCCCAGGCTGGCCGGACAAGGCCTCCACGGCTGCAGCGGCTACATGGGGATTGCGGCTGCATATCGCAAGGCGGGCTTTGTCTTGGCAGGGCGCGCTTCCGAAACCCAGCTGATCATGCGCTATTCGATTCATTAAGGAATAATAATAAAGTTCGCCATCCAGATTACACAAGTGTAAACTTGGGTCTTGCCCGGAACAAATATAATGGGCTTATCTAAACTCAGGAGATGATCTGGATGGATATTTCCCTTGCCCTCGGCGGGGGTGGTACGCGCGGCAATGCTCATATCGGTGTGATTCGGCGTCTTGAAGAAGAAGGCTACCACATCCGGGCCCTGGCCGGGACCAGCGCGGGCGGCTTGATTGCCGCTTTCTATGCTGCCGGGTATACGCCCGATGAGATAGAAGAGATCTTTGCCGGGATGGATCAGAACCGGCTGTTCGGCCGTTCCAGCGCGGACGGCCCGGCCATCCTCGGCCTGGCGGGAGTCAGCAGGCTTCTCGAGCAATATTTGGGCGATCGGACGTTTGCGGATTTGAAGCTGCCCTGTGTGGTCACCGCCGTGGACATCCAAACGGCGAGCGAGGTGGTCATCGCGGAGGGCCGGGTGATGGATGCGGTCCTGGCGACCATAGCCCTGCCGGCTCTCCTGCCGCCCCAGCGGATCGGCGATCTCCAGCTGGTGGACGGGGCGCGCATGGATCCTGTGCCGGTCACACCGGCGCGCACCTTGATGCCCAAGCTGCCGGTTGTGGCGGTCGTCCTGACGCCGCCGCTCGGGCAGCTCAATGGGACGGCGCCGTTCCAGTTCCCGGGCAAGATCCCTTCGATGGTTATGAACGGCCTGAAAAAACTGCGCCTCGCCCAGGCGCTGGATGTTTACATCCACTCGGCCGATGCAACCGACCGGATGTTGACCGAATTGCGCCTGCGCCTGGACAACCCGGAGGTGATCATCCGCCCGGAAGTCAGCCACATTCAATTGCTGGATAAAGTGGACGTCCGCCAGGTGGTGCGCCTGGGTGAACGGGCGACCATGGCGGTCCTGCCGCAACTCAGGCGGGCGGTGTCCTGGCCGGTCCAGTTCTGGCGCAACCTGTTCCCGCGTCGCCTGTCCGCGGCCTTTCATTAGCCTCGATCTTCGAATCGGACGGCGGGAAAACCTCCCCGCCGCATTCTGATAATCCTCCAACAGAAGCCGTCAAGGGTTAAGGGTATAATCCCCTCGACCCTTGATTTATTTTATCGATACAGGAGGATTGAGTATGCCAGAAAATTATGATGTGGTCGTCATCGGTGCAGGCCCGGCTGGTTACGTGGCCGCCATCCGGGCGGCCCAGCTCGGGCAGAAGACTGCCATCGTCGACAAGCAATGGCTGGGCGGCGTCTGCCTGAACGTGGGCTGCATTCCTTCCAAGTCATTATTGAAAAACGCCGAAGTGGCCCACATCCTGCGGGAGCGCGGCAAGGAATTCGGTTTTTCCTTCGAAAATCTCAAGCTGGATTATTCGGTGGCTGTCAAACGCTCACGCCAGGTCTCGGACCGCTTGACCAAAGGCGTAGGCTTTTTGATGAAGAAGAACAATATTTCCGTCTACATGGGCGCAGCCAGGCTTACCGCAAAAGACAGCGTCGCGGTGACCGGCCAGGATGGCAAAGTTACCGAATTGAAGGCGAAGAATATCATCCTGGCCACCGGCGCCAGTGCGACCGTCCCACCGGCCTGGAAGGTGGACGGGCAGAAGGTGGTCACCTACCTGGAAGCCATCCTGCAGGAGAAGCTGCCCAAGTCGGTCGTCATCATCGGGGCGGGCGCCATCGGGATGGAATTCGCAACGGTGTGGAACGGCTATGGAGTGGATGTCAGCGTGGTGGAGATGCTCCCGCACGTCCTGCCGCTCGAAGACGAAGAGGCCGCTTCCGAGGTGGCCAAGGCCTTCACCAAGAGAGGCATCAAGCTGTTGGCCGGCCACAAGGTCGAGTCGGTCGAGACGACCAAGACGGGCGTCAAGGTGACCGTCTCGGCGGCCGGTGAGACCAAGGTCCTGGAGGCCGAGCAGGCCCTGGTGGCGATCGGTTTCCGCCCCAACTCGAAGGGATTGGGCTTGGAGGAGCTCGGCGTCAAGATTTCGGAGCGCGGCTTCGTCGAGATCGACGAGAAGATGGCCACCAACGTCCCGGGCATTTGGGCGATCGGCGACCTGACCGGCAAGCTGATGCTGGCTCACGTCGGCACGGCCCAGGGGATCGTTTGCGCCGAGCACATTGCCAAGGCCGAGACGGTCACGCTGGATTACGAGATGATGCCGCGGGCCACCTACTGCCAGCCCCAGGTCGCCTCGTTCGGGATCACCGAAGCCCAGGCCAAGGAGCGCGGCTACACCGTCAAGGTGGGCCGCTTCCCCTTCCAGGCCAACGGCAAGGCCCTTGGGCTGGCCGATTACGCCGGCTGGGTCAAGCTGATTGTGGACGAGAAGTATGGGGAAATCCTGGGCGCCACCCTGGTCGGCCCGGAAGTCACCGAGCTGCTTCCCGAGCTGACCCTGGCCCACATGATGGAGCTGACCCCGGCCGAGATCGCCCGCAACGTCCATGCCCACCCGACGCTGACGGAAACGCTCATGGAAGCCGCCCACGTGGCGGAAGGGATGGGAATTCACATTTGATATCCTGTAGGGGACGGCAGCTGCCGTCCCCTACAAATTTTAAGGAGGAGGTATGGATAAAACCACCGGGGGGCCGGTCGTCGGCACTGTCAAGCGCAACTGGATCATTGGGATTGTCGGAGCGATCCTGCTTCTGGCCGGGTCGATCTTCGGCATCGACTGGCTGAATTACTTTGCCGGGACTGCCAGCCTGTACCCGGCCGTGGCCAAGCCGGGCATTACCCTCCTGGCGATGGTTCTCGTCCTGGGTATCGGCCGGGACCGTTTGAGCAGCCGGGATTGGTGGCTGCTCTTCGCGGCGTTCTGCTGCATGCTTCCCACGGATATCCTGATGAGCATCGTGGTGGTCAGCCCCAGCCTGAGCGTCGGGTCGTGGGTCTTCATGGTCGGCGGAGTACTTTCCATCGTCGCCCATATCTTCCTGATCCTGCGCATGGCCCGTGGGCTGCCCTACCTCAAGCACTACAAATGGACGGACATCTGGCTGCCGCTGGTCATCTACGGCGTTGCGGCCGCCACCCTCGGGATCCTTTGGAAGGATGTGGTCCGGGTCGGGCACGCCGTCATTGGGCCGATCTACACGGCCTTCTTTTGTACGACGATGTGGTTCTCCTGGGAAGCGCTGCGCTACAAACTCTACCCGAAACCGAACGTCTGGATGGCGGCCATCGCGGCCACCTGCTGGTTTGCAACCGAGATTGCCGGAGAGATCTACAACCTTGGTCTTGGGAATATCTCTGAGATCACCTTCCGGCTGGTCTGGGTCTTTTACGGAACGAACGTCGTCCTATGGGCGTTGAGCGGATTTCGCTGGCGGGAGAAGGAGTAGGATTTCGGATGCCCATCCGGCGCACGATCGTCGTGCGCCGGATTCTTCTTTGATGATACCTTCTGACAGTCTTTGCAAGCCGGCGGGATTAGAATTGCGACCATGCGAAAAATTAAATTGAGTTCGCTGCTCGTTTTTGGCTTGTCCATCCTGCTCGTCTTCTTCTTTCAATACTGCAAGCATGCCCCCGGCCTGGGAGCGGCAAATCCATTCGGCGAGGACCCTTACGACGCGGTCGGGTCGTTCGCGGTCCTCCTGGCGCCTCTGGGAGCCCTGCTGATGCTCGTCCGGGTCTTTCGCCCCTTCCCGGGCGGCTGGCCGGACGACGGGCAGCTCCTGTCGATCCTGCGCAGCGGGGCGGTGTCCCTTCTGGCGGTCGGCGTGACCCTCGTGGCGGACGCGGCCGGCCTGGGGCGGGCTCTCCTGACCAGCGGTTTCTTCCCCGCGGCGGTCCCACTGGCCGCACTCGTCGGCGGGATGGCCCTCCTTCTCGTTTTCGTGACCGGGATTTTCGCCAGGGAAATAAGCGGCAGGGGGCTGAGGGCGGGAAAGGGTCCCTGGAAAAGAGCGGTCGCCATCAACGCGTTGGGTCTGCTGACCCTGGTTTTCTATCCCCCTGCCTGGCGGGAAGGGAGCGTCCAGGGCGCCATTTTCACGGCAGCCCTTGGCATGCTGATCCTGTTCGGGATGGTCTGGGCGTCCGCGACCGTCTTGCTGCCGGGGGAAGAGCCATTCCGGGAAGACATTTTCGACGACCTGGCGGCGCTCCTCAGGGGGTGGAAGAATGGCCTGGGGAGGTTCGCTGTCCCGCTGGTCGCCTTTGAAAAATTGGCTTCGGCACCTTGGATGAAGAAGCTGGTCGAGTGGTTCCGCCCACGCCGGCATCGCTGGCACCTTGTCCTCGTCTTTGCTGCAGCGACCGGCCTTATCTTGCTCCTTCCCGAATTGCTCTCTGAGGGGATCCATCCTGACCTGGGCCGCTTCCTGCCGGTGCTGGCAGTCTTCGTCGGGCTGGGCGCGGCCGGCGTCCTCCTGGGATACTTCCTTCTCGGGGAGTATTTGGGAATCTACTAGGAAAGGAACCTCCAACAAATGGCGCGTAACGGGGGATGGACCTGGTATCACTTTTGCAGTGCGGCGATCAGCGCTTGCGGATCCAGGATGATTCCCAGGGAATAATTCCTGCCGGCGTGTTTGACCTGGATGGTCTGCCCGGTCTTCAGGGCAGTCTTCCAGAACTCGTCAGGAGTTATCTCCGGCCTGACTTGACAGGCCAGGGCGTACATTCCGGCAATATAAGGGATGGACCAGCTCCAGCCGCCCTGGCGGTAGAACACATAATCATTCACTCCGGTTGGGCTGGCTGTTGTCCGCGAATCCATCGGGACCAGAAGGCGATCCGAAAACTGCTGACCGGCAAAATAGCTGCTTGCCCAAAACAGCCCGGGTTCGTACGAAGTGACTAGATCGGGATCGGCTAAAGGAGCCCGGCCAAGGGCTTGGAATTTGAAACCGTAAATATCTTGGATGCTCGAGCTGACCACCAGCAAGCCGGCGGATTTTGCCTCAAGCATGGATGCTTTCCAGTCATCGCTGCCGTCCTCTCCGGGCCGATATCCTCTTGCGATCGAGATCACCCTGATTTTTCGATCCGCCGGCAACTGGGAATTGATCTGCAGGATGCGCCGTACCGCTTGCGCCAGGCAATGGTACATCGCGGGGACATTGAAACACTTGCCGTTGAATCCCTCGATGAAATAAAGGTCCGCACCTGGGGCAACCCCCACTGTTTTCCCGACGGCGATCGAAGAGACAGCCGCGCCGTGCATGCTGGCGTCAGCGCCGGTTGGATCGATTTCCTCATAGAGCCGCAGGCGATCTTTATATTCCTGATGGTCCACCAGCAGGACTTGGTCGATGATGGCTATCCCCACACCCGTGCCGGTAATGCCCATCTGATGCAGGCTCCGTATTCCCAGGCCGGGATTTTTCCCTATCTCCATGATTTGCCGAGGATCGAAGCCGGCGGGCATTCGCTCGGCCGGCGGCCAGGTCGTCTTGCTGTCGAAATCCGAGAAGAGTAAGCCGTCCAATGAGTGGGACAGGTCCAGGCGGGACAGGTCGGCGGATCGGTAGTCATTCTGGAAAGGATTTTGAGAGTTCGGGTCGTATTTCTGTGGTAGATCGGGGTCCGGGTTGATGCTGCTGTAATCTACCGGACCCGGGTGCCGGGCGATCTGGATGACCGGCAGGTCAGGCGCCTCGCTGGCGCTGACGGGCTTGACCTGAGGCGCGGGCGGTAACGACTGGTTTGCCCTCCCGACGCATGCGGCGAGCAGGGCGGCGATGAATGCAATGGTGAGCACAAAACGGATCGTTCGGAACATGATCCCCTCCAGCTCATGTTGAAATACACGAGCTGATTTCATCATACCGCTTTCATCCCGCGGATGACAAGTAGACTGGAGCACGGTTTGACGCCGCTTACCCGACTCTGCCCCTACGGTTTCCCGGCGATTCCAACGCTTGTAAACAAACCCTGGTATCACTCATTTCAAAGAAACGACCCCGTTGCCGACGGGGTCGTTCGATCGTGCGCTATTCGTTTTTTCCTTTTCGATCAATGCGCCGGGGTCTGGTTGGCCAGCGTTTCCATGGCTTTCAAGTCCACCACTGCCATGCGGACCTGGGAGGGGGAGAGCATGCCCAGGATCCAGGCGAAGTCATGGTTGATCGGACTGGTGTAATAGGAAATGTAAGCCTTGTCACCGACGATGATCAGGCCCTCGTAGGAGGTGTCGCCGTCACTGGGCAGGTCGGTCAGGTAGGCGAGGCCGTCCTGGCGCACCTCGAACAGGCTGGTGCGCTTCTTGGCCAGGGCGCTGCCCTGGTCGGTCAGCGGGCCGCTGTGGCCGAGGTTGACCTGGTAGCGACCGACGGCGAAGACCCGTCCGTCGTAGGTGAACAGGTTCGGACCGTCCAGGCGGGTGACCTTGCTCTGCAGCAGGTCGGTCCAGGTGGTGAAGGGCGGTTCGGAGACAGTGATCAGCGTGGCGCCATTCGGGGACCCGAACATGCCGTCGCCGAAACTGTCATACTCCAGGCGGGCGGTCGCCAGCAGGCGTCCGTCCGGCAGGAACTCGATCTCGGTCTCGTCATTGTGCTGTCCCTGGTGGATATAGGAGACGATCTCCCAATTGATCCCATCCGTGGACTTGAGCAGAACGGATTTGCCGTGTTCGTGCCAGTAGGCTGCATCGTAGTAGGTGATCCCGTCCTGTGTCTTGGGGCGCCAGAACAGCCAGCCGTCCACGTTGGCGACTTTTTGAAGCTCCTGCCAGGAGGTCCCATCATCTGTGTACGAATACATCGTCAGGTAGGGCTCGGCCAGGAAAGTGTCGTTCTTCAAGGCATACAGGAACAATCGATTGCCGATGATGGCGAATTTGGGATCGCGGATGTCCTGGCCGTTCGCGTTGAAGGTTTGTACCTCGTTCCAAGTGTGGCCTTGGTCGTTGGAGACCTTGATGTGCAGGACCGATTTGTTGCTCGCGAAGTGGAACGGGGAGGAGACGTAAGCCAGGTAGAACTGGCCCTTCCATTGGATCATGTCGGTGTTGGAATTGTGATTCTTGTCGTTGGCAATATCCCAGCTATCGACCACGACGGTCTTATTGACATGAGCCTGGTTGGGCCGCAGGTACCAGTACCCGAACAAAACCAGGAGGAAGAGGACGATTGCCCCGATAAGTGACCCGAGGCTGATGCCGATGATCTTCAGAATCTTGAGAAATGTTTTCATGATGCCCTCGCCGATGATTTGACCGAATATTTCCAACTCAGGATTTTATCATGGTTAATAACATTTTAAACCTTTTAACGGCCCGGACGGCGTGCGGTATGTTAGCCGGCATGAGAATGGCGTCGCCGGATCCGAGCGTGAACGGATTTCCGCCGATGCGGATCTCGGCCTCCCCGTCCAGCACGTGGACGAGTGCGTCGTAGGGAGCGGTATGTTCGCTCAACTCCTGGCCTTCGTCGAAGGCGAAGAGGGTCACGTTCCCTCCCTCGGCCTTGGAGATTTGGCGGGACACGACCGACCCGTCCTGGTATTCGACCAGGGCGGCGACGTGCAGGACCTCGGATTTGGGTGCAGTGGACATGGTTCTATTCCTGGGTGTGAGATTCGCGGGTAGGTTAGTGAATGGCAAACTGGTAGGGAGCGACCTCGCGGGTGAAGCGGGTCGTGCCGGTTACGACCAGGACGACGTCCGTGACGCCATTCTCGCCGATGCTGAGTGGGATATCGGCAGCCTGGTCCGCCGCGACCGGGATCAGGGTAACGATCGTGTTGCCAGAGGCGTGGGTGATAAGCGCCAGCCGGAAGGTTTGCGGGAGAGTGTTTTCGACCCGGGCGAACCCGTTTGCCTGCCAGCCTCCATCGTCCGTCTCGAAGTCGGTCGAATATTGGATGGCCGGGACGGAGATATCGTCGACGACGAACCCGGCGCCATTGACGGCCGGATCGGTGATGTATTCGAACCGGATGGATACCTTTTGACCGGCATATTTCGACAGGTCGACGGTTTCCTGGATCCAGTCGTTGCTCGGACCGGTATAGCCCCAGCCATAGGAGCCGCCGTTGGGATCGTAATCCGTCCCGGAGGGGGTTTTCAGGATGTCCCAGTGCTCTCCGTCCGTTGAGGCTTCTACGTAGACGTAGTCGTAATCCTGCTCGATGTCGTACCAGGTCCAGTACGATATGTTGACCGGCCCGGAGACAGCCGTCAGGTCGAACTGCCGGGTTAATGTCATGTCGGATTCGTCGCCCATGTTCGACCAGAACATATAAGATCCGGAATGCGGATCGATTGGCAGCAGGCGGGTCGAAGTGGCGCCTTCGAAATGCAGGGTGTATGCGCCGGAGCAATTGATCTTGATGTAATCGACGCCGTATTCGTTGACAGTCCGGGTGACATTGTCGGCGGGACAATTCGAGACGGTTTCGGTCGGGATGGCGTGCGGTGCGTTGGGATAATTCTGGTAAGTATATCGTCCGTCGCCCACGGAACCATCCTGGACGAAGTTGGCGATCGTCCAATCGAGGAAGAAATCATCCGCCGTGATGACCTTGCCGGTCAGCGGGTCCGTTATGTTTTGTTGTTTGAAGACATCGTCCAGGCTGTCCAGGCCGTTCTGCTGGTCGTGAACGAGCGCCTTGGTCGTTTCTTCTCCAAACCGGTTGAGGAAGTAATCCACGAAGAGGAAGTTCGCCCCATAGTGAGCGGTATTCGCACCGGCGGTCCCCAGCCAGTCCGTCAGATTTATATCGGGATTGCTCAAGTAGTAGGTATCGAAATTGCCGTTGTCGTATTTGTTGAGGAAGGTGGCCAGTTCGGAAAATCCTTCATTGAGCAAGGCCCCTTCGTTCCGGTCCTGGTTCCAATGGATCATGTGCTGGAACTCGTGAGCCAGGGTACCGTATGTATACGGATCGGCCAGGTTTTCCGAGGAGTTGATGTAGAACATTTCGTGGGCGTTGGAATATTTCCGCACCTGCGGAAGGTATTCATCGGGCGAAGAAAAATATCCACCCACGCTGGAGCCCAGGTTGCCGGAATAGAGGATGTAGATGTGGGGATCGTCGTCCACGCCAGGGGTCCATTCCGAGCCAAAGAAGGCCCGGTCGGTCGGGTAGATCTTGTTCTCGAATGCATCCACCAGCTGTTTCATCTCCGAGGCGTTGTAGTGGGCGGTGTTTTCCACCCAGAAATAGACGTGCGGGGTGATGTACCGCAGGGTTGCGGTCACTTGCAAGTTTGCCCGCGTGTCCTCGTTGTTGACCCAGAAGGTCTGCTGGTCGCCGATAGACAGGGGCTGGGCGGGAGGCGGCAGCGTAGCCGGAAGGTTGCAAACCCCCTTGAAGCGACAGGCCAGGACGGTCAGATCGTTCTCCGGGACGATGGTCTGTTCGAGCAGGGTCAACGCCTCGGTCGGGATCTGGCCCGGAGGCTCACGGGTGAGGGCAATCGGCGGCGTGGCCGTGGGAACGGAAGTTGCAGGTTGGTACGCCAGCGTCGACCACAATGTCGGCAGGACGGTATTGAATTTGTGGCTCACATAAATTGCCCCGCCCACCAGAATGACCAGGCAGTAACATAAAACCAGGCTCACGATCAGGATGATTGGAAGGATGGTCGTTTTCTTTTTCACGGGTTTCTCCTGGTTGGAATAATGAGAATTCTACTATAGATTGGTCGAAATATCCGTCTGCCGGAGGCGCTTTCCGATGCCGGCCGTGGTCCGGGCACTGTAAGCTTCTTTCACGAAACCGTAAGGTCGCGCCTTTCCATTTGAAGATAAAATATTTCGAGAGATATTTGACTGCGACGAAAGGTACCAACCGTGGAACCCCAGGCCATACCCGAACCCAAAACCCAACCGATCTTGGTTGCGGCCGCAAGCGCGATCGTAATCATCCCCGCATACAACGAGGCGCGTTTTATTGGTAGTGTTGTCTTGGGGGCCAAACGATATGCATCGGCAGTGATCGTTGTGGATGACGGGTCGGCGGATATGACCGCCGATATTGCCGAAGCGGCAGGAGCGATGGTGCTCCGGCACCCTGTCAACCAGGGCAAGGCGGCCGCGTTGAATACCGGCTTTAGGTATGCGAAGGGCTGCCTTTCGGAAGACGAATCCATCCAGGTCGTCGTCATCCTGGACGGCGATGGACAACATCTGTGCTCGGACATCCCAATATTGGCGAACCCCATCCTGTCCGGCAAAGCAGACATAGCCGTCGGTTCCCGGTTCCTGGAGGTCAAGAGCCGGATACCGAAGTGGCGGGTCTTCGGGCAGCAGGTATTGACGATGGCGACGAACGTCAGTTCCGGCGTGAATTTGACCGATTCTCAGAGCGGTTTCCGGGCTTTTTCCCGACAAGTTCTTGACCAAATGGACTTCGAGTCGGACGGTTTCTCGGTCGAATCCGAGATGCAGTTCATCGCCCAGGAACAAAAATTCCAAATGATCGAAGTACCCATCCACGTAATCTACGCAGAGCCGCCCAAGCGCAATCCGGTTGCCCAGGGATTGAAGGTGATCGATGGGATCGCCAAGCTGATGGGTCAATACCGCCCCCTGATCTTTTTCACCATACCGGGTGCGTCCCTGATCCTGATTGGAATGGGTTGGGGGATCGTCGTTATCGACCGATTCCAGGTTACGGGTCATCTTGCAGTAGGGTATGCGATGATCTGCGTTCTCCTCTCGATCATCGGTATGATCCTGATCTCGACAGGCTTCACCCTCCATTCGATTCGCGGGCTTCTGATAGACCTTCTCCAATTAAAAGGAAAAAAGGCCTCCGGATGAATTGGGCGCTGCCGAAAATTTCGGTTATCACGCCTTCCTTTAATCAGGCGTCCTTTATCGAAGAGACCGTCCAATCTGTCCTCGAGCAAAACTATCCCAATCTGGAATACCTGATCATGGATGGGGGTTCGACAGATGGGACGCTTGATATTTTGAAGAAGTACGAAGGTTCCCTTCGCTGGATCAGTCGAAAAGATAGAGGCCAGTCCGACGCTTTGAATCAGGGCTTCCGCCTGGCAACGGGCGAGGTCCTGGCTTTTTTGAATTCCGATGACCGGTATGAGCGGGGGGCTTTGCTCAGGGTCGGCGAATTCTTTGCAGACCACCCGGATGTGCATTGGGTGACAGGTAAATGCCGGGTCATTGACAGCCATGGCCTGGAAATTCGCAGGAGGGTCACAGCATACAAGAATTTCTGGCTGAAGTTCGGGAATTATAAAGTTCTTCTGATTCTCGATTACATCAGCCAACCGGCCACATTTTGGCGGCGGACGGTCATCGAAAAGATCGGGCTGTTCGACGAAAACGAACATCTCGCGATGGATTACGATTATTCACTGCGGGTTGGCCAATATTTTACTCTTTCTTTGATCGATGAATATCTAGCGGCGTTTCGGGTCCACCCCGCCTCGAAATCGACAAAGATCATCGAACACTTCGAATCCGATCTGTTCGTCGCAAACAAATATACGCGTTCCAGGTGGATTCGCTATTTACATCGCCAGCACAACGCCTGGATTGTAGCAATTTACAAACGCTGGCAGGCAGCTGAAGTAAATCCATCCAAAGGGCGGACTTTGTGAGACGCATCCTGGTTACCGGCGGATCCGGATTTATTGGCACGAATCTTGTCGAGCAATTTCGCGCTGCAGGCGAGGTCGTATGTAATTTTGATATTCTGCCGCCGCGGGACCCGGGGCATTCGTCTCTTTGGAAGAAAGTGGACCTCCGGGATCGGAAACAGTTGATTGATGCTGTGCATGCTTTCCATCCCGAGATGATCGTACATTGTGCTGCGCGCACCGATCTGAATGAGCAAAAGAACCTGGACGGGTACAGAGCCAATATCGATGGGATTTGTCACTTGATCGAGGCCGT
>DATJPX010000107.1:0-3603 GCA_035506155.1 Anaerolineales bacterium
GCCCCACGCCGGAGCCTCCCGCCCTGCCGGTCCCTTACCAGGCCAGCCTGCTGAATCCGCTGGACAGTCCGCACACGTACATCCCGGAACCTTGCCAGTACATCAAGGATAAATGGTCATCTGCCAACAGCGCCCCCGGCACAGTGGTGATGGTGATCATGTTCCACATCATCACCAACGACGCCCTGGCCAATCCCGACCAGATCTCGGAGTTCAACTTCCGCCGGCTGATGAAGAAGATCTACACGGATGGCTTTCAGGCGATCACGACCGCCCAGCTGGCCGGATTCCTGTATCACAACGCCAAGATCCCGGAACGCTCCGTCCTGCTGGTGGTGGACGATCGCAAGACCCGCCAATATTTCGAGCGCTTCTTCCAGCAGTATTGGGACGACTATCACTGGCCGGTGGTCAACGCCTGGATCAGCACCCCCCTGAGCACGGCCGACCTGTGGCAGCAGCAGGTGGACCTGGAAGCCGCCGGTTGGGTGGACCACCAGGCGCACGGGGTAGTCCACGATATTCCGATCGACTCGACCTCGAGCGATGAATACATCCTGGGCGAACTGCAGGGTTCGATCGACGCCTTCAAGCTGCACTTCGACAAGACGCCCATCGCCTTCATCTGGCCGGGCGGCGGGTTTACCCCCCACGCCGCTGCCCTGGCCCGCCAAGTGGGTTACCAGCTCGGCTTTACGATCAACCCGCGCGGCCCGCTGATGTATAACTGGGTCCCGCTGGCCGATAGCGGCGACCCGGTCCGCCCGACCTGGATCCCGGAAGGTCCGGTCAACGACCCGCTGATGGTCCTGCCGCGCTACTGGGACACGGACGCCGCCCTGCACCTGGACGAGGTCGTCCAGATGTCCGGGGAAGCGGCCGCCTACGCCGATCAAAACAAGGCGACTGAAATGGAATACTATGACATCGTCTGTGCCTCCCAGTATGGACCCATCCCCTGAAGCTTCCGACTGTGTGTTCTGCAAGATCCTTTCCGGGGAGGCGCCTGCCAGGATTCTCTACCGTGACGACCGGGCGACGGCCTTCCGGGACATCCACCCGATCGCCCGCACGCACATCCTGGTCATCCCCAACCGCCACATCGCCTCGGTCAACGAATTGATCCCGGGAGACGAGAACCTGGTCGGGCATTTGTTCATGGTGGCCCGGGAACTCGCCCTGCAGGAGGGGGTCGCCGATGCGGGCTACCGGTTGATCGTCAACACCGGAGCCGACAGCGGGCAGACCGTCCCGCACCTTCACCTGCACCTGATCGCCGGGAAATTCAGCCGCTTCGTCATCAAATAAGTTTCACCGGGCGGGTGGATACCCTGCCTCCCCGACCATAAAAAAGCACGGGCCTGGATTGGCCCGTACTTCGATTCATCGCTTGTTAAAGTAGATTACTTCCGCCTGAGCATTCGCCAGGCATACACCCCCAGCCCGACCCCGCCCAGCAGCAACATCGCCCCGAAGATGCCCAGCAAAGGTGAGGGGCCTTTCTTCGTGTTCCCGGTGTCCGTCACGACCTTGTGCTGTGCGCCGAAGTCGATGTAGGCGGTATCACCCGGAACGACCTCCACATTGGAAGTCAGGTCGGAGGTGGGGTTGTATCCGTCAGGGGCCGCTGCGCTGACATTGTACTTCCCCTGGGGGACATTATCGAAGCACATGCCCTGGTAGGCGGTCGCATCCGGGTTGATGGCGCTGGTCAGGGTCTTCGAGAACGTACCGTCCTCGCTGGTGAGGCTGATGGCCGCGCCGGCGATGGCTCCCTCGGTCGACTGGCGCAAGCCATCCCCGTTGGCGTCATCGTAGATCAAAACGCAGATCGAGGCAGTCCCGCCCGCGCTGACGGTGGGGGTGGGAGTGACCGGCGTGGCTGTGGGGGACGGTCCGGGGGTCGGCGAGGACACCGACGGTCCGCCAATGCCCAGCATGATCGGCTTGCCTGCCCGCAGGGTGCAATTGTTGTCCAGCAGGTTGGTGGTGCGGATGTAATCCACCGATACGCCGTACAGGATCGAAAGCTGCTCGCAGGTGTCGCCGTCTTTGACGATGTAGATGATCCTCCCGTCCGGCCCGGGGGTCGGGGAAGGATACGCCACCTGCGGGGCGGGGGAAGCCGAGACGGGTATCTGGGACCAGAGGAGGAATATTCCCGCCAGGAACAGAACGCCAGCAAAAATGATTTTGGTCTTCATAATTTCACCAAAAAGATTATATCATCCTTGCCAGCCCTCTTTTCCATGTTGTTTAGACCACGCGCCCCGGCTCTGATATAATGCTACTGCTTTTTTGGAGGAGCTTCTTATGCCACTACAAGTCATCGTTGGTGCACAATGGGGGGACGAAGGGAAAGGCCGCATCGTGGACTGGTTCGCCGGCCGGGCAGATTACAGCGCCCGCTACAACGGCGGGGATAACGCCGGACACACGGTCACCGTGGGGAAACAGATCTTCAAACTTCACCTGATCCCATCCGGCATCATCCACCCGCAGATCGTTGCCGTGCTGGGCAACGGTATGGTCATCAACCCGCGCACCCTGTTCGACGAGGTCGAAACCCTCAAGAAGGCGGGCGTTTCGGCGGCCCCTGAACGAATGCACATCTCCTACGCCGCCCATCTCATCACGCCCGCCCATCAGGCCCTCGACAAGGCTCTCGAGGCGGCCCGCGGCAAGGGCAACATCGGTACGACAGGACGTGGTATCGGGCCGGCGTACACCGACAAGGCCACCCGCCACGGGGTGCGCCTCGCTGACATGCTCAGCCCGGATTTCTGCGAACGGATCGGCGACCATGTGGCCGATACCAACCGGACCCTGAAGATGCTCGCGGCTGCCGAGCTGGACCCGGCGGCGGTGTGCGACGAGTATCGCGGCTATGCCGAACGCCTCAAACCGTATATTTCCGATGTCTCGATCGAGCTGGAGGCTGCACTCAAAGCCGGCAGGGTCGTCCTCGTGGAGGGCGCCCAGGGGACGCTCCTGGACGTGGATTTTGGCACGTATCCCTTCGTGACCTCTTCGTCCACCACCGCGCCCGGGGCGCTGACCGGCCTCGGCCTCGGCCTGGAGGCGGCCTCGGACGCCCAGGTGATCGGCGTGGTCAAGGCCTTCCAAACCCGGGTCGGCTCGGGGCCGTTCCCCACCGAGGTCTCCGGCGACCTGGCGCTGCGGCTGCGCGGCAGCGGCTCCAACCCGTGGGACGAGTACGGCACCACCACCGGGCGGCCGCGCCGGGTGGGTTGGCTGGACGGGGTCCTGCTGCGCTACGCAGTCAGGATCAACGGCATCAGCGAGCTGGCCGTCACCAAGCTGGACATCCTGAGCGGGCTGGAAATCGTCCGGCTGTGCACCACCTACAAGCGGGACGGAAAGACCCTGGCCGACCTGGAGTTCGGCCCGGCAGACCTCGGTCCGTACGAGCCGGTCTACGAAGAGCTGCCCGGCTGGAAGGAGGACGTCTCCGGGGTGCGCCGCTGGGCAGACCTGCCGCCGGCGGCGCAGGCCTATCTGGAACGGCTGTCCGGCATCGCCGGAGTGCCCATCCGGCTGGTCAGCGTCGGCGCGGAGCGGGAACAACTGGTGGTAAAGGAA